>NZ_JBGLYZ010000022.1:0-87303 GCF_047304345.1 Ralstonia sp. Ralssp135
GGATAACTGTGTCCCCCTCCCCCCAACAACACAGCGAGCCACCCCATGACCCTCCAAACCTGGCTGGCCTTCATCGGCGCCAGCATCATCATCCTGCTCATCCCTGGCCCGACCATCCTGTTGGTGATTGGTGATTCGCTGGCCAACCGTGGCCGCTCGGCGTGGAGCACCGTTGCCGGCGTGGCGGCAGGCGACACGACCGCCATGGCCGTTTCCCTTGCCGGTGCGGGCGCGCTGCTCGCCGCTTCAGCCACGGCCTTCACGGCGCTCAAGCTCATCGGTGGTTCGTACCTCGTCTACCTGGGCATCAAATCCATCCTCAGCGCCCGCCGCCTACGCGACGATGCGCCCGAGGCCACCATCCCCGTGCAGCAGAAGTCCGCCGGCCGCCGCTTCCTCTCCGCCTGGACGGTCACCGCGCTGAACCCCAAGAGCATCGTCTTCTTCGTCGCGTTCGTGCCGCAATTCATGTCCGCTGAGCAGACCTTCCTCTCGCAGAGCGTGATCCTGCTGCCGACCTTCGTCATCCTGGCTGCGGCCAATGCGTCGATGTACGCGCTGGCCGCCAAGCTGCTCGCCAAGCGCCTGACCAGCGTGGCCGCACAGCGCCGCTTCGGCTACACGGGCGGCGCGGTGATGGTGGGCGCAGGCACGCTCACGCTGGGCATGCAGTCGGCCTGATCGCACTTCAAGCCGCACCGAGGACACCCGATGCCCCGTAGTTATCTCCGCCCCTCGCCCGAAGGGGCCCACGGCCACCACCGCGTCACCAACATCGAGCTGTTCTTCGATCTGGTGTTCGTGTTTGCGGTGACGCAGCTCTCGCACCTGCTGATCGGAAACTTCACGCTGCAAGGCGGCGCGCAGGCGCTGCTGCTGATGCTGGCAGTGTGGTGGGTGTGGATCTTCACGTCGTGGGTGACGAACTGGCTTGACCCGGACAAGCTCGCCATCCGCATGCTGATGCTCGTGCTGATGACGGGCGGGCTGCTGCTCTCGGCATCGCTGCCGCAGGCGTTCGGCTCGCGCGGGCTGGCGTTTGCGCTGGCCTATGTGTTCATGCAGTTCGGGCGCACGGTGTTCTTCCTGTGGGCCGTGCGCGGCGAGTCGCTGCCCATGCGGCGCAACTTCCAGCGCATCGCCACGTGGCTCGGCATCTCTGCCGTGCTGTGGCTGGCGGGCGGGCTGTCGGACGGTTCCGTGCGCTGGGCCTGCTGGATCATCGCGCTGACCATCGAATGGCTTGGCCCCTCGATGGGCTTCTACACGCCGGGGCTGGGCCGCTCCACCACCAACGACTGGAACGTGGAAGGCGGCCACATGGCCGAGCGCTGCTCGCTGTTCATCATCATCGCGCTGGGCGAATCGGTGCTGGTGACGGGCTCCACGTTTGCCGGGCTCGACTGGAACGCAGAAAACATCGCGGCGATGGCGATGTCGTTCATCGGCAGCCTGGCGATGTGGTGGCTGTACTTCGACACGATTGCCGAGCGCGGTGCGCGCACCATCTCGCATTCGGCTGATCCGGGGCGGCTCGCACGCCTGGCCTACACCTACATCCACGTGGTGCTGGTGGCCGGCATCATCGTCGGGGCGGTGGCCGATGAGTTCGTGCTGGCGCATCCGGTGGGCCACGCCCATGACGGGACAACGCTGGCGGTGCTGGGCAGTGCGGCGCTATACCTGCTGGGCAACCTGCTGTTCAAGTGGGCGATCTTCGGGCGGCTGCGCCCGGCGCACGTGGTTGGCCTGGTGGTGCTGGGCGGCGCGTGGCTGCCAGCGGTTGAGCTTCCGGCGCTGGCCGTGTCGGCGCTGGCGACGGGCGTGCTGTGTGGCACCGCGGCCTGGGAATGGTACGCACGCGCTTGCGAAACAGCGGAGCCCGCACAGGCGCACGGCCACTGAGTGGTCACCTGAAAATTCCAGTTTTTGGACATTACAAAAGGCCACTCGCCCACATAATCTGTCAACCAACATGACAGAACACGAGGGCCCCGCCATGATCGACCTCTACTACTGCGCCACGCCCAACGGCCTGAAGATGGCGCTGTTCTTTGCCGAAACCGGCTTGCCGCACCGCGTCATCCCCGTCGATATCAGCCGGGGGGACCAGTTCAAGCCCGAGTTCCTGGCCATCTCGCCCAACAACAAGATTCCGGCCATGGTCGATCACGACCCGGCCGAGGGCAGCGAACCCGTGGTGCTGTTCGAATCGGGCGCCATGCTGCTTTACCTGGCCGAGAAGACCGGCCAGTTGATGCCCGCCGACCTGCACGGCCGCATGGAAGTGCTCAAGTGGCTGTTCTGGCAGGTGGGCGGCCTGGGCCCCATGGCCGGGCAGATCGGCCACTTCAACGTGTATGCACCGGAGCGCGTGCCCTACGCCATTGAGCGCTACACCAAGGAAACGAACCGCCTGTACGGCGTGCTCGACCGCCGCCTGGCCGATCGCCCCTACATTGCCGGCAACGACTACACGATCGCCGATATCGCGGCCTATCCGTGGATCGTGCCGCACGCCGGGCACGGCCAGGACTTGAACGACTTTCCGCACCTGCAACGCTGGTTCGAAGCCGTTGGCGCGCGCTCGGCCACGCAGCGCACCTATGCCGGGGTCGAGCGCGCCTACTCGCGCCGCCGCGAAGACATCTCCGACGACGAGCGCAGCGTGCTGTTGGGCCAGACGGCCAGCTCCACCGCGCGCTGATCCTCGCGGAGCCTCCGCGCTCCGCCTCCATTCCGCTTTCTTCTTCGTTTTCCTCTTCTGACAGGAGCCGACCATGCCGGCATCGCTGTGGTGGTTGTGCCTGGGCGCGTTCGCCATCGGCACTGAAGGTTTCATGATCGCCGGCCTGCTGCCGGTGCTGGCCGCAGACCTGGGCGTGAGCGTGCCAGCGGCGGGGCAGCTCGTCACCGTGTTTGCCGTCACGTACGCCGTGGGCTCGCCCGTGATGGCGACGCTGCTGGGCAACGTGGACCGGCGCCGCGTGCTGATCGGCGCGCTGGCCATCTTTGCGGCAGGCAACTTGCTGGCAGCCACCGCGCACGGCTTTGGGCAGTTGATGGCGGCGCGCGTGCTGCTGGCGCTGGCGGCCGGCGTGTTTCTGCCGACGGCCAATGCGGTGGCGACCTCGCTGGTGCCGGCCTCGCGCAGCGGTTCGGCGCTGGCCATCATCACGGGCGGCGGCACGGTGGCGGTGGCGCTCGGCGTGCCGCTGGGGGCGTGGATTGCCGCGCAAGGCGACTGGCGCTCGACGTTCATCGCATGCGGCGTGCTGTCGGCGCTGGCCACAGCAGGCCTCGCGTTCGGCCTGCCGCGCGCCCTGCCGCACAGCGTGACCACGCTGGCGCAACGGCTGAGCGTGGCACGCCGGCCCGGCATGCTGGGTGCGCTGGCGGTGTCCGCGTTGTGGGCGGCAGGCGGCTTTACGTTCTACACCTACGTCGCACCGTTCTTTGTGCAGGGGCTGGGGTTCGCGCCGCAGCATGTGGGCATCGTGCTGTTCCTGGTCGGCAGCTTTGCGGCGCTTGGCACAGGCCTGGGCGGCCACATGACCGACCGCGCAGGCGTGGCGCGCGTGCTGGCGGTGAGCAGCGCGGGCATCGTGCTGGCCTTCTCGGTGCTGTCGCTGTCGGCGCAGGTGCTGCACGGCACGGTGGCCGGCGCCATCGCCATCGGCGCGGTCGTGCTCTGGGGCATGGCCGGCTGGGGCTTCGGCCCGGCGCAAGCGACGCGGCTGATCCGCCTTGCGCCCGATGTGTCGCCGACCACGCTGTCGCTGCATGCATCGGCGGTGTATGTGGGGATTGCGCTGGGGTCGAGCGTTGGCGCACTGGCGCTGGCCCATGGCGGGCCGGGCATGCTGGGCTGGGCCGCCGCCGCGTGCCATGTGGTGGCGGTGGTGCTGTGGCGGATGGGCGGGCGGCATGGGGCAGCGTCGGCCGATGAACCTGCAGCCACGTCGGTCGCCCATTGAAAGCCGAAGCGCGGAACGCGACGCGCCGGGTTCTGAACCCGGCGATCGGACGTCAAACCCTCGCGCTCCGACCCTGGACCCCGGGGCTCGACCCTCAAACCCTCGCGTTCCGACCCTGCCCCCCGGCGCTCGGCCCTCAAACCCTCGCGTTCCGCGCCTGGACCTCGGCGGTCGAGCCTCAAACCTTCGTGCGCCACACTTTGAGCTCGACATTTTCGACCTCAAACACTCGCGCTCCGGGCTTCGAGGTCGACGTTCGGGCCTCAAAGGCTCGGCGTCCGGGCTCCGACCCCTCGCGCTCGGCCCTCTGAGCCCGATTTTTTCGACCTCGAACTGTCATGTTCCGGGCGTTGAGCTTGGTGCACGAGCCTCGGACACTCACGCTCGACTGTCTGAGCCCGGCAATCGAGCCTCAGAGCCTCACGCGCCGCGCTCAGACCGCCGCAGTGGGCGTGTCCCGCTCGCCGGTCGAACGCCGCCCGCCACGCCGATCCAGGTACGGCAGCGCAAACATATAAAGCCCCGTGAACAGCAACAGCGCCAGCGGCAGCAGCGGCGCATAGGTGATCCACGCGGGCGGCTGCGCACCCTTGCCCAGCCCCATGGCGACAAAGTTGGCAATGACCGTGAGCGTGAAGGCCATCGACACCCAGCGATGGAACTGGCGGATTGCGTTGCGGGCGCTCACTTTGCACCCCCAGCGGCCTGGATCATCTTCCAGCCGTTGCCAGCGGGGTCACGAAAGCCGGCATCGACACTGCCGAAGCGCTCGACCGGCTCCTGCGTGAACTCGACGCCGCGCTCGCGCAGTTGTGTGTAGGTCGCCCGGCAATCGGCAACGGTCAGCACCAGCGGCGGCATCGCGCCTTTAGCAACCATGGCGCGCAGCGTCTGCGCGGTGGCCTCGTCGTGAATGGGCGGGCCCGGCTGAAACAGGCCAAGCTGAAACGACGGCTGCTCCGGATGCTGCACCGTCAGCCAACGGTACGGGCCGTTGCGCACATCGGTGTGCACGCGAAACCCGAGCTTGTCGACATAGAACGCCAGCGCCGCGTCCTGATCATCTACATACAGCCCGACGACATTGATCCCTTGGCTCATCACCGCTCCTTGTTGTTGGTGGGTGACGGATTTGTACCGTCCGCCAGCTGGCGGCGCTTCTCCGAAACTGCTGTGACAAGGTCGGGCCGCTGCGCCGCTTTCAGCACACAGGCGGGCACGCGATCAAGTTGCTGCTGCGGCGCGGTGGCCTGGGCGTGGCGGCGCAGGGCGCTCGGGCTCTGCCCGGTGATGTCGCGAAAGATGCGGCCGAAGGTGCCAAGGCTTTCCCAGCCGGTGGCGTAAGCGATTTCGATGATGGGCAGGTCGGTATCGCGCAGCAGGGTGGTGGCCTGCTCGATGCGGCGCGTGAGCAGGTAGCGGTGCGGTGGAATACCGAAGGCCTGCTTGAACGAGCGCGCAAAATGCGCCTCCGACACGCCGCTCACTTCGGCCAGCCGCTTGACGGGCCACGCCTCGTGCGAGGCGGCGTCCATGCGGTCTTTGGCGCGAAGCAGGCGGCGCAGCAGCGCGGGGTCTTGCTGCGCGTCGGTGTGTGCCGTTGCCACCGCGGCCTGCGCCCGGGGGGTCAGCCGAGCTTGAACTCGCCGATGGCGTGTGCGAGCTTGCGCACGCCCTCTTCCACCTGTGCCAGCGACGAGGTGGCGTACGACAGACGCAGCGTCGAGCGATCCGGGTCGACCGGGTAGAACGCCGCACCCGGCACGAACGCCACACCACGCTCGATGGCCACCTTGGCCACATCGCCGGCATTGCGGCCCGGCAAGGCGCACCACAGGAACATGCCGCCGCGCGGGCGGTTGAAGGTCAGTTCGGTTTCCGGCAGCAGCGCGCGCAGGCCGTTGGCCATGGCGTGGGCGCGTTCGGCATAGGCGGCGCGCGTGCGCGGCAGCACGGTGTCCAGCCGATTGCTGCGCAGGTAGGCCGCGGCCGTGGCCTGCGCAAACGTGGAGGTGTGCGCGTCGGCAAACTGCTTGACCATCACCGCGTTGCCCAGCACCGGCTGCGAGGCGATCATCCAGCCCACGCGCAGGCCCGGCGCCATCACCTTCGACAGGCTGCCGAGATAGATCACACGCCCCTGAGCGCCATCGGTCTGCTGCGACAGCGCGTACAGCGACGGCGGCGGGGGTGCATCGAAATACAGATCGCCGTAAGGGTCGTCTTCCACGATCAGCAGGTTGTGGCGCACCGCCACGTCCAGCAGGCGCTTGCGGCGCTCCAGGCTCATCAGCGCGCCGCTCGGGTTGCCGAAGTTGGGAATCACGTAGAGGAATTTGGGGCGCGCGGTGGCGAGCACCTTTTCCAGTGCATCGACATCCAGGCCGTCGCCGTCGGTCGGCACGCCGGCCACCTTGGCGCCGTACAGCTTGAACGCCTGAATGGCGGCGAGGAAGGTGGGGGCTTCGGTCAGCACCGTGTCGCCTTCGCCGATCAGCACCTTGCCCAGCAGATCCAGCCCTTGCTGCGAACCGGTGGTGACGAGGATGTCGGTGTTGGCGACGTTGGCGCCGCGTGCCTTCATCAGCGTGACGATGGCCTCGCGCAGCGGCTCGAAGCCCTCGGTGGCGCCATATTGCAGCGCGCGGGCGGCGTCGGTGGTGAGCGCGCTGTCGGCCGCGGCCTTCAGGCCTTCCACGTCAAACAGGGCCGAGTCAGGAAAACCGCCGGCAAACGAGATCAGGCCCGGTTTGCCGAGCACCTTGAACAGCTCACGGATGGCGGAGGTTTCAACGTTTTGCAGGCGGGGTGCCAGCAGCGATTGCAGGAATTCCATGGCGTGCGTGTCTCTGTAGTTCGAGTGCCCGCCACTTTACGTGATGTGCGCCCCGTGCGCATGCCAACACGGCGTCACAGCCGTGACTAGAATTCCGCCACCGAATCGGTAAAAAGGAGCCCCTGCATGGCCGTCCGACGCATCGTCCCCAACCTGCATGCCGCCGACCCGGCAAGCGCCCGCGCGTTTTATGCCGAACTGCTCGATCTGGAAGTGGTGATGGACCACGGCTGGATCATCACCTTTGCCGATACCGCCAGCACGATGACGCCGCAGGTCAGCATCGCCCGCGAAGGCGGAAACGGTACGCCGGTGCCGGCGCTGTCGGTGGAAGTCGACGATGTGGATGCGGTGCATGCGCGGGCCGTATCGCTGGGCCTGGAAATCGTCTATCCGCTCGTTGACGAGCCCTGGGGCGTGCGCCGCTTTTACGTGCGCGATCCGTTCGGCAACGTGGTTAATATCCTGGCGCACCGTTGACAACACGGGCGGCAGGAACAAAAACGCCCGCATGCCGAATGGGCAATGCGGGCGCGGCAGTGCCGGCTGACGGCTACCGGTGATTGCCGTTGTGGGTGCGCTTGTCCTGGTGTGCGTTCGCGTTTTTGTCCTTGTCGACAACGCGGGTGATACCGCCCGTGGCGGGCGGATCACTGGCCGGGAACGTATCTTCCACGGCCTTTTCCACCAGTTCCTCACGCTTTTCTGCGTGCGGATGCTTCTCTTTCTTGCCTTTCTCCATGGCGCCCTCCTGTTTCAAGCGTGACTGACGACACGCAAGCGAACGGCGTGCCCGGGCGCGCTCAATACTCTTCCCAGTAAGGACGCGACCCGTAGTACTCGTGCACGGACTCGGCCCAGGTCGGGTCGGCCATCGTGGGCCAGCTGTCCTTATCGAAACCGGGAGCAGCCTCAAGGCGGTCCTTGTTGGCGTCGAGCACGAAGCACTTGCGGTCAACGTCCAGTGACATGGCGCTCCACGGCACTGCAAAGAGCTTGTCGCCGATGCCCAGGAAGCCACCCACCGACATCACCGCGTAGGCGATCCGGCCGCGCTGCACGTCGAGCATGATGTCGGTGATCTTGCCGAGGTCTTCTCCGTTGAGATTGACGACGCGATTGCCCTCCAGCGTATCGGCGGCCATCAGTTCCGGGCCCGGGCCGACCGAATCCGTATCGGCGCGCCCAATGATGCGCATGCGTACGCCCGCGGTGGTTCCTACACCGGTGCCAGTGCCGGTGCCCAGCGTGGTGCCGGTTGTCGTGGTTTGCATAGCAGTTACCTCCCATCAATCGGTTGACGTTCAGGATGGTGTGCGGCGGCCACGCATGTGCGCGGCGTCTGTCGCACGCAATCAACCGTGTCAGCACGAAGCTTGCCCGCAGCGCATCGCCCCGAAGGGCATGCGCACGGCATGGCGCTTGCTCGACGGTACGGCGTATCAAAACAGAAACCCCTACCGGAGAGCCCCCATGAACAAAGCTGAAATCCCTGTGGCACAACGCGCCGTGCTGTCGATGCTGCTGGACGATCACCGCGAGGTGAAAAAACTCTTCAAGACGTTCCAGCAAGAGAAAGACAAAGCGGCCTGCGAGCAAATCGTGCGCGAAGCATGTGAAAAGTTGACCGTGCACACGCAGCTTGAGGAAGAAGTGTTCTACCCGTTCGTCCGCGACAACGGAGGCGAAGCGTTCAAGGACCTCGTCGACGAAGCCGTGGTCGAACACGCCACCGCGAAGGACCTGATCAAGCAGTTGAGCGGCATGCACGCGGGCGACGATCTGTTCGCGGCGAAGTTCACGGTGCTGGCCGAGTACGTTTCACACCACGTGGAGGAAGAAGAGACCGAACTCTTTCCCAAGCTGGTCCGTCAGCACGTCGACCTGACGTCGCTGCAGGAGCCCATGACCGCGCGCAAGGAAGCGCTGCTCGCCGAAACAGCAAGCTGACCGACACGACCATCTGATACTGGACAGAAACCATGCAAGCCACCGTCAGCGACTTCCTCGTCGCCCGCCTGTACGACTGGGGCGTGCGGCGCATCTTTGGCTACCCCGGAGACGGCATCAACGGCATGTTCGGTGCGCTGCAGCGGGCCGGCGGCAAGATCGAATTCGTGCAGGTGCGGCATGAAGAAATGGCCGCCTTCATGGCCTCTGCACATGCCAAGTTCACGGGTGAGCTGGGCGTGTGCATGGCAACGTCCGGGCCGGGGGCGACGCACCTCATCACGGGGCTGTACGACGCGCGGCTCGACCACATGCCCGTGCTGGCGATTACCGGGCAGCAGGCGCGCACGGCAGTCGGTGGGCATTACCAGCAGGAGGTCGATCTGGCGGCGATGTTCCGCGACGTGGCCGGCGCGTTTGTCCACCAGGCCAGCATGCCGGCGCAGGTGCGGCATCTGCTGGATCGCGCGGTGCGCATCGCCATCGGGCAACGCCGGGTGACGGCGCTCGTGCTGCCGAATGATCTGCAGGAAATGCCCTACACCGAACCGGCGCGTGCGCACGGCACGGTGCACTCAGGCGTGGGCTACAGCGCGCCGAGCGTGATCCCGCAAGCCGCCGATCTGGAACGCGCGGCGGACATCCTCAACAGCGGCCGCCGGGTGGCGATGCTCGTAGGCGCGGGCGCACTCGGGGCCAGTGCAGAAGTGGCAGCAGTGGCGGAAACGCTGGGTGCGGGCGTGGCCAAGGCGCTGCTTGGCAAGGCCGTCCTGCCCGACGAATTGCCCTATGTGACAGGCGCCATCGGCCTGCTCGGCACCGAGCCGAGTTGGGAACTGATGAACCATTGCGACACGCTGCTGATGATCGGCTCCGGCTTTCCCTATGCAGAATTCCTGCCCAAGGAAGGCCAGGCGCGCGGTGTGCAGATCGACCTCGACCCCGGCATGCTCGGGTTGCGCTATCCGATGGAAGTCAACCTCGTGGGCGACAGCGCACAGACGCTGCGAGCACTGCTGCCGCTGCTCCAGCGCAAGACCGATCGCTATTGGCCTGAACGCATTGCCCGCTGGAATGAAAGCTGGTGGAAGACGCTGGAAGACCGTGCGCTGCAACCGGCCTATCCCGTCAACCCGCAGCGCGTGTTCTGGGAGCTGTCACCCAAGCTGCCGGACAACGTGATCGTCACCAGCGATTCCGGCACGTGTGCCAACTGGTATGCGCGCGATCTCAAGTTCAAGCCCGGCATGATGGGCTCGCTGTCGGGCGGGCTGGCATCGATGGGGGCAGCCGTGCCGTATGCAATTGCCGCCAAGTTTGCGCACCCGGAGAGACCCGTCATTGCATTCGTGGGCGACGGTGCCATGCAGATGAACAACATGGCCGAACTCATCACCGTGTCGAAATATTGGAAGCGCTGGAAGTCTCCCAAGTGGATTTGCATGGTGCTCAACAACCAGGACTTGAACGAAGTCACCTGGGAGCAGCGCGTGATGGAAGGCGACCCGAAGTTCCCGGCCTCACAGGACATCCCTGACGTGCCGTATCACCGCTTTGCCGAGTTGATCGGCCTGAAGGGCATCTACGTCGACGACCCCGACCAACTGGCCGGCGCGTGGGACGAAGCGCTCAACGCAGACCGCCCCGTGGTGCTGGAGGTGAAGACCGACCCCGATGTGCCGCCGCTGCCGCCGCACGTCACGCTGCAGCAGGCACGCAACTTTGCGACGGCACTGGCGTATGGCGACCCGGATGCGAGCGGTGTGCTACGCGGAACGGCGCGGCAGGTGTTGTCGGCGTTGTTTCCGGTGCATAGGGAGAAGGAGTGAGGTGGGAGAGCCGGCTCAAGCCACCTCAACATGGGCAGCGCCCGAGTCCAGCGGGCGCACCACCACTTCCACCGGCAGAAATTTCTCGATCACACCGATGTTGGTCAGCAAATGCGATGACGCAGTGACCACCGTGAAACTGCCCGCACCTGCAAGGGCTAGCGGCAGCACAAGCTGATCGGCGAGGTATTCGTCCACCGCTGCGGTGCTTTGCAGATAGCGCTGCGCGGCAGCGGCGACTTCCTTGCCGATTGTCTCGGCCGTCACGCCACGCTCGCCAAAGCCCGTAAAGACCTCGGTCACGTGCTCGTATTCGATATCGAGGACCAATGCGTTGCCGGGGCCTTCAGCATTGCCGAGATCGCGCACGGTGCCCTCAATGCCCGGAACGAGACGAGTCAACGTGTCCAACTCGCGGCGCGCCACGCTACCGCGCACCCCGGCAACAATGCCCTCCGCACTCAGCGCCCGCAGGGCGCCACGCTCGGTCAGATGCAGCGCAGTCAGCGTGCCGGCGCATGGTGCTACCGTCGCGATCACCTCGCCGCCGCCAGCGGGGTAGAAGCCGTGACGCATGAGCGCAAGCGTCTGCGTCACGCCCATGCGCGCCACCAGCGGCAGCCATGCCCGGATCAGGAAATCGACCGGTGGCGCAGCGCGGTTGTGCGTGCCGCCACTGACCGACACGGTACTCGGCGCATCTGCAAACCAAAGCGCGGGCAGGATGGTCTGCAGCACCAGCGTACAGCTGCCGGCCGTACCGATTGCAAATCGGTAATCGCCGCCACGAATCTTGCCCGGCGTAAACCGCAACGTCTGCGAGCCTGCTTCTGCGCCCTGCACGGTCGCGCCGCTGATCTGCATGGCCGCCTGTACAGCCGTCAGATGCTGGCGCAGCAAACCCGGCTTGGAACGCTTGGCACGAATGTTCGTGATCTCGAACGGCGTGCCGGTCAGCATGGACAGCGTGAGCGCCGTGCGCAGGATCTGGCCGCCCCCTTCACCTTGTGCACCGTCGAGTTCGATGCAGTCGGCGGGTCGCGCTTGCCGTGCTTGTTGTAATTGGGTGTTCATGGTTTGTTCTTTTTGCTTTGCGCACCCCGCAACGGAATGCGCGTCAGGTTGTACAGGGTGCGCGCGCCAGCACGGTGTCATGAAGAAACACATCCAGCGCAGCCGGGTCGCCAGTAGCCTGACGGAAATCGCTAGGCACATCTTCCTGCGCCAGCGCCTCTTCAATGAAGGCATGGATACGCGGAAAGCGTGCACCGTATTCCGCTTCTCCAGATTCCATCTTGATCGCCAGCAGTTGGTTGATCTCCTCTCGCAACGCGGCCTCTCTGACCATTGTGTCGGCCAGATCGGCAAAGCGCATCGGCGGGATGCCCCGCCCTTCGTCGATCCACTGTGCTGCGAGCAGCGGGCGCAGCACGTACAGGTACTTCTTCATGCGCACAGTCTCGCCCTGCAGATAGCCGCGAAAGTTCTTCGCCGCCATCGACACGTAATGCCAGCGCCCCTTGCGCTCGGAGAAGAACGTGGGCGCCAGTGTGCGCATGCGCGCGGCCAGCGCTGTGTCCTGTCGATACACAACCGGGGACGCCAGCCACTCCAGCAGCGTCGGGTTGGAGCGGTGCATGAGTTGCAGCGCCTTGCGCAGCTCCCAGCCCGAGATGTCGAGTTCATCACTGATCGGCAATTCGATCACGTCGCGCTGCGGCTCGACGCGCAGATACCACTCCGGCTGATGCACGTAGACGAAGCGCACGTCGTAGTCGCTGTCGGGCGAGGCAAAGCCCCAGCCACGGCTGCCGGATTCGCACGCGAACAGCACGCGCACATCATGCTGCTGCTCGATGTGCATCAGCTCCGTCAGCACGCGTTCGCGGATGGCGTCAGAGACGGGGTGGGAGTAGAGGAAACTCATAGCGATTCGTGGTTCTTGTCTTAATCAGTGGTGCTTGCTGCCAGCACACACAGCGTGCGGCATCGCGGGTTGTAAGCGGTCAGGCACCAGATGCCCCACCATTCCTTTCCCGCATCAAAGTAGTCACTCCACGCGCTGCGCTCGGGCGCTTCGTCAGGGTTGCCTACCCAGTCGGCGACGTCGAGTTCGTCATCCGGTAGAAGGCACAGCATCGCGAGCCAATCCCGGAAGTCTTTCGCACCGAGCTTCGTCCCATAAGGCGGATCAAGGAAAGCGCGTTCCAACACCCCGCCCTCTTCCATCAGCGCCCGAACTTCAGACACGTCGAGGCTCCTGGGGCAAGCGCTGTCCAGATGGACGTCTCGGGCCAGCCATCCGAGTTGCGCGAACAAGCCGGCGAGCGCCTGGCGGTGAATCTCAATGCCTGGCGCATCCGGCCCCTCAACACGATACAGCTCGAAGTCGAAGACGCAGCGGGCTTGCGCCAAGTGCCGGCGCATCGCTACAAGCTCTGGACCCTCAACACGCGTCAGCATGTTCGATCCTCCTAGCCTTTCACGCACACCACCTGCCGCAGCGTGTGGACGATCTCCACCAGGTCCGCCTGCGCAGCCATCACGTGGTCGATGTCCTTGTAGGCCATCGGGATTTCGTCGATCACATCGGCGTCTTTACGGCATTCCACGTGGGCCGTGGCACGGATCTGGTCATCGACCGTGAAACGCTTCTTGGCCTGCGTGCGGCTCATGGTGCGGCCGGCGCCGTGGCTGCACGAACAGAACGCCTCTTCGTTACCGAGCCCGCGCACGATGAAGCTCTTCGCCCCCATCGAACCCGGAATGATCCCGAGCTGCCCCTTCTGGGCCGACACCGCGCCCTTGCGCGTCACCAGCACATCGCGACCGAAGTGGGTTTCGCGCTGCACGTAGTTGTGGTGGCAATTCACCGCTTCCACGTCAGCCGCAAACGGCTTTGTGATGACCTTGCGCGCGGCCGCAATCACGTTCTGCATCATCGTGGCGCGATTGCGGCGCGCGTAGTCCTGCGCCCAGCCAACGGCTTCAACGTAATCGTTGAAGTGCTCGCTGCCTTCTTCGAAATACGCCAAGTCGCGGTCCGGCAGGTTGGCGATGTGCTGTCGCATATCGGCCTGTGCCAGTTCGATGAACAGGTTGCCGATGGCGTTACCCACCCCGCGCGAACCCGAGTGCAGCATGAACCAGACGCGCTGCTCATCATCCAGGCAGACCTCGATGAAGTGGTTGCCCGTACCTAGCGTTCCCAGGTGCTTGTGGTTGTTCGTCTTGTTCAGCTTCGGGTACTTGTCGGTGATGCGCTTGAAGCCATCGGCCAACTCACCCCACATCGTATCGACGGTTTCCGGCGGCGTGCTCCAGGCCCCCTTGTCGCGCGGGCCCGGCGTACGGCCGTGCGGCACCGCCGCTTCAATGGCGCCGCGCAGCCCCTGCAGGTTGTCAGGCAAATCAGCCGCCGTGAGCGTCGTGCGCGCGGCCATCATGCCGCAGCCGATATCGACGCCGACGGCCGCCGGGATGATCGCGCCCTGCGTCGGGATCACGCTACCAATGGTCGAACCCTTACCCAGGTGCACATCCGGCATCACCGCCAGGTGCTTGAAGATGAACGGCATCTTGGCCGTGTTCATCAGTTGCTTGCGGGCGTCGTCTTCCACCGGCACGCCGTTGGTCCACAGCTTGATGTCGGCGCCGTGTTCGACGTGGAGGGTGTTGTAGGTACTCATGATGCTTTCATTCCGTTGTTGTTGTCGTTGTTCTTCTTGCTGATCGTGCATCCGCTGCGTCGTGTCAATCGGCACGGTTTGCATCGGACGGCGATCGAATCCAGGTTGCCTTTGGCAGTTTCGTACCACCACTTCTGTTGAGCTGCGCTCCAGACTTCATGCTTGCCGCAGTCGACACAGGCGTACCAGGTATCGATGTAGTAACCGCGCTGTATGAACGCCGGCCACGAGAATCCGCGCTGCACGAGCTGCGATGCGTCTACCAGCACGCTACCGCGCGGCCGTGGCGGCACGGGCGCCGGGGCCGGCAGACGCGCAATCCGCTCGCGCTCGCGCCGCACTTGGCGCCGCGCCATGATGGCGGCGCGCCTCTGCTTTCCACTACACATGATGCCTCCGCATTGGGAACGGCGACTAGGTTTGGCGAAACACGCGCTCTATCCACTGAGCTACGGTCCCCCTGATTTGGGACCGACGGGATTCGAACCCGCGACCTCGATCTTCATAGGATGTAGTTCCGCCGGCATTCGCCGAAAAACAAAAGGTGGTGCGACTAGGGGAGCGAGTGGTCTCACGCTTTCGCGCGGGTCGGGTTCGAACCGACTAGATACCCATGTACACCCGCAGGCATTCGCACCTGGCGCGTCAGGACAAGCTCTTCAGCATTCGTGACGCGCCGGTAAAACGTTGTTGTTCACTACACAGACGGCCTACAGCACCGTCGCCTCGATGGCTTCGACCCACTGGCCCGCGCCAAAACTGCCAGACGCGAACTGCGCGATCACGTCGAACACCGCATCGCCAAAACCGCCGACGTTGAGGATGTCCTCACGCTCCATGGCCTGCGTGGTGCCGTACGGTTGCAAATCGATGCAGACCAGCTTGGCGTGCGGATTACGCAGCTTGAGCAAATCCCACTGCAGCATCGTCTGCGTCGCACCGCGGCGCGTGGCATCCACCCACGACTCGTTGTCTGACACCACAATCACCAGATCGACCTTGGCACGCTCTGCCACCAGCTTGGCCAGCGGCGCCGAGCAGTTTGTCCCGCCGCCACCGATGGCGGCCAGCTTGTCGGCATTGGTCATGACCGAATCGCGGGCGTTCAGGCGTACATCCACCACCTGCTGCTCGAACGGCAGCACACGTGCCGTCGGATGCGAGCGCAGGATGGCAGCGGCCACCAGTCCAGCCACGTCGATACAGCGCACGGCCGAAGTCGCGCCCTGACGCCAGCCCGTCAGCGGGCTGCCCATCGAACCCGAGACATCCGGGCACACGACCACGTTGCCTTCTAGCTTCGGCACGTTGGCCAGCGACACGTCGAGCGCGTCCTGCAACGCCTCACGCACGGCCAGCGGTACCGGATCAACCGCTGAACGGTAAGCCGCCAGCAGTTGGTACGGATACACACGCGCCTTGCGCACCTGCGCCGCATCCGCCAGACGTGCAGCCACACGCTTGGTCACACCCGGCAGACTGAACGCACCTTGGCGGGCCAACGTGCTCAGGTTCATGCGCAGCGCGTGCCAACCCATGCGCTCCGACATCACCGCCCATTGCGCCGCGTTCAGCGGCGCGTTGGTCAGTAGTTGGAACGGCACGTCCGGCAACACCTTCGACTCGCCGGCACGGAAGGCGCACAGCTCACGCGTCAGCGGCGGCAGTTGTGCAGCGTCATGCGGCTTACCGATCAGCCACGCAAAGAACGCGGCACGCCAGGCCTCGACCGGCTTCGGGTGCACCATCTTCACCACATCCGCCAAGGACGGTGCGTTGCCCACGGCGGCCTGCAGGAGCTGCACTTCCGTGGCGGTGTTCAGCCACGTCTGCACGAGCTTCTTCGGACGGCTGCCGAGCGACTTGCGGCCCGTTGCGCCGCTACGCACGATCTGCACGAAATTGCGCAGCATCTTGCCGGTGTCGATCGTGCGGCCGAACACCGTCGGCAGCAGTGCACTGCCCTTGGCCGCCAGCACGGCGGTCAGCAGGGCTGGCATGTCTTTCATCAGGCCTCGCTCGCGGCTGTACACCGCGGTCTTGGCAATGAAGGCATCGTCCACTTGCAGCGCCAATTGCAGCACGTCGGCCAGTTGCGTTTCGGCCGCAGCGTAGAAGGTGTGGTTCAGGCAGCCCGTCATCGCCAATTGCGCCAGCTGGTGCTGGGGCGACATTGCATAGGCCGGGGCGCCTGCCTGGTTGATCGCGTCGGTCGCATTGGCTTGGACCGTCTTCGCGAGCAAGGTCTGAAACAGTTGCTGGTTAGCCATTTGGCATCTCGCGTTGTGTTGTTGATGTCTTCTCTAGTGCAATGGGTATGCCAGGTCACTTTCAACCAAGCGCAGGCCCGCGTATCTCCTTGATTTCATTGAATTCCCGCGCACCCAACGCAGATGTAGGCATGCCGAATTTCCACAAAACTCGATCTATTGATATATTGATTTATCTTTTTGGATAGCACGTCAGGATGCGCAAAACCGTCGCCATCGGCTTCGTCGGCACCACACTCGATTACGTGGGCAAGGGTGCCCAGCGCTGGGAACGCTGGCGCCCGACCGTCGGCCTGTGCCAGCAGGACGACATGGTCATCCACCGTCTTGAGCTGCTGCACGACGCGCGCAGCCGCGGCCTGTTCGAACGACTGCGCGCGGACATCGCTTCCGTATCGCCCGAGACCGAGGTGCGCAGTGTCGAAGTAGCACTACGCGACCCGTGGGACTTCGAAGAGGTCTACAGCACGCTGCACGACTTCACGCGCGGCTATGCCTTCGACACCGAGGCCGAGGACTACCTCATCCACATCACTACCGGCACGCACGTCGCGCAGATCTGTTGGTTCCTGCTGGCCGAGGCGCGCTACCTCCCGGCACAGCTCATTCAGACCGCACCGCCGCGCAAGAAGGAACTCGGCAACACGGCCGGGAGCTACAGCGTCATCGACCTGGATCTCTCGCGTTACGACAAGATCGCCACGCGCTTTGCGCGCGAGCGTGAAGACACGGTATCGCTGCTGAAATCCGGCATTGCCACGCGCAACCCGGCGTTCAACCGGATGATCGAGCAGATCGAGCGCGTGGCCTCGCGCTCGAAGGCGCCAATGCTGTTGTTCGGGCCGACGGGCGCAGGCAAGTCATTCCTCGCGCGCCGTGTGTACGAGATGAAGAAGGCGCGCCATCAACTGGCAGGCCGCTTTGTCGAGGTGAACTGCGCCACGCTGCGCGGTGACAGCGCCATGTCGGCGCTCTTCGGCCACGTGAAAGGTGCCTTCACCGGCGCGCAAACCGAGCGCGCGGGCCTGCTGCGCAGCGCGGACGGCGGTCTGCTGTTTCTCGATGAGATCGGAGAACTCGGCCTGGATGAACAAGCCATGTTGCTCAAGGCCATCGAAGAGAAGCGCTTCCTGCCGTTCGGCAGCGACCGCGAAGTCGAAAGCGATTTCCAGCTCATCGCCGGCACCGTGCGCGACCTCCGGCAATGGGTGGCCGAGGGCCGCTTTCGCGAAGACTTGTATGCGCGGATCAACCTGTGGACGTTCGACCTGCCGGGCCTCGCCGATCGCCCTGAAGATCTGGAACCGAACCTCGATTTCGAACTGGCCCGCTTTGCCCGCGAGCACGGCGATCAGGTGCGCTTCCATACCGAAGCGCGTCGCATCTACCTGAAGTTCGTCACCTCGCCGCAGGCGCGCTGGACGGGCAACTTCCGAGAGCTGTCGGCCAGCGTCACGCGACTGGCAACGCTGGCCGAAGGCGGGCGTATCACGGAGGCCGATGTCACGGATGAAATCGCCCGGCTGCAACGTACGTGGGCCGAACCTGATTCGACGGGCAAAGGAGACTCCCTCGCTGGCCTGATCGGCGATGACGTTGCGTCGATCGATCTTTTCGACCGCATGCAACTGGAGAACGTGATTGCCGTGTGCCGCGAATCGGCATCGCTGTCGGACGCCGGGCGCCGGCTCTTCGACGTGTCGCGCACCGAGAAGGCCAAGGTGAATGATGCAGACCGGCTGCGTAAATACCTCGCACGGTTCGGACTCGATTGGGCAACCGTGCGCGCGGGCTAGGCGCTCGGCAAGATGCCGTCCATTCCTAACATTCCCGTCGGCATCTCGCGCGATGATCGGCGCCTGCTACCAGACTGTCCTGGTGCTCCGTGGATAACGGCAGCAGCCTGAGGGCAGCGGCGCGCGTGTTCAACGTTGCGCCCACACAGATTCAGTTTCGACGCCACGCTGAAATTGCTCTGCCCTACTTTGCCGTGACATCAAACCTGGGCACTGCAACTAGCCTGGGTCGCGTCGTGATGGTGCTCACGCAGCGCGCCCGGTATGCCGGTACCCGCCAGGCCATCGGCCGCCAGCCATGCCGCAGTGGCGGCAGCGGCGCGGTCGATGAGTTCTCCGCAGCGGGCGTAGTCGTAGGGCGACACATCGAGGGGGCACAGCGGTGGCACCACGGCAATGGGCACCTGCCCGGCCCAGCGCTCCAGGTCTTGCACAAGCTGACGCGCAACCAGCAGTGACAAGGCGTTCAGCGCGTGCTCGATGGCGCTGCGCGGGGCGCGACGGTCGGCACAGGCAAACCCCGCTGGCAATACGACGACACGTGTGGCGCCCAGCCGGATGGCGGCGGAGATTGGCGTGTTGTTGGCGACGCCCCCGTCGATCAACAGGCGATCACCAATGCGCACCGGCGGAAACACGCCCGGAATGGCGGCGCTGGCAAGCACCGCTGGCACGATGGCTCCGGAAGACAGCACCACCTCGGCGCCAGTTTGCATGTCGGTGGCCACAACGTGCAGGGGGAGCGTGGCCGCCTCCAGCAGGGTCTGCCCGAAATGCCGCGTCAGCAGGCGCTGCAGGCCGGATGCATCGACTAGGTGCTCCCGTTGCCCACCCAGGAGCCCGAGCATGCTGAACATTGCCCGCCAGGACCATGGCATCACGTCGGCGCGCCGCACACCGCGCCACAGCGCCTCGAGCTGGGCCGTGCCCGCCGCGTGCGGATTGCACGCAAAAAAGGCTGCGTTGATGGCGCCCGCCGAGGCGCCCACCACCATATCCGGGACCACGCCCGAGGCCACCAGCTCGCGCAGCATGCCGGCCTCGATGGCGCCGAGGCTGCCGCCGCCAGCAAAGACAAACGCCGTTCGTTCCACTCTGTCCATGATCAATGCTGCGTTGCAGCAAATAAGTCCAATCGAGTCAATCAGGAGACGACTGCAACTAGAGTAGGTCTGCGCTGCCGTTGCGGCTAGTCAGGCCGATTGGCGCCGATCAGCGAGCTTGCCGTGCAGCGTCTGCCATCGGCTTCCAGTGCAGAAAGCCGAACAGCAACGTCAGCAACACGCTGTCGAGCAACGGGCCCTTGTGCAGCGACACCTTCCGGAAGCAAAACACCACCTCCAACGCATGCGCGGCCAGCAACACCAAGGCCGCGACGCGCAACCAGCCGATGGCATCGGCGGACAGCGGCAGCGGCGTGGCATAGCTGGCCAGCGCAACGCCATACACGGCGAGCAGGACGAGCTTGCTGAGGACGGTGAACATGCAGGTCTCCAAAGAGTCGGTGATTGAGTTGCCATGCAGCATACCGGGCACCCCAATCACGCCAGCCGCTTCAAACACCTGGATAGACGCCGTCCTCCAGCCGGCCGTGTCGGCAGCCGGGCATTTGTCAGGCCACGGCCTGGCGGGGCAGCGCCTCGCTCAGATCCGCCAGCGTGGGCGCGTTGTCGGTGCCGAGTTGTCGCTCCGTCAGCACCACGCGCGCACAGACGACAACCTCGGCAGCAGGGCCCTCCTATCGATTGAGATGGTGAATCGCGAAGCAAGGCTTTCTAAGCTGTCGTAAGCGCCGTAGCTGTACGCGTCTAACACGCCAATGCAAGAGCATGGCGCTTGATGCTAGCTGCGCTCGTAAATTGGTACTTCCGTCGCGTAGAGGAAGAAGGACTGGGCCGGACGGTAGAACGTGGTGGTGGCGTTAGCGTTGATCGCGAGCAGCGCGCGTTCATAGGCGCGGAATGCGCCAACGGACGACACATCATCGAACCAGAGACTGGCAACACCTTCGTAGGCGGGCACATCCGTGGCACTGAAGTAGGCCAGCATGGCATTGAATTCCGGAACCTGTCTGTTATGTACGCAGCGTCGCAATGCGGCTGCGGCAAGCGGCTCGGCGGCCAAGGCCAGCTCGTGCGCCCGCGACCATCGATCAAAGAACTCGGGTAGTGACAATCCTTCCGCTGCCCGCAGGTAGTGCAGAACCTTGGCCCCACATGCGCGTTTCGGCGTCACAACCGGCTGCTCCGCTTCCACCGCCACCAAACTGAGCGAAACGCTGGCGTCTGCGAAGTTGGCGGCATCAGGTCCAACGTTTGTACGCACGTGCTCATGGGCAAAGGTGGCGGACATGTCCTGCGCATTGTCCCAATACAGTTCCGTTACCGAATCCCGTGCAACCGTCATCGAATGCTCGGGTTCGGCGGTCGATCCGAACGCCGCATCGAAGACGTGGTTCTGTACATAGCGCCGCAGGGTGACGGGGTTCTCATTCGAGATCGCGCCATGCACGTGCTGTACATAGGCCACGTATTCGGCATGCGTCATGCCAGGGCGGCGGCAGACCGCAGCGATCATCTTGATCATCGTTGTCCTTTGTGAGTTGAGGTTGGGCTATCCATCAGGCTCAAGCGGCGTCGAGGCCGTCCCAGCACAGATATTTGACCTCCAGGAACTCGTCGATACCGAGGTGCGAACCTTCGCGCCCCAGGCCGCTTTGCTTCACACCACCGAATGGCGCGACTTCGGTCGAGATCAGGCCGGTGTTGATTCCGACCATGCCCGACTCGATGCGGGCAGCGTTGCGCCAGATGCGGGCAGCGTCGCGGCTGTACAAATACGCGGCAAGTCCGTATTCGGTGTCGTTGGCCATGGCGATGGCGTCATCGTCGGTATCGAAGCGGAATAGAGGCGCCACGGGGCCGAAGGTCTCCTCGCGGGCAATCAGCATATCGTGCGTGACGTCAACCAGCACGGTCGGCTCGAAGAAGTTGCCACCGAGCGCATGCCGGTTGCCACCGTGCAGAAGCCGCGCGCCTTTGTCTAGGGCATCGACCACGTGCTCTTCAACTTTTCGCACGGCCGCCGTGTCGATCAGCGGGCCAAGCTGCACGTCTGCTTCCAGGCCGTTACCCGTACGCAGGCGGGCTACGCGTTCGGCCACGCGTTCGGCAAGCGCATCGTAAATGCTGGACTGCACCAGCACGCGATTTGCGCTGATACACGCCTGCCCCGTGTTGCGGAACTTGGCTGCGACTACGCCATCGGCTGCGGCATCAAGATCGGCGTCGTCAAAGATAATGAATGGTGCGTTGCCGCCGAGTTCCATCGAGCATTTCTTCACTGTCTGTGCGGCTTGGGCCAGCAAGACACGACCGACTTCGGTCGAGCCCGTGAAGGTGAGCTTGCGGATCAGCGGGTTGGCCGTCAGCTCACCGCCGATCGCTCGCGTGTCGTTGCCCGTCACTACGCTGAAGGCACCGGCCGGAACACCCGCACGCTGTGCCAGTTCGGCAAGTGCCAACGCGGTCATCGGTGTCTGGCTGGCGGGCTTGAGCACCATCGTGCAGCCGGCGGCAAGCGCCGGCCCCGCCTTGCGCGTGATCATTGCGGCGGGAAAATTCCACGGCGTGATGGCTGCGCATACGCCGATCGGTTCGCGCAGCGCGACAACGCGCTGCGCTTCCTTGGCGCCTGGAATCACATCACCGCGCACGCGCGTTGCCTCTTCGGCAAACCAGCGCAGGAACGATGCGGCGTAGTCGATTTCGCCACGGGCTTCAGCCAGCGGCTTGCCTTCTTCCAGCGTGATGAGCGTTGCGAGATCTTCACGATGCGCCAACGTCAATTCGTACCACCGGCGCAGAACTTCACCACGATGCTTGGCGGTGGTACGGCGCCAGGTGGTAAAGGCGCTATGCGCCGCATCGATGGCGCGGCGTACTTCCTCCTCGCGGCAGCGCGGCAGTTCTACGAGCAACGATTGATCGGCCGGGTTGTGCAGCGCATAACGACCGTGCGGTGTGCTTTCCACCCATTCGCCGGCGATGAAAGCGGCTTCGCGCCACAGCGTGGGATCTTTCAGAAGGTGCTTCATGGTTGTGCTCCTTCAGCAGGGGAAGCGGCCAACCATGAAGGCTTCATCCGGGTCCGACGTGACGGGCAGGCCCGACGCCACCAGACCTTGGCGCAGCATCTTCATCAGGCGATCCGGCACGCGCATGGCTGGCGCGCGCAGGGGGCCACCGTTAAAGCCGGCGAGCCAGTCCTGATACTTCCACATGGTGCGGTTGAGCACGCCGGTGCCGCCCGCGTAGGTTTGCGCGGCCGCGCCGTTGGCGCTGCGTGCCGGATTGACCTTCCAGTACATCGCCATGGCCTCTTCCCACCGGCCGGTGCGTGCCAGTTCAAACGCCTTCGGGTAGTAGTCACCCATCCACGCGGTGTTGCTGGTGCCGGAGAACTGCAGCTCCATCAGACTCATCAGCGGAATCGCATCGCCTTCGATCGGGCAACTGATGACGACCTCGTTGCGGAAGTGGTGGTACATCTCGCAGATGCCAGCCGGCAGCGGGAATCCTTGCTCGGATTTGATCGCAACGATGTTGGGGCAATCGTCGAGCAGCCGGCGCACCAGGCTGACCGGCATGCCCGCCGGATGTACACGCTCGAAGCCCCACAGCGGGATCGGGAACAGCATCACCGCAAGGTCGGTCGCGTCACAGAAGGTCTTCGTGTAGTTGTAGATTTCTTCCTCGCTCGTTGGCCAGAACTGGGGCGGGTAAGACAGCAGGACGATGTCGGCGCCAGCTTTCTCGGCCAGCTTTACGGCCTCAATGTTTTCGGCCAGCGTGCCAAACGCCGCATGGAAGAAGAGGCCAAGCCGGTTGCCTGCGGTCTCGCGTGCCCAGGCCGTGAACTGGGCGTTTTCTTCGGGCGTGATGGCAACTTCGCTGCACAGCAACGTGTAGCTGAACCCAAGCTTGGTTGCCAATTCAATGTCGTGGCGGATGCCGTGTTCGTTCAGGCGCTTCAAGTCGGCGCTGTAGCTGGGTATGGTGACGGCCGAGCAGCCGATCAGGTGTTCGCGCGCCCAGGCGCGGGCGTCGGATTTCTTGTAGGTGGCCATCGTTGGCGTCTCCTTGGGAATGTGGGGGTGATTTATTTGGCGATCGGAACAATGCTGGCCGGCAGGGGCACGCCGCGCCCTTGCTCCTTGGCATGTGCAAAGAGCATCTCGGCAATGACGATGTCCTGAAGCGCGGACCCGACAGACTTGTAGAGCACGATGTCGCTGTCAGCCTGGCGGGGCTTGATCTCTCCCGCAGCGAGCGCCGAGAGCGGCACCAGCTTGCTGGCGATGGGCACGCCTGCACGCGAGGCGGCGATGGCATCGCCAGTATCGTGGGCGACTTCCTGTGGCATGTCGGCCACGATGCAGGCGGCGCGCGCCATCGTTTCCTCGTCGACTTCGCGCTGTTCCGGCAGCGTGGAACCCAGCGAGACCACCGTAGCGCCCGGCGACAGCCACGCGCCGCGCAGGACGGGTGACTCGTCCCGACTGCGCGCGGCACAGATGACGATATCCGCACCCTCCACAGCCGCTTCAGGCGACTCCGATGCGGCGATGTCCAGTGCAGTGCGAAACGATTCGGCAAAGCGCTCGCGGCTCGCAGGCGTGGGGCTGTATACGCGCACGGATTGCAGTGTGCGCACCGCACGCAGGCAATCGAGTGCATTGCGTGCTTCAAAGCCAGAGCCGATGATCGCCACGTGCAGCGGCCGATTGGGTGCTAGCAGGTCCACCGCCAACGCCACGGTCGCTGCCGTACGCAGGCCGGTGACCCTGTTGCCATCGACCAATGCACTCAGGGCCATGGTCTTCTGATCGAACAACGAGATCAGGTAACTTGCCCGGCGCGCACGCGGGGATGCCGCGATCAGCTTGCAGCCCATGTGGCCGCCGGCCGGCGACACGGCGGTCAGGCTGCGCAGCCAGATGCCGTCACCACGTGCCATCGAGCGCGGCGGCACCATGGCGTCGGACGTGGGTTTAGCGTAGGCCTTGGCGAGGGCAGCGACGGCCGAAGGCCAGTCGGCAAGCGATGCGACATCGGCATCGCTCAGGAACAACGTGGGGGCGAGCAGTTCGCTCGGTTGCAGGTCGGACATGGCGCTGGGCGTGGAAGTCAACGGCCAGCCGACTATAGAAGGCCGCACCTGCGCGAGGTACTGCCTGACAGCGAAAGCAGCTATGCACCAGATCGATAGCTGCGGAAGATGCCGCTCAGGTGATGTGAGACTCCGCTACGCGATGGATCAGGCGGCGCACTTCCAGCGTGGCCCGCGTGTGGGGTCGGAGCGGGGATTCCGCCAAGACCACGAAGCGCTCAAGCAGAGGCTGGACGATCTGCGACGACGCCAGCCGCGCATCCAGCATGCCGGGCTGCACGGATGCGATAGCGTAGCCGCCGCCGGCTGCGGCAATCTCGTATTGCAGGCGGACGGAGTCGGCCTCTACCGCCACTTGCAGTGGCAAGGCGTGGTCTGTGGCCAGACGATCCAGCCGCGCACGCAACAGATGAGGGCGACTGGGTACGACAAGAGGAACACCGGCCAGCGCGGTCAGCGCGACATCGCTCTTGCTGACAAGGGCATCCCCACGTCGGCCAACCAGATGCAGAGGTACGCGCGCAAGCACGTGTGCGTCACCAATGCTCGCCTCGTCTTCCCGCAGAACAATGCCCATGTCGAGCCGGCCGTCCCGCAATTGCTCTTCAAGCTGCGCGCTGGCACCTTCCACCAGGTGTAGCCGCACGCCGGGCAGCTGCTCGCGCACGGCGGCGAACAGCGGCGCTGCAAATTGCCCGACCGCCGAAGGCAGCAAGCCGACCAGCACCTCCCCAACGGGTTGGCCGCGCGCATTGCGAATGTCATCGGCAAGAGCGTCGGCCTCATCCACAAGACGGGCGACACGCGGCAGTGTCTGCTCACCAAACTCTGTGAGCACGACACCGCGACCGGTTCTGCGAAACAGGCGCTGCCCACACTGCTGCTCAAGCTGTGCAATGTTGCGGCTGACCATGGACTGCGGCATATCGAGCATCGCGGCGGCCTTGCTCAGGCTTCCTGATGCGGCAACGCGTACAAACAGCAGCCAGCGTGGGTCGATGATCGGTAGCGTGCTGAGCATGTCCGGCATGACCACCTTGCCGGGCTTTGGCGAGGGTGTCGGCTTCATGGCTGCGGTGCGGACGGTGATACCGGCGGCGATGCACCAGGCGCGGCAGCGTCCATGGCCGCCGCCGCTTCCTTGATAAGCGCACGCAGCCAGCGCAGGCCAAGATCGGCGCTGCGGTGCTTGTGCCACTGCATGGATTGCTCCATGCGAGGAATGGGCACCGGCACCGGGCGAATCGTGATGGGCAGGCTGCGGACGGCCTGCGCGGCGAGCCGCTTGTGCATGGTGGCAATCCGGTCGGTGCCGATCAACAGGTGCGCGGGTGCCACAAAGCTGAATGTGGTGGTCTCTATCCGTCGGACGATGCCCAGCTTGTGCATGAACCATTGCTCCAGCGCGGAGTGTTCGTCCCCCGGCTGCACGACGATGTGGCCGGCGCCCATGTAGCGCTCGGCGGTCAGTTCGCCCCTGGCCAGCGGGCTTTGGTCCCACAGCACGCAACAAAAGGTTTCCTCAAACACGACCTCGGCTGGGTGCTCGGCCGGGCAGTAGTCCTTGGGGATGATAAGCAGGTCGACTTCACCGCGCTCCAGCGCACGCTCGGGGTATGCGACCTGCGGGCGCAGTTCAAAGCGGACGCCCGGTGCCTGGTGGTATGCGAGCCGCAGCAGATGCGGCATCAGGGTCATCGTCGTGTAGTCCGAGACCAAGAGGCGGAAGATCCGATCCGATTGGCGTGGCAGGAAGGCCGGTTGTGCGGCGACGGTGGCATCGATCCGCACAAGGATGTCGCGCACGGGGTCTTTCAGGCCTTCTGCACGTGCCGTCAGTTCCATCTTGCGGCCGACTTGGACCAGCAGCTCGTCGTCAAAGTACTCGCGCAGCCGCGCCAGCGCATTGCTCATTGCGGCCTGGCTCAGATGGACCTTCTCTGCGGCGCGGCTGATGTTCTGTTCGGTCAGGAGAGCGTCGAGGGCGACGAGCAGATTTAGGTTGAGCTTGTTAAAGCGCATGGGCGCCGTCTCCGTTGAAGGTCTTCTCCCGAAGCGATTGGGGCAACCCCCGCAGCGTGGTCTTGCGGTCTCGCGCTAGGGTTTCCCCTGAAAGTATTCAGGGCGCCAATACAGCGGATGGAAACAATCAATTTGAGCCATTCGCGAGGGCATCTTAATCTAAACCCGTCCTGGCACACACGCGAATTGCGGTGCACAACCCAGGATGATGTGCGCCCCAAATAGACGGCAGCAGCAGCTTGGTTGCGCGCATTCAACGACAAGACAGACACCCGACACGAGGTGTCGAAAAGTGAGGAGACAACATGAGCAAACGACTAGCCGCGGCGTGCACTGCCGCAGGCTGCATGACGCTGGCCGCGCTGGCGTCGAACACCGCGAATGCATTTGAAGGGGGCGTTTCGCCGTATCCGGCCGGTGCTGCGGGCACCAGCATCGCAGCCATGCCGCCGATCCCTGGGTTGTTCGTGCTGGAGCAATTCAGTTACAGCCACTCCAACGGGTTATACGACAACAGCGGCAACAAACTGCCGATTCCGTTCAGTATCTCTGCGCCGTCGATGACGACGCGCTTGCTGGCGGCGTATCCGGTCACCGTGCTGGGTGCGGGTCTGTATTCCCAACTGGTTGTGCCGGTGGTCTCGCTGCATACGGACATTGTCGGGCAGAGCCAACGCCATAACGGCTTGTCGAATATCACGGTATCGCCTGCCATCTTGAAGTGGTCGGTCACGCGCAACCTCGCCATCGTCACGGGCTTTGATATCGCGCTCGCCAACGGTGCATACAACCAGGACCGCCCAAGCGTGGCAGTGGGCTACACGTCATGGCAGCCGGTCTTCTCGTTTCGTTACAACGTGCCCAACGGCATTGACGTTGGCATGACCAACCGCTTGCTCATCAACCGGGAAAACGGCGACACCGGATACCGCTCGGGTTCGGCCTATGTGGCGGATTTCACGGCGGGGTGGAACTTCGGCAAATGGAAAGTCGGCGTGGTGGGCGGCTATCTGAACCAGTTCACCGACGACAAGCTCAATGGCGCGACCGTCGCCAACAACCGTGCCCGCAGCTTGGCACTGGGGCCATCCATTGCGTACGACGCGGGCGCCTTCAATATCAACATCAACTATCAGCAAGGGGTGTATGCAGCCAACACATCCAAGAGCAGCGCAGTGTGGCTGAACATCGCCATCCCGCTGTGGGCGAAGCCGCCTGGCCCGGGCAACGGCATCTGAAAACGCATTAAAGGAATCGGGATGTTCCGCTATTTCCCTACGAACTACGTCTGGAATCTGTCCGTCGATCTTGCCATTGAAATGGGGGCGCGCATCGGCGAAATTGAGGCGATGTGCGCACCATTGCAGGAGGCCGCCAAGCAGCCTGATGCCGCCGGTACGCGCGCGTTTCGCGAAACGTGGTCGCGCATGGCCGACAAGCTGTGCGAGCTGGCCGCGGAGGACGAAGCGCGAGGGCGCACGCTGTCCGCCGGCGACAAGTACAACCGTGCCGCCACGTACTACCTCACCGGCGAGCGCTTGCAAGCGCACGGCGCGGAAGGCCGTCTTGAGCTGTACAAGCGCTTTCTGGAGGTGTTTGCCAAGGGCATTGCCGCGACGGGCGAAAACTGCGAACGCGTGGAGATCCCGTATGGCGATGCGCATCTCTCTGCGCTCTATGTCCGTGCGGAGGGCGTGACCGGGCGGGCCCCGATTCTCGTGCAGATCAACGGGTTGGACTCGACCAAGGAGATGAAGTACCGCGTCGGGCTGCCGCAGTGGCTGGCGCGGCGTGGGGTGTCGTCGCTCGTGGTTGATCAGCCTGGTACGGGCGAGGCCTTGCGCCTGCACGACATGCATGCGGTCTACAACACCGAAGTGTGGGCCAGCAAGATCGTCGACTGGCTGGAAACGCGCGATGACATCGACCCGAAACGCATCGGCCTGGAAGGCGTTTCACTCGGCGGCTACTACTGTCCGCGCGCGGTGGCTTTCGAGCCGCGCTTTGCATGCGGCGTGGTGTGGGGCGCCAACCATGACTGGCGCGACGTGCAGAAAAAGCGCCTGGCGCGCGAGGGAAGCTTTCCCGTGCCGCACTACTGGGAACACGTGCGCTGGGTGTGGGGCGCGCCCGACATGGACACCTTCATGCGCATTGCCGAAAACGTGCATCTGGATGGCGTGCTTGACCGCATTCGTGTTCCGTTTCTCGTCACCCATGGCGAGAAGGACTCGCAAATTCCCGTGCACTGGGCCCACCGCACGTATGAGCAACTCGTCAACAGCCCCAAGCGCGAGCTGAAGATCTTTACCGACCGCGAAGGCGGCGTGCAGCACAGCAGTTTCGATAACTCGGCCAACGCTGGTGCCTACATCGCCGACTGGGTCGCAGAAACACTGGGCGGCCGGACGGCCCCCTGATCATCAACCCATGACCGATAGGACTACCATGAACATCATCGGACCCGATGCACTGCTGTTTGGCGTCGACGACGTTGCCGCGTGCGCGCAATATCTGACCGACTACGGCCTGAAGCCGGTGGGCGTGACCGCCGCCGGAGGCCGCTTCGAGGCGCTGGACGGCACGTTCATCCGCATTGCGCACAAGGACGATGCGACCTTGCCGCCCTCGCTCGGCACCGCGAGCTTCCTACGCCAGACCATCTACGGCGTGGCCGACCAGCAGACGCTGGAGGCGATTGCCGCAGAGCTGCAGAAAGACCGCCCCGTCGAACGCCATGCGGATGGCTCCATCCACGCTGTGGACGATGCGGGCTTTGCACTGGCGTTTCAGGTGACGGTTCGCCGCCCGCTGGAGTTACCGGCGGAGCGTGTCAACGCACCGGGCGCACCTGCGCAGCGGCCGGCGAACGTTGTAGGCGTGGACGGCGATGCCGTGGTGCAGGCCCGCACGCTCTCGCACGTTGTCTACTTCGTGCCGGATGCCGCGAAGGCGGAGGCGTTCTACGTCAAGCGCCTGGGCTTTGTCTGCACCGATCGCTTTGTCGGCGTGGGGCCTTTCTTGCGCCCTGCCGGCACGCTCGACCACCACACGCTTTTCATGATCGAGACGCCGCCATTCATGAAGGGCTGTGAACATTTCACGTTCCATCTGGGCGGCCCGACCGAGGTGATGCAGGCCGGGGCGCGACTGGTCGAGAAGGGCTATCAATCGTTCTGGGGCCCGGGGCGCCATCGCTTCGGCTCCAACTGGTTCTGGTACTTCAACAGCCCGCTCGGCTGCCATGTGGAATACGACGCCGACATGGACTTGCACGATACCGACTGGATCGCACGCGAAGCACCCATGGGGGCGGACACCTCGCAACTGTTCCTGTTCCAGCATCGCGAGAACTGGGCACCGGGCGGTCCGCCGGCAACCGATGCGGCGCACGCCGCATCCTGAGGGATCTGAACTCAGCCATGTCGACATCCAACCGCGTACCGCTATGCCAGTTGCATGAGTTGATCGATGGCCATTCGCGTGGTTTTGACCCGCGCGGTATCGGCCAGGACACGGTCTTCGTGGTGCGGCGAGGCGAGGCACTTCATGCCTACCGTGATGCCTGCCCGCATCAGGGCGGAACGCCGATGGCATGGCGCAAAGATGCCTACCTCAATGGCGACGGCACCCGCATCGTCTGCCATGCGCATGGCGCGCAATTCGATATCGGCTCCGGCGTTTGCGTTCTTGGCCCCTGCCTGGGACAAGCGCTGGAGCCCATCAAGATCGAGGTGGCCGAAAACGGCACCGTGTTCTTGATGCCAGACAACAAGGAGACACCACAATGACATCCCCAGTGCAGAAGATCCTCGTGATTGGCGGCGGCTTTTCCGGCATGGCCGCAGCCATCCAATGCGCCAAGCTCGGCATGCAGATCGACATGGTCGAGATTGATGCGAAATGGCGGGCCTATGGCGCCGGCATCAGCATCGGTGGCCCAACGCTGCGCGCCTTGAAAACTATTGGCGTACTCGATGCATTCCGAGAGCGCGGCTATTGTGGCGATGGCGTCAATCTTTTCACATCGAGCGGCCAGGCGCTGGGGCAGCTACCCACGCCGCGTGTGGCCGGACCAGATGTGCCGGGCGGCGGCGCAATCATGCGCCCGGCGCTGGCTGACATCCTGGCCAAGGCGACAGTCGCTGCGGGCGTGAAGGTGCGCCTGGGCTGCACATTCACGGCGATTGAGCAACGCGCCGACGGGGTGGACGTTGCCTTTACCGATGGCACACAAGGTCGCTACGACCTCGTGATCGGCGCCGATGGGTTGTACTCGAAGGTGCGCGAGGCAGCGTTTCCCAATGCACCCACGCCGCAGTACACCGGCCAGGGTGTCTGGCGTGCCGTGGTTCCTCGCCCCGCAGACATTACGTGCGCGACGATGTGGCTCGGGCAGAAGGTCAAGACAGGCGTCAACCCCGTGTCGCAAGACGAGATGTACCTGTTCGTGACCGAAGACCGTGAGGCGAACGAGTACATCGACCCGCAACGTTGGCCGCAGATGCTGTCGGATCTGCTCGCACCGTTCAGCGCGCCGTTGATGCAAACCATCCGCGCGCAGATCTCCGCAAAGTCGCTCATCAACTATCGCCCACTGGAAAGCCTATTGATGCCGCGCCCGTGGTTCAGCGGCCGCATCGTGCTGATCGGGGATACGGTCCACGCGACCACACCGCACATGGCGGCCGGTGCCGGTATCGGCCTGGAAGACGCCATCGTGCTAGCCGAGGAATTGGAGCGCGCTGCCACGCTCGATGCCGCACTGCAAGCCTTCCAGGATCGCCGCTGGGACCGTTGCCGCATGGTGGTGGAAAACTCCGGCCGCCTGGGCGAGATCGAGATTGCCGGCGGTGACAAGGCCGAGCACGCCCGCATCATGCGCGACACGCTCATGAGCCTGGCACAGGCCATCTGACACGGCGGAGACCTCCATGGAATCGAATCTTGAGACCGGCGGCGCAGCGCGATTGGGCGGCCGGGGCACGTTCGCGCTACTGGCTGCACATTGCGCCGGCATGGTCGACATGGTCGCCTTGCCGGTGTGGGTTGGCACCCTGATCGGAAGCTATCACCTCGACCCGCAAGAGGCGGGTGGCTTGGTAACGTTGTTTTTAGCGGCGGCGGTGGCAAGCAGCGTAGTCTTCGCGCCACGACTGAATCGTCTGCCGGCCCGTGCTTCTGTATCTGCTGGCTTTGGGGTGGCCATGCTGGCGTTTCTCAGCATGGCAGCCGTGGGCGACAGTTATGCGGCCATGGCAAGTTTGCATGCTGTTGCGGGTTTCGCCGTGGGATGCAGCCTGAGCTTTACGCACGGCACGATCGGGCGCAGTCGCAATCCGCATCGGTTGTTTGCTGCGGCGGGCTTGGCGCTGGGCTGCTTTGCCATCGCTTTTCTGGGTGTGACACCGGGCTTGGTCGCGTTGCACGGTGGACCGATCCTCTTCCGCGTCTTCGCGGGTGTCATGGCGATTGCCGCCGTGCTGTGTGCGGCGGCGTTTCCGGCCCTTGAGGCGCCGCGCCTTGAGATGTCCGCTGCCGAGCCGAGCTTTTCGCCAGCCGTATGGAGCGGCATGCTGGGCGTGGCCTGCATGGCAGTGACCCAGGCAATGGTGTTCAGCTTTGTCGAACGCATTGGCGTGGATCGAGGTTTCGGCCTGGCCGCCGTCACCTCCGTATTGATCGCAACGGGGTTGGTGAACCTGCTGCCAGCGCCAATGGCGGGGTTCCTGGAGTTGCATGTGCCGGCCCGGCGGGTTGTGCTGGGTGGGCCGCTCGTGCAGGCAACACTTGCGCTCGTCATCACGCAGAGTTCTGCGCTGGCCCCGTATGCGGCGGCCGGCGCGGTGTTCGTTGCCGTCATGATCTTCACGCACACCTTCGCGTTTGGCGTGCTGGCCCGGATGGACGTCACCGGCCGCGCCGTGGCCGCCACGCCCGCCATGCTGATGACTGGCGCCGCCGTCGGGCCGATCCTTGGCGGCACGCTGGTCAAGTTTCTTGGCTACGGCAGCCTTGGCATCGCCGCTGTCTTGATGGCCATTGCCGCCATGCTGTGTTTCTCACGTCTTGAGCGCCGCGCTGTGCCCGCAGGAGCCTCCGCATGAAGCCAACTCGACGCTTTGTCGATCTCTCCATCTATCTGGAGAACGACGTGCTCTCCGACCCGCCGCCGCTGGCACCGAAGATCACCTATCAGAAGCATGCCGATACCTTGCCCGAGTTCATGGCGATGCTGCCCGGCACGAAGCCTGAGGACTACCCCGACGGCGAAGCCGCTGCGGCCGAGTGGGTCACGCTCACCACGCACAGCGGCACGCATCTCGATGCGCCCTGGCACTTCCATTCGACCATGGACGCCACCCTTGGCGAGGCCAAACCGTCGATCACCATCGACGAAGTTCCGCTGGAATGGTGCTTCCAGCCCGGCGTGAAACTCGACTTCCGGCACTTCCCCGACGGCTACGTGGTGACGGCCGCCGATGTGGAGGCAGAGCTTGCACGCATCGGCCACACGCTGCAGCCGCTCGACATCGTCGTGGTCAACACGCGGGCGGGCGCGCGCTATGGGCACAACGACTACGTCAACGCAGGCTGCGGCATGGGCTACGAGGCGACGATGTACCTGCTCGAACGCGGCGTGCGCCTGACCGGAACCGATGCATGGAGCTGGGATGCACCGTTCTCCTACACCGCCAAGAAGATCGCCGAGACGGGCGATACCTCACTGATCTGGGAAGGGCACAAGGCCGGTCGCGACATTGGCTACTGCCATCTGGAGAAGCTGCACAACCTCGAGGCCCTGCCTCCGCATGGATTTGTCATCAGTTGCTTTCCGCACAAGATTCGCGGGGCATCCGCAGGGTGGACGCGCGCGGTCGCCATCTTTAACGCTGAACGGGACATTGCATGAGCTTTCCAACAATTCAACGTATCGTGACGGGCAACGACGCCGACGGGCGCGCGGTGATCGTCTCGCAAGGGCCATTGCCGACCGTGGTGGAAATTGCGGCCATTCCCGGCACGGTGTTCCACGAAGTGTGGAGCACGTCGGGCAACCCGGTGCCGATCGACAACGGTGCGGATCCCACCGTGGGCGCGCTGATGTTGCCGCCGCCAAAGCAAGGCACGCGCTTCCGATTTGTCGATATTCCGCCCGATACCTCGGAGTTCCTGGCGCGTGGCGCGACCCGGATGCAGGAAGCGTTCACCCAGGTGGGCGATGCACATGCATCTACCGTGCGCGCCGATTCGCCGCATCCGCTGATGCATCGCACGGAATCGATCGACTACGGCGTGGTGATCGATGGCGAGATGACGCTGGTGCTCGATGATTCCGAGGTGGCGCTTGCACCGGGAAGCGTGGTCATTCAACGCGGCACCAATCACGCCTGGGCCAACCGCTCCAGCCGGCCATGCAGGATGCTCTTCGTGCTGATCGACGGCGTGTACGACCCGGCCATCGCCGAGGCATTGCAGGCCCGGACGCAACGGGAGGCGCAATGAAGTTCGCCACATTGCCCGGCGAGGGAACCGATGGTCGCCTTGTGTTGGTGTCGCGCGATCTTCAGCGCGCTGTCGATGCCACCCCAATTGCCGCCACGTTGATCGATGCACTGGAGCGTTGGGAGCATGTTGCGCCCAAGCTGCAGGCGCGCTACGACGATCTCAATGCGGGGCGTATTGCTGATGCACGTGCATTTGATGCTGCCGCTTGCCTGGCACCGCTGCCGCGTAGTCCGCAATGGTGCGATGGCTCGGCGTTTCTCAACCACGGTCGACTGATGGAGCGCGCATTCAATACGCCGCCGATTCCAGATTTCGCCACCATCCCCGTGATGTACCAGGGTGCGAGCGACGACTTTCTCAGCCCGACGCAGGATGTGCCGTTGCCCAGTGAGGCCGACGGTATCGATTTCGAAGGCGAGTTTGGTGTGGTCGTCGGTCGTATACCGATGGGCGTCTCTGCCACGCAGGCCTTGGAGCACATCCGCCTGCTCGTGCAGATCAACGATTGGAGCCTGCGCGCATTTGGGCCGCGCGAGATGAAGACAGGTTTTGGGTTTCTACAGGCCAAACCGTCGACCAGCTTTGCGCCGGTCGCCATCACGCCCGACGAGTTGGGCGGAAATTGGCGCGACGGCCGCGTGCAACTGCGTCTGCATATCGAATGGAATGGTCACTGGTTTGGTCATCCATGTGGCAGCGAAATGAATTTCAGCTTTGGCGACCTCATTGCACATGCCGCGCGTACACGCCAACTGTCCGCTGGAACCATCATCGGCTCCGGCACGGTATCGAATGTGAGCCGCACAGCTGGATCGGCATGTATTGCAGAGCGGCGTGTGATCGAGATCATCGACGAAGGCGAAGCCAAGACTGGCTTCATGCGCTTCGGCGATCGGGTCAGGATGATGGCGCACGACGCAGAAGGTGAGATGCCGTTCGGCATCATTGAGCAGCGTGTTGTTCAAGCGGGTGCCGCTAGCGCAAAAGAGGAACACCGATGAGAGCCTTGGTGACGGGTGCCAATGGTTTCGTAGGATCAGCGTTGGTTCGCCGGTTATTGCGCGATGGGGTCGCTACCACAGGCGATGTCACAGAGTTGCTGCTTGTGGACCAACAGATCGACGCCATCCCCGCGGATGCGCGCGTTACTGTCATCAACGGAGACTTTGGCACGCCGCACACACTTGATGCTGTGCTGTCAAAGCCCGTGGATCTCGTCTTTCACTTGGCGAGTGTGCCGGGCGCACAGGCCGAAGCCAATCGGGATCTGGGCGACCGTATTAATTTGCATGGCACCCTGGCGTTGTTCGAATGCCTCGCAAAACAGCCGAGCGTTCATGGGACCGTGCCGCGAGTCGTCTTTGCCAGCAGTGTCGCGGTTTATGGAGTCCCTCTGCCGTCGCACATGGACGAGCATTCGGCGGTACACCCCACCATCAGTTACGGCGTGCACAAGTTAGTTGGCGAGCAATTGTTGGCCGATTGGACGCGTCGCGGCTCGGTCGATGGCCGCTCGTTGCGCTTGCCGGGCATCGTGGCGCGGCCCGGATTGTCCCTAGGACACGGCTCCGCCTTCATGAGTGCGATCTTTCGCGTCGCTCAGCACGGGCAACCCTATGTATGTCCTGTCTCGCCATCGGCAACAGCATGGTGGATGTCGCGTGCCTGCTGCGTCGACAACTTGGTACATGCTGCGCGGCTGTCTTCGGACGGTCTACACGCGGAGCGCGTCTGGACACCCCCCGTGCTGCGATTGGAGGTTGGTGCGCTCGTCGACGCGCTGACGCATAGGTTCGGCCCGATGCAAATCAGCTATGCCCCCGAGGATGGGATCGAGCGATTGTTTGGCCGCCAGCCACCGCTGATCGATCGTCGCGCTGTCGCGGCTGGCTTTCAACACGACGGCACTGTCGAGGCGTTGATCGAACGGGCGCTGATGGAGGGCTGAAATGGTTCAGCCAGCCCACATGGCCGCCTTCGGCGACATATTTTTAATAGAGCATCGGTGAGCATCGACGCATCATCCATGCGGGTCAGAAGCGTTCCAGATTGTTGACGCGCCTCGCTATGGAAGGGCACACGTGAGCGATCGACCTACTTGACACATGAGAGCTGGCGACTGTCATTGACCCCGTTCGGCGCGTGGGAGAACCGCATGAAATCGCAGGTGTCGCCGTCATGCTTGCTAGCCCAGCGGATGGTTTATGACGGGTCAACACATCGTCGTGGACGGAGGGACGACTATTAGCGATGGAAGTTGACGCACGTCGATGATTTGCAGCCGGCGCCCGTTGAGGTCATTCTGGCGTACACATCACGAAACGCGAGATGTATTGCTCCACTACTGAAGGGAGCGCACGTGCCACATAACATTCTCGCGAGCGGAGGAAAAACCAGGGTGCTAAGCGGGGGTAAAAAGCACCGCGCCAAGCTGGCGCGCCCGCAAACATTACGTAGTGCTTAAAGCCTTGCAGTACAGCGGTTTCTGGAGGGGCTCGCCCCCCAGAATCCAAACTTTTCAGCGAGTTTGAAACGCTTTCATTTCCTCGCCACATTCTAGCGATTTGAAATAGTTATTGCGCCGCGTTCCCGAAGTTGTTGCGCCGCTGTCCCGGAATGCCTTATGACCACTGGGTTTCCGGGGCGGCGCAACAACTAATTGAAACACCAAGCTAGGAAGGCAGACGTCCGGGTTTGCGTCTGCTGTTCTTCTCCACAGAACCCATCTCATGCGCTCAGCGCGCCCCCAGCGCATTTGAGCGCGCTTTCCCACCTCCGCGTCAAACTTCACTCGCGCATCGAGATGCGTATATCGCCGAATGCGTCCCTCGTCGACTAACGGCGGATTTCTACTGCGCGTTACATCTAAGACCTGGCCTGCGCGGCCTGCCTGCCACGCCATGTCGCCAGCGTCGCTCCCAGTCGCCAATACGCCAATACGCAGCGGCTCGTCGCTCCACACTCTTGTCCAAGTGGTTCGTGCTCTGGAGCGCGAGCAGTGGTTCGAGACCATTGCCACTGTCCCGACTATCAACCCGCTCATGCTGACTCGAGCCGCTGCGCTTCGTCAGCGAGCAAGCTAGCCACGCGTCAAAAATTCGGCCTGAAGCCGTTCGCCAAATAACCTGCGGATTTGCATCGCCGCACCCCTCATCGGCAGGGGTTGTCGTTGATTTTGAATTTGCTCCCCTCGGGCCGGCTAGAATATCCAAAAAAGCGAACATAATCCCTCTGGGGGAGGTGCGCCGTGGCGAAGAATCAAATACAAAAAGCCAGTGCTGCTTTTAGCGCGCTGCCTGACCCTACTCCGTGGCCAGGAGCGAATGCTCGCTTGCTGGGACTGGGCTTAGGGTTACCGGTTTCTTCTATTGACCGCCTTGCTCAGTTTGGTGCGACTGAATTCGAGCGGTTTACCCTCGAATGGGCAACTGGTTATCTCGCCAAACAATTGAATGTTGTCGAAGTGCAGCAGCGAGGCGGCTCTGGCGACAAGGGGCGGGACGTTATCGTATGGCTCGACCCAGTCGACGTGAAACCTAGGCGATGGCATCTATACCAATGCAAGCACTATGATGCCAATCTTGGTCTGCCAAAGGCGGGCGGCGAAATCGCGAAGGTGCTGTTCTACACTCACGAGGGGGACTACACGGCGCCGGAAAAGTATTATTTTGTGACGCACAAAGGCATAACCTCTCCATTCCAAGACCTTCTCGACGACCCAGATAAACTTAAGCAGGAAATCATTTCGAACTGGGACACTTACGCCAAGTCAATCACCACAAAGCACGTTATCACCCTGACCCCGGAACTCAAGAAGCACATAGAAGAGTTTGACTTCAGTGTTTTCCGCGCGAAGCAACCTCATGAGCTACTCGCAGAGCACGCGAAAACTCAGTTTCACCTCACGGTCTTCGGCGCGCCGCTAATAGACCGCCCACCGCCCCAATCCCCACCCTCCACCGTGGCGGCTACGGAGACACGGTACATCCAGCAGTTGTACCGCGTTATCGGTCATGACATGGGCACCCCTGTTCAGGCCGCCGCAGACTTTCAGCACAGCCAGGCGCACCAAAAGATTTTCGAGCGTTCACGTGTCACTTTCTACTGCGCTGAAGGCCTCAAGGAGCTCGCTCGTGACCACATGGACCCCGAGCATTTCGAGTCTCTGCTAGACGAGTTCGATAATGGTCTCTACTACGCCTACACCGACCATGTGTCGCAGCCACTTGCCCGTATGAAAAGTACGGTACAAGCTGCGCAATCTCTACAGTTGGGGGCTCATCCTCTCGCACCGCACGTCACCACCAAGGACCGTGAAGGCATGTGTCACCAGTTGGCCAATGAGAACCTAGTTGACTGGTGTAACCCATGAGCAAACGCCAGCACGTGAGGCCATTCAATTCTGCCCTTGAGTATGGGTTGCGTACCCTGTTCATTCTGAACGCGTCCAAGGCCGCTCCAATAGACCTCCAGCGGATTGTTTCCTACGACTACCTCCTTGTGCACTCTGGAGATGTCGATGATGGGCCGGCGAGCCTGCATCCGGCCGTGCCTCATCGAGGGACGGAGCTTCTTGTGAAACGCAGCTTGATACAAGCCGGCCTTAATCAGATGCTTTCAAGAGAATTGGTTAAAGTGATTTTCTCCTCTGATGGATTCCTGTATCGGGCGACGAATTTAACAGAGCCATTCATAAATCTTCTAAAGTCACCATACGCGAAAGAATTGCAAAGCCGAGCACTATGGACTATCAAAGTCTTTGGTGGTTACACGAACGAGCAGCTTACCTCGTTTATGGAAGGTAATGTCGGTCGTTGGGGTGCTGAATTTGACCAGATTACCGCGGTTGATTTACTGGATTTGTGATGATGCTTCGGATAAGAAAGATACTTTTGCGTGGCCACGGTGTTGACGACGCGTACGTTGAATTCGAAAGTGGCGCAAACATTCTTGCCGGCGAGTCTGATACCGGTAAGAGCTTCCTGGTGCGTTGCCTAGACTATATTTTTGGCGCCGAAAAACTAAAAAATAATCTCAAGGAAGCGGCGCAATATACGCATCTCTTCGTCGAATTCGAGAACCCCGAGCAGGGCTTCCTCACGCTTGAGCGTCCCCTTAAAGGCGGGAACCTACTAGCGCACCAAACGCAAATTAAGGACATCAAGGAGGTGGGTAAGGAGATTGCTCCAGTCCGAAAAGGAACGAGCAAAGGCCCCGACGTCACCTCTGTAATATTTCCCTTCTGCGGCATCAAAGAGGCTCGGCTGCGCAAGAATGTTCGAGGCGAAACGCAACGCCTAAGCATACGAGTGCTCGCGCCGATTTTTCTTGTCGACGAAGTCTCCATCATTGATGAGCAGTCTCCTGTAACAGGTCGAACAGGATTCGACGATACGGCTCGCAAGCGCATGTTCTCGTTCCTGCTCTCTGGCAAGGATGACGACGGCATTGTCGCAGCTGAGAAGGACGAGGTTGTAAAAGCACGCCTTAAGGCGAAGCTCGAGCTTGTCGATGACCTGCTGCGACCGCTCAACGAACGCTTCGCTGCATCTGATAGAGATACGCCAACGGCTCCGTCAATTGAATTCGACGAGCTCATTGGCATCTTGACCCAAGAGCTTGAGTCGGTTACTGGCGCCACCGCCGCCTTGCGCGAGAAGTCTCAGGCGGCAATGACACGGAGCGTACGCGCCGATTCGCAATTGCTCGGCGTTTCAGAAATACTTTCAAAGTATCACCTTCTGAACGAACGGTATCGCACTGATTTGGAGCGATTGGACTTTCTCAGCGAAGGCGCCCACTATTTTGGCTCTCTCCAAGAGGTCCCTTGTCCGCTCTGCGAGCAGAAGATGCCACACGGGCATACCGAGGAACAGGGGACTGATACGGCGACCGACGGACAGTCGATTCGACGTGCCGCGACTGCTGAGGCCGAAAAGATTCTTGCGCACAGAGCCGACCTTGCGAGAGCAATCGGTAGTCTGGAGCTGCGGAGGGACGAACTCAGCGATGAAAAGCAGAACGCTGAGCTTGCTCTTTGGCTTCTCCAAGAAGAGCTTACCCAGACGTTTGCACCGAGGCTGGATGACACTGCAAAACGCCTTGAGCTGCTAGTCGAGCTACGTGCCGACAAAGAAGCTGAGCGCGCTGAACGTGAGCGCTGGTCAAGTCTGCTCGAACTCCGAGCAAATATTGAAGCCTCCCTCACTGAGCGCGGTCAAGTGAAGCAAGAATGGGATGCGTTGCCTTCTGAGCCTTTGCGTGGCCTTTGCGTAGAAATCGAAAAGGTCTTGGCCGAGTGGCACTGGAAGGGCACGCCTCGCGTTACCTTTGACGAGAAGGAGTTTGACATCGTTGTCGATGGGCAAGCGCGCCAATCTCACGGCAAAGGTGTACGGGCGGTGCTCTATTCGGCCTTTGTTATCGGTCTCCTTCGATTCTGCGCCGCAAACCAACTTCCTCACCCCGGTGTAGTAGTAATCGACTCTCCGCTAACCAGCTATAAGAAGAAGGCAGCCAAGGAAGTGTCAGGCTCTGACGAGCCAATTGAAGCCGGCGTCGAAGCAGGTTTCTGGCATTCGCTCACGCGCGTACCAAAGGACGTGCAAATAATTGTGATTGAAAATAAGGAGCCGCCGACGTCCGTCGCGGACGAAGTTCACTACGAATGGTTTTCGGGGGAGTTTGCCAACAGCGGCGAGCGAGCCGCACTAATTCCTGCCGTTACCGCTCAAACCTGAGCGTGCTGTGTCAGTTGTAACCAATTCATATTCCGGGGAGCGAACTATCCATGCATGAGAGAAGTGGTGCCGGTTCGACTGACGCAGAGCAAGCGCGCGCTGAGGCGCTGCAGCAGCGAGACTTGTTCATGGCAAGCGTCTCCAAAGAACTGCTGGAGGAGGAAGACTCGATTGGCAAAACGGTGACGCTGATGAACAGTGGCGCTCGTCCGAAGCTGCGCAAGATTTATGCGCTGGTCGACAAGCTTGTCGACGCTGCCGGTCCTTTCGTAGCTTGCAGACGCGGCTGCAGCGACTGCTGCCATATCAACGTCAACATCACCGAGGTCGAAGCGCAGCTTATCGAAGAGCAAACCGGGCGAGGATATAAACGACTATCAACACCAGTTCGGCATCCAGCGGACAAATTCACCGGAGTGCCGTGCCCATTTTTGGCGGACGGTGCTTGTTCGATATATTCAGTTCGACCATTCATGTGCCGGCATCACCTGTCCTTCAATTTGAACGCGTATTGGTGCGCCCCAGAGAGAGCACACTTGGCAGAGATGCCAATGGTCTCCTTTGGAGCTGCAAAGGAGGCTCACCGCTCCGTCACCCGCCTGGACGGGGGTGGCATACATGGTGACATCCGAGACTTCTTCCCTTGAGTTCGGCGCGGTGGCGGACAGGCTAGTTCCTGTCAGGCAGCGCGCGTTGAGATGCTGAGCTGCAAACCACTGACTTGTGGTCGCTGCTTTCGCAGGCCACGCAAATCACCGGAGTGCAAATGCCAGAAGCTGACATCTTTGCTGGTCTTCCAGCAGAACAGGATGAAGGTGTTGACGCCGCCGCACCACCCGAAGGCGAAGAGGCACTCGCAAAAAAGCTCGCCAAGGTCGAAAAGGAAAAGGCAGCGCTATTGAAGTCTCTTGCTGCAGGTGATTTCAGTACAACGCGGACCAGGGTGGCATTCATCCTTAACTTGTACAAGGACACGAGAAACAGTGACGTGACCTTGGCTATCAAGTATTGGGAACAATTCCAACCAGAGCTATACAGCAATCACGGAATCTTGCCTCAGAATCTCTTCAGGCTGGAACGATTCCATCTCATTGTTAGGGCCCGCGCGAAGATTCAGAACGAGTACGGTTTGTACCTTGCTGATGATGCTATCCGGAGACACCGGCGACGAAACGAAGAAGCGATGGAAGCGGACGTCGTCGCCGACGCTGCATCCCGAGGTGTTGTCCAGGTTTTCGCTGACGAAACAGGGAAAACGCAGCGCTTCGTCACTGTGGCGGCAATATGGGTGCTGGCTGGACGAGCGGTGTACGAGGTTACGCAAGCCGTGCGGGCATGGCAAAAGACATCTGTTTGGGCCAATAGGGAAATTCACTTTGCGAAGCTTGGCGCCAGAGATGCAGACGTTCTCCAAGAATTGCTCAATGTTGTAGTCAACCACAGAGCATTTCTCAGCTTCAAGGTCATCTCATACGAGAGAGAGGGGTCCCGCCGAAGTGTCGAGGACATCGTAGCAAGGTTGCACGAGTTCATGCTCGTAAGAGGCTTGGAACATGAGGTAGGTAGCGCTCGTGTCGGCCTACCTCTAGCCGTCACGGTGACGCTTGATGAGGAGCCCTCGCTAGATGAGATTGCCCGTAGTGACCTTAAAGCAGCGGTGGAAAGGCGCTATGACGAAGTCTTCGAGGGGCGAGCCAGCATTGATTCTGTCGTTTCAGTGCGCTCCCATGACAGCGTGCTTGTACAACTTGCGGACCTTATTGCCGGCGCCGTTAATCGACGACTTAACCATGTCGCGGAACGCGGCGTGAAGGACGATATGGCAGACGCCATCGTCGATGCCTTTGGTCTTGTGGACCGAGAAGAGGATATTGGCCTGGACGCGTTTGCGCGGCTTCATGTGTAGTGTCTGCTCTCCTGTCCGCGCATCCCTTAGACCGCTTCCGCCGCGTTGGGACATTTTCCTGACCGATGAGAGGAAACATGACCCGAGTCCGTCATCTTGAAATTCGCAATTTCCGCTCGATACAGACGCTCGATTGGACACCGTCCAACGGCGTGAACTGCCTTATTGGGCCGGGCGACAGCGGCAAGTCGACCATACTCGATGCCATCGACCTGTGCCTTGGAGCACGGAGAAGCGCACCTTTCGGTGACACGGACTTCTTCGGCCTAGACGTCAACCGGACCATCGTGATTGCGGTCACGCTCGGCGCACTACCCGACGCGCTGAAGAACATCGACACCTACGGAGAGTTCCTTCGCGGATTTCACCTTGGCACGGGTCTGCTTGAAGACGAGCCACGCGCAGGTCTTGAAACGGTTCTGACGCTGAAGCTTGAGGTCAAGGGCGACCTCGAGCCAAGTTGGACGCTTCATTCCGAACGAGCCGCCCACCAGCATCTGGAACGGTCTCTGGCCTGGAAGGACCGCAGCCTCCTAGCACCGGCCCGAATCGGCACCTACGCAAACACGAACCTGTCTTGGGCTAGGGGCTCGGTATTAAACCGGCTCACGGAAGAGCGCGCGAACCTTGGCTCGGAACTCGCCGGCGCGGCACGCGCCGCCCGGGCCACCTTCGGCGCACAGGCGGCCGCGCAGCTCGCCCAGACCCTGCAAGTGGTTACGCAGACAGCTACCGGCCTGGGCGTAGAAGTTGGTGCGAGCGCTCAGGCGCTACTTGATGCTCACTCGGTGTCGATTGGCGACGGTGCTATCGCGCTCCACAGCGAGACCGGCATTCCTCTACGCTCGCTGGGTACCGGTTCAGGGCGGCTCCTTGTCGCAGGGTTGCAAAGGGCAGCAGCAGCGGCCGCTACAGTCGCGCTGGTAGACGAAGTCGAGTACGGACTTGAGCCGCATCGGCTCATGCGACTGCTCGATTCACTCGGGGCGAAGGACCCAACCCAGCCCCTGCAGGTCTTTATGACGACCCATTCACCGGTGGCGCTCCGGGAGCTCTCTGGCAACCAGCTTTTCGTCATGCGGCAGCGTTCGGGCATCCACACAGCCACATGCGCTGGCACGGACGATGGCATCCAGGGCACATTGCGGAAGGCGGCCGAGGCCTTTCTGTCCAAGTCCGTCATTGTCTGCGAAGGTGCCAGTGAGGTTGGATTCGCTCGCGGGATGGACCAGTGGTGGGTCCACTGTGGGGCGACGTCATTCCTAGCCCATGGCGGCTCATACGTGGACTCAGGAGGAGGAAGCCCGGACCAGTGCTTTATACGAGGCGAGGCATTCCTCAAGCTAGGCTATCGTGTGCTTGTCTTCGTCGACGCGGACAAGCCTGTTTCAACCGTCGGGCTCGTCGAGAGATTCGTTGCGGCCGGCGGACAGTACATCACGTGGCAGCCCGGCTTGGCGCTCGAGGACGAGCTATTCCGCCATTCAAGTGATGACGCCGTGCACGAGCTGCTGACTAAGGCGGACGAGATGATTGGCCGCGACCTCATGGCCGAGCACATCAAGTCGAAGTCAAACGGGCATGTCACCTTGGAGGCCATAGAGGCCGAACGGCTAAACGGCGGCTACACGCCAGCGAGCCGAACGTTGCTCGGACTCGCCGCTCGCAACAACAAAAACGGTTGGTTCAAGTCCGTGAGTGGCTTCCAGGAAATCGCCAGAGACATCGTCGGCCCCCACATAGCGAATGCTGAGCCGGGCTTCATCGAAGTCACGAACCAGCTCTGGAGGTGGACGAGTGCCGCCGCCTGAAATCGACATCTTTCAGGCGCGCCTAGGCTCAGTTACCGCCCCAGCCGGATGCGGTAAGACCCAGCTCATCGCGGACGCGCTCACTCAGCACACAGACAACAAGCCAGTCTTGGTGCTGACGCACACCAACGCTGGAGTGACAGCCCTACGTGCAAGGCTCCAGCGCGGTGGCGTCCCGAGCTCAGCGTACAGGGTGTCTACCATCGACGGTTTCGCGATGCGGCTAGCGGACAAGTTTCCGCTCCGCGCGGGCCTCGACGCGCGCGTTTTGGAACTGGCCAACCCGAACGCCGATTACCCCGCTATCCGAGGTGCAGTGCAACGGCTTCTACAGGTCGGTCACATCAGTGACCCCATAGCCTCGACATATTCGCGCTTACTGGTCGACGAATATCAGGACTGCAACACCGCGCAGCATGCCATCGTCTGTTCCGTTGCGCAGATATTGCCAACTTGCATCTTCGGGGACCCGATGCAGGCGATATTCGGCTTCCGCGACCCACTGGTCCACTGGGAGCGTGAGGCGCAGGCTGCGTTCCCGCCCATCGGCGCACTGCAGACCCCTTGGCGATGGCGACTCGCAGGCATGGACGCACTGGGTGCCTGGCTGCTTCAGGCCCGCGCGGCACTACAAGCGGGTCAACCTGTGGACCTGCGTGGAGTGCCAGAGGGAGTCCAGTGGGTTCAACTGACCCGAGGCATGGAAGTGCAGCAGCGACTCATGGCCGCCCGGATAGAAGCGCCAAACCGAGACGGCCGCGTTTTGGTGATTGGCGATTCCATGAATGCCAACGGCCGCCATCAACTCACAATGCAGACGCCGGGCGCCACATCCGTCGAGGCCGTCGACCTGAGGGACATGGTGAACTTCGCCCGCCAGTTCGATTTGACGAGCCCCAACGCGCTACGACAACTGGCCGAGTTCGCAGCTTCAACGATGACCGGGGTAGGTGTCGCAAACTTGCTCGCACGAGTCGAAACGATACGAGGCGGCCGAGCCCGTACGCCGGCGACAGCTGCGGAGGCCGCAGCTGCGGCGTTCATGGCGGCTCCCAGCTACACGACCTCGATTGAGCTGCTCCAGGCCCTCGCGGACCAACACGGTGCTCGTGTTTACCGACCCGAAGTTCTGCACTGCTGTATTTCAGCGCTAAGGTCGGCCGGGGGTGAAGGTGGGTTCATTGGCGCAGCGACGCAGGCTCGCGAACGGAATCGCCATTTGGGGCGACCGCTGGGCCGGCGAGCCGTTGGGAGCACGCTTCTTTTGAAAGGGCTGGAGGCTGACGTCGCGGTCATTCTGGAGCCAGAGCGCATGACTGCGCAGCACCTCTACGTAGCGCTCACGCGAGGTGCAAGGCGAGTCGTGGTCTGCTCGTCGACGCCCTTGCTAACGCCGGCCATGGGCCGTTAGTAATCGCTTATTCAACAATCGAAGCGGAACTGAATGGTGCCAACGTCAGGCGTTAACTAGTGTGACCTCCTCCCGCCTCCCAAGATGCGTATTAAGGTACTCGAAGGCGACGATGTTTGGGGCGATGCCTAGCTCGTCAACCCAAATCCGTATGGCGACCTCCTTCTGGGCTAAGGCAGGTAAGACCGCTGCAGAGAATCGTTCAGCCAGTTGCCGATACCCGCGTTGTGCCAGAACTTCATGCGCGAGAACGTGGGCTTCACTCCCGGGGATAACATGCAAAGCGAAAGCCCATAGAGCTGCAGCGGCCTCTCTATTGTCCGCCTCGTTTTCGCGAATCTCGTTCCAACGCTGGAGCATCATTTGCTCCCAGTAGCCCCTCCTCTCGGGGCAACGCCGTAGCTCCTCCGGGACAACTATCAGGTGCTCGAAGGCATTGTCTTGCTTCGTAAGACTGTCTTCCATGCCTGGCTGCCACGGCTCATAGTCACCGCGAACCACAAGAAGCGGAACGCCCTCGGCCAAAAATCTCCGTAGGTGTAGGACTTCATGCACGACTGAGCCGTCTGCTAGCGCCTTTGGCGCCGGCGTAAATATCTCCCCATGGCTCAGGTGTGGCTGACATGAGACTCGCTTGTCAGGACGAACCGTAACGACAATCGGGACGCCGCTCCTGTGCTCCACCTCTTCAACCAAATCGCGTACATGTCCGCTGAGCTTGGACAAATATTCATCCTGCATGTGGTTGCGTCCTCGCAAATTCGTTCACGTATGGCGCGTGCAAGAAACAAACCTTAGAACAGGTCCCCATGCACAGGACGCGATGAACCATTGTAGGCACTCATCACGGCGGCATCTTTCCGCACGTGTCTATCTCGTACTCCCACTCCTGCAACCAGGACTCTGCCGCCAGCTCGCCTCGAAGGGCGCCAAGGATGAGGTCGGTATCTGTTGTGCCTTCACCCGGCGGCAGTGACTGCTCCAGTTGCCGTGCGCGCATGATGACCACCTGCAGGCATTTGATTTCCCAGAGCAGCCTACGTACGACCGGGTCACGGCCGTACTGTCGCTGAATCTCCTGCAGACGCCTTCTGGTGAGCGGCGGGAAGCGGCGCCGTAGTGGAAACGACATTGTGGAATCCCCCAACGCGGTAACGCTACCGCCGGCCCCGCGACAAGCGCTTCAACGCCTGTTCTTCTTCCGTCGACCAACTCAGCGGTCGTTCCCATAGGGCGGGCTCCGCAAACAGCGCGGAATCCAGCGCATTCAATCTCGTTAGGAACGGCTTATCGATGCCCCATACGCGAGCCAACGTGAGGACGCCGTACGCCTGCGTGGCGATGTCTTGCAGGCGATAGATTTCCCAGAGCAAGTCGCGCACTTCCGGCGTTGGGTTGCTCTGCCAGATGGAACGAAGCGCCGCGGAAGAAAGCTTCTTGCGGTGAGTTGCGGGGGCGGAAAAGTCACGTGCTGCCATGGCCGAACTACTGTATATTTATCCAGTATCTGCGGCCAAAGGCATCCCGTCAACGAGCGCCTGCTCCATGTGGCGGATGAGCCGCCAACAACGCGTGGCGAGTGCAGCTGACCCTCGTCCAGGTGATGGCCAATAGCGGTCGACTCAACCAAGCAGGCAGCGCCCGTCTGAGTGCGCTCGAACAAAAATGATGCAAACAGAACAAGGGGTACGCATGCCCTCGCGAATTCCGCGGAGCGGCCATATGGCGACAGGCACGGCGCGCGCCGGTAGCAAGGAAGAGGCGCTACGGTTGGTGGGTTCGGGCGGTGTCGCGGCCGTCGAACTCGACTACGAATCTGGTTGGCAAGACGCAGTTGAGTTGGGACGGCTCGGCCGAGCAGTTGGCGTGCGTGTCGAGTTCCGAGGCCATGAGAGCATCGCGGTCAAATCCCCTGCTGCCCTGGTCGCTGGCCTTGCGCGCGCGAAGCCGTCGTTCCGGCAACGGAATCTCTACTGCCAGTTCGACTTGGACTTATTGCCCGCGGGCCAACTGGAGCAGCTCGAGGTCAAGGCCACAAAGCTGGGCGACTACATTTTGGGTGGCCACCTGCTGCGAGACGTCGACGCTGTCTGGTCCGAGTAGCTCAGTGCGCTGACCGCATTTCATCTCACCGGCAACCTGATGTGGCTCGCATCGAATTGGGAAGCAAAGCAACTCCAATATGCTTCCCCATTCAATGGGCGCTTCTATGCTGCCTTGCTCTCGGTTCTTGACGGAAGCGCGACGCGTGCTGCGGTTGAACTGGTCATCGACGGAACTCGTGGTAGAGCGGCGGACGGATACGCTCACTTGCTGGTCGTTGAGCCAGAAGGCGTGGCAAGTGACCCATTTGCTGCTCTTCGTATCCTTGGCGACATCTCGACGGGACTTGCGCAGGCTGTGAGCCCTGTGGATGAACATCCAGACCGACGGCGAGGGGATAGCGGTGAGCGCAGCTAGTATGAATCTGCAGTTGGCAGTCTGCCAGCGATTCAATGCACAGTATTTCGGTTGCGACCACATGCTGACGGTTGGCATCTCGCGCAACGTCAGGTCAGGACTGCGCCCCCTAAACGGCTTGCGACTCAAGCCAGAGGGGGAAACGTCGGGCTGGTACATCTGGGCGGGTGAGCAATTCTCAGAGGCACCGGATTTCTTCGTTCCTCTGCATGTTTCGCATCTGCTTACATGGGCTCCACAGGTCATGCCATATTTGGGGGTGCCACCAGGGTGGCGATTCCTCGTCACTGACGGGTACGAGGATGTGTGGGAGGACCCATATTTACTCCGGAGCCCATAACAGATGAACTACTTCTTTCTTGAGCCGGAGGTTGCGGGGGCGTTGGGTGAGAACACTGTTCTCGACGCTAGCACGCATCCACCCAGGGTCGAAAAATTGCATTTCGAGTTCAGCGGCTGGCTAGGAGACGCCATATTGGAGAGCTTCCCCTGCGTGATTGCAACGCTGTCCGCCTCGGAGGCCCTTGAACAAAGCGGCGTAACTGGGATTCAGCTTGCGGAACTGGAGGTGTCGACGTCGGTTGGGTTCCGGGACATGTATCCGGCGCGCGAAATACCGAGCTTTCGATGGCTGAAAGTCCAAGGAGAGGCCGGTAGGCATGATTTTGGTATTGCTGCAGACCTGCGTGTTGTTGTCTCTGAGAAAGCCTTGGACGTGCTCCGACCGTTTGGAATCGAACACGCTGTGACAGAACCATTTTTGCAGTGACACCAGCCATGAGGCTCGACGTCGAAGGTAAGGCCAGTGTCAGCAATCCGACACCAGCACAGATTGCCAGAGCGATTCGGTCGCTGAAAAGCTATGGGCGGTCCTCCTACGCCTCTTTGACGAATGAGTCAGGCGACTACATACAGGTCGCCGGGGGCGGCGTAAGTTGCATGGTCGAGCTATTCGACGCCTCAGCAGATGTTCGCTCCAGGGCTTTCCACGATAAGCCCAGCGCCGCCCGCCCTGATGGAACAATCTTGGTTTTCGGAGCAGGCAACCTTCCCATGCGCTCCGACGAATGGTTCATCACTGCCCAGCTTGTCGAAATCTTTCTGGCCTTCCAGGCTAACGCACCATTTCCGGGCTACATCCGCTGGCGTCCGGCGCCACCACTCTAGTTCCTGCTCGTAACGTGCTGCTGTGCGCAGTGTGACCTCTCTCCGTGCTGAGGTAGGGGACGCCCCCCACGTTTGCTCTATTGCGGCCACTTGCCACTGTGGCAAGCTATTCGCGCCAACAGTCATAGGCTGTGCGCGGGCAATACGAATAGCGAGTGGTAAGAGAGTTGGGGAGCTATGCAAACAACGCTGTTGTCGCTCGTCCATGCGGCCAAGCCGCGACGGGCGCTTTTCACGACGTACACTTTCAGCATTTTCTGGTTCGAGACATTTGCCCTGCCGGCCCTGCGCAATGCGGGCTGCAAGCAGATTGACGTCCTCGTCGATGAGCGGGAAGCACGCAAGTCGTGCGAGGAAGCCACCAGTCTGAGCGCAGGCAGCGCGTACCGCATCATTCCGGTCTACATGAACGGCACGGCGGTGTTTCACCCGAAGCTCGTCTATCTGCAAGGCTCGGAACATGACCACTTGGTGGTGTCTAGCGCGAACCTGACCCTGGCTGGCCACGGGAAGAATCTGGAAGTGCTCGATGCCGTTAGCTCGTACCGTGAGCCGGCGGTGTTCGGGGAGTTCGCGGGCTTCCTCGACTCGCTTACGAACAGGTTGGAGTTCTCCGATGAGGACCGGGCGATTCTGCGCGAGTACAAGCAACGCGCAAGAGACTTGCGCCAAGCAGCCGGCGATATTCCGGAGGCTCGCCGCACGACATGGCTTATTCACACCGTTGACCAGCCGGCTAACAGCCAGTTCGTCGCACTCGCTGACGAACAACTGGAGGCCCCCACGAGCCTCACCGTTCTGTCGCCCTATCACTCACCCTCCGGTGCTCCGGTAGCGCGCTTGGCCGCTGCGCTCGGTGTGCAGGAGCTGAGTATCGGCATCGAAGCGGGAAGGCGCATTGCGCCCTTTGACCCCGACGCGGTCCAGTTTGAGCATCCGCCGCAGTACGTCACGGCAGTCACGGAAAACAATCTTCGCTTTCCCCATGCCAAGTGCTTTGAAGTCCAAGCGGCGAATGGCGTCTTGCTCATGACGGGCTCGGTCAATGCGACACAACAGAGCCTTGAGACGACGAAGAACATCGAGGTATCCCTCACCAGACGCCTGCCGGAAGCGCCACTCCAGTGGCAGCCGGTAGAACCCAAGGAATTTGTGTCATGCGATTTCAGCGCAGCAGCAATGACACCGCGTGCGGCGTCATTGCAAGCGACCTGGACGCAGGCTCACCGCCTAGTCGGGCGCGTAAAACCTGCGGGGCAAGCGCAGGCAGTCACCTTGCAACTGTGGGCCGGTACAAACCTCCTCTGGGCGGAGGAAGGTGTCCAGTTGGCGGCAGACGGTACGTTCAATACCCGGATGAGCCAGTATTTCGATGCGTCACTCGGGTTGCGCCTGGAACTGACCGGCCCGACCATCGAGGCCCGGGGCTGGGTCAACGTGGAGTACGAGCTGTCGGCCAATGAGCAGGAGCGCACGCTGACGCGTGCGTCGACGCGGCTCTTGGCGGGCCACTTTGGTATCGAGGACATCCACACCATTGTCGGCTGGATTCGAGGCCTTGGTGGGGCGGCCGCCAAAGCGACGCCGGCCGCTGGTGCCGCTTCCCCGAACTCAGGCCAAACGGCTGCCGCGGTCCCCGCCGCCAAGGTGACCTACGAAGAGTGGCGTGATAGCGTCGAGCAATATCGCGGTTTCGGCCTTCAGGCCTCGGTAGCCGGCCAGTCGTTTGAGTCGGCCATCAAGTGGCTGAATCGGGACTTGCATGCCCGCCACTCGACAGGGACATCCAAAGCCGCGGACGCGGGCAGTAGGCGCATGCGGTTGCTCGCGGACGACGAGCGTGGGACGTTGGACGATGCGCCCGAGCCAATTAGCGAGGCGGATGCCAACGAGCTAGAGCAAAGCCTAGTGGCCTCCATTCCGTTTGCGCTCGAACTGGATGCGCACGCGGCCATCGTCCCGTTGCTGGTCGAGCTCTCCGGATGCCAGATGCTGAAGTACGCCATGGAGTGCCTGGACAGCGCCAGCGATGCCGGGCGGTCGGCAGATGGCGTGCAGCTCGTGCTCGACGCGTGGCTGACGCGTTTCTCGAAGTTCGACTACAGCGCGGTCAATCGCGAGCGCTTGCTGCCCCTTTTCTACGCCATGGCTTGTTGCGCCGCCTACTATCATCCGAGGGCAGCAATCGCCGCCCTGAAGGAAGCAGTGGTGCGCCTAGCTGGCCGCCCTGTTAGTACGCAGGAGATGGTCGACCTGGCATCCATGGCGCTGCAGTCGAATCGGTTTGAGCGCGTAGCGGCCGGCGACCGTGCGGCCGTTACGGCGCGTGCGCAGGCGATTTGCGAGAGTGCGACGTTGTCTGAAACGCTCGAAACGCTCATTGCCCAGACTCTGAACGACACGGCTACGAAATCGCCTGCAGAGAGCAACTCCACGGCGCTGCCGATTCCTGTCGAATACACCGCCGTGTTCGACGCGTTGCGGCAGCACAGGACCTCCAAGCAAGGCGCGTTCGGCTTGATACGCCCTCAGGGCACTATGGGCTGCCTCTACTGTTACAAGGCTGTCAACGATAAGGAACAACTGACGTTGAGGACCACGCGCGCTGTTCTCTGTGGAAACTGCAAGCGCCCGCTGTTCTACGACCTCGATGCTGCTGCGCTCGCGCGCCATGGGCTGACCGGAAAATTTCGAGGATAACGATGTTAGCTGCCCCGCTCTACACCAAGGCCCTGGATAGCGCCCAGACGCTGGACCCCCTGGGCACACAGGCCGTCAACGAGGCGCTTTACCGCTCTGTGTTTCCGGGCATCAACAACGTGGTGCGCTACATCCGCGTGTACTCGGCCATCTGCTGGATGGTTCGGCGAATTGATGAGACGGCCAAGGCCGAAGCGACCCCTGACATTGCAGCATTGTCGGCAGCCGGGCTGGGCAAAATCCAGTTACTGCTGACCTGGTACAACAAGCTGCAAGGCGTAGCGTCGCTTCCTGGCTCGGAACGCCACTTTCCGGAGGACAACACCCGCGTCAAGTTGAGCTTCCGGACCCTGGTTGGCGCGGAGATGGCAAATGCGCTCAGGGCCGACCCGGACTACGGGGTGCTAAAGGATGGCGCGAAGTTCCTCACCGCCGTGGAGTACCGTCCAAGCCTGGTCAACGGCCTTCAGTTCCTCATGGCCCGTCAGGCCATCACCGACACGTACACTTTGACCGAAGCCGGCAACGCCTTGGCGGACGCATACGAGGATGTTATTGCTGAGCACCCCTGGCGAGAATGGTTGGCCGACGTCAACGCGCTGTACGTCACTCGCGACGAGGTCCTGGATATGGGGGACATGCTCCGTCTCGACCTGCAGTCGGAGGGGGAGCAGCATGCATTTCTGTCGCGCTACTACCCAGAGCGCGAAGACCAGGAATGCATGTCAGACTCGGATTGGAACCGTTGGGCCGGTTTGACGCTCGCCCTGCGGGCGCTTGCCGCCGAAGAAGCTACCGGCCGGGAAAGCGGTGTTTCGTCGGATGACATTCGGATGACCATGGCGCGCGGGTCAACTTTGACGGGTGCCGCCCTGGACCTCTCTGAGGTCGCTGAGGCTCAGGGCTGGTGGGCAAACCTGCAGCTTCGCCAGTATCTGAAGCTAGCGCTGGAGACGCTGTTTCGCTACACCCAAAGCTGGGTGCACGATGCGACAGTCGCCCAGGGGAACCGCCCCCGAGACATCGACGACTGCGCCGCAGGGGTGGGCGCGTTGTTGCTCAAAGAACTACCGCCAGAGCTCCAAGGGAGCGTGGCTACTTTTGCAGAAGCCGTGACGGCGCTCCAGGGCACGTACCCGTCCTTCTACGCTGCGGGAATCGCTGTTCCTGAGCTGCGGCTCGATGTACGCTCGAATGCGCTGTGGGAACTGAGCAACTTTGTGCAACGGAGCCCGAAAGAAGCCCTGGCGTTGCAGGAGGTATACAGGGCGTTGGTGTACTGCGCGCTTGAGGCTGAGAACATGGCGGGCAACCCCTATGTGGTGCAGAGCTATGACGCCGAGCGAGGACGCCTGTCTTTAGCGACGCTGCGCCACGTGTTCGTGCAGTTCAGGGGCGCGTCGCCAGCGGAGTTCATTGGCCACATCGTCAAGAACTATGTGTTGCTCCAGCATTTCTCGGTGGTACGCAGTCGCACCTTCGACGGCCGGAATCGCTTCGTACTGATGCTTGGCGACAACGGCCTGGAGCGCGTGGCTAATCAAGGGCTGACCAGCGCGGGTTGGTTGGAGGACCGACTGCATCACGCGATGCTCCTGTTGGCCCAATGTGGGCTGATTGAGGAACACGACGATGGCGGCTATGTTCTGACGGACGCCGGACGCGCGCGGCTTGTTCAATAGTGCGGCAAGCAGCGTCGCCTGTTGACCACAGTACCGAAGCATTTCGACTGGCCGCACAATGGTTTGAATGCTTTTTGCTCGTGAAGGCACGGACCACTCGTTGATTCGCCAGACCATCATGGCGGTAGCGACGTCGACGCGGCAGGTCCGCCGTCAAGGGCCATCAGCACGTAATATCGAGAACCGACAAGCCGGAGGCAACTGTGCTGAGCCCCCAGGAATTTGCCGGTTTGCTCTTGGTCACAGATGGCTGATGCTGCCTCCGAAACGAGATGAGGCAGGCTCGATGGCTGAGTGTGAACCTCGGGCCGACCTAGCTTCGGCCGCTGCCGTCCTCATCCGTACCCAAGTCTGGCGTGCTGGCCAAGGTCTCTTTGGACAGACGCCTAAGACTTGCCACGCTTTGCGCGGCACTTTTCGAGCTCTTGCGAGAGTGCCTCAATTTCAGCCTCCATACTGGCTGCCCGCCGGAGCAACTGAGCAATCTGGTACCAATATTCGTAACCGAGGTCGCCGTCTGCTAACGCGAGTTCATGCAACTTGCGAAGTGCAATCTCTAGGTCGATTTGGTTCTCGGAAGTCATCATCGTGCTCCCTTGTGTGCCGGCGGCGTTTCGACGAGGCAGTAGGCCTGGATACGCGTCAGCGGCGCAAATGTTTCCGTCCTCGGGCATCACCAGTCATCACGCGAATGATTGAAGGGTTGGCCTGTGAGAGGTGTGGCAATTCCGCGTGGTACCCATATAGTCGATGCAGTGCGACAGCAATCGCACATGAGCGCGAGTATCCGCCCTCACAATGCACGACGACCGATGCGATTTCCGAGGGTAGGGATTCGACAAACGTACGAATGGCAGAGCCGTGCTCAGCCGTGAATGCGTGAGGAAGCTTTTCCTTTGCTCGAGCAGACAGGTCAGGATTGAGGAAATCGACGTCAGCAAAGCTCAACCGGAGTGCGTGAGTTAAGCCGCCGATGTTGGCTGGTGGGCGCTCTGGCGCGGTGACGGAGATGATGGCAATCGATGCGAGTTCAGGCAGTCGCTCAGCGTCCGCACGTGATAGTGCAAAGACCTGTCGCGTGCCATCGGTGGGAGGCCTGTACAGCTTGCTTAGGATGTCTTGCAGGCGTTGCGCCATTTTCGCACCTCAAGCGTCTCGACCCAGGTTCCGCAGAACTAGCGCCGAACAACCCTCCCGAGAAACATCGTGAACAAGGAATTCAACTGCGGCTTTGTGATTGAGCAGCATCACCGTGTCGACACCACCGTACAGCTCACCGCCTTTGAGCAGTTCTGCGGCCGCGTGCAAGCTGTAGCGGTTGCCTTCCAAGCGGGACGAGTTCCCAGCCAGGTCGACGAGTGGGTCCATGAGGGTACGGTCCGACTACCTCGCAGCGGAAAGAACCAGACTTCGACTCCCGGCACGATAGAGTTCTTCCGCCACTTTGCGCGGCATCAGCTGCGATTTGCGTAGGACGAAATCACGCTGGTACGTGACAGGACTTCGAGCCGCCATTGGAACGTCGAGCTGATGGATGAGCTCGAACGCTACCAGCGACCAGATTGGATGCGCGGTGCTTTCAGTATCGGAGCTCACAGCCGTCGTCGCTAAAGAAGCGTTCCACGTTGGTGAAAAGGTGCCTCGTCTACTGGAGCCTTATCGAGACGTGACCACCTCCGTTTTAGACCACTGGCGTGTTTTTTCCAATATCTCCTTCAATAAACGTCACGCTGCGGAATGAGCAGCGCACTGACGCTATTGCTCTTGCGTTTCTCTCGAACCGTTCTATATTTTTGGTGTGGAATATTCCACACCAAAAATATAGAACGGTCGTCCTTGGTGTGGTCTGCAAAGCTACGTGGAAAGATGCTGCTTGCTTTCTGCTGCGGCTGCTGAGATGTCGCTGTGGTCGACGAAACGCTCCAAGCCCGAGATATTTGAGAGGCTTGAGAGTTGCAGCAATAAGGTGAAGGGGAAGCTACCGGTTTCAATCAGCGCCATCAGTGCTTCTGGCGTGATGTCTGCGCTGACCTTTGCAAGGTGTTTTGCAAACCTTGTCAGGTCTACGCTTTGCCTCTTCAGCTCTAGGAGGAAGATATGTGTCGCACATTCTTCCCAGTCATTGCATCGGTCCAGCACTCTCGTCCAGTGAGCTGGGTTCTCCGAGCCAACAGCGGCGAGAACCTGCAAAAAGAACGCCAGCGAGTATGTCCCTCGTGTGGCCTTTCCTTCAACGCTTCGCGTCGTCTCGTCTATCCCGCAATCGCGAAGGCGTTCGGCCGCACTCGAATACGTTGCGCCCTTGCGGATGAGCAGGCCGCGAAGCGTGCGCGACGCGATGCGCGTCCAAGGGGTCTCCACATGGCTCACTGTTCAGTTCCCTGAGGTATGCCCGCGTGTGCGCCCTTGAATTGGCGCTATAGCAGGCCGAACAAGGACAGGTTGATTAAGTATAGCTTTGAAGTGAGCCTTATTGTGCGCCTGCGTTTGTCTTGTGGCTACTTAAGACCAGAAGGGGCGTCCACACCAACGTTCTATTGGCGCTTGCGGAATCATTGCTTAAAGGGGAAACGTGTAGCCAGAAATCGAATATTTCGCAATTAATCTTGCTCCGGCCGTTAACTTGGGAAACCCAAGAAGCAGGCCGATTTCCGGGCGATTAGGCTTTGATGATTTGCTGAATGCGAATTTTTCGGTAAATGCTAATTTCGCACGGGTTTCTAGCCCGCCTTAATTGCATACTATCGCACGAAATGGGCGATTCAAATTTGGAGGTTTGGACATGAGTTTACCCCTTGTTTTCGATGGTCGAGGTAGTTAAGATTCTTGCCGGCTGCAAAAGTGTGATAACTGCACATTGCATGCAGTCGACAGAGTGTCCGGGATTTGCCTTTGTGTTTTGGGAGCAGTACCCACAAAGTACAAAGGCAAGTCCCGGATTGAACCAGGACTTGCCTTTGAGCGACTCCTGTGGCAAGAGCCGCGAGCTGGGAAGTCTCGCGCGTATCGTGCCACAAGGGGGCGCTTCGGTCAAGTGTTTGCGCTCGCCCGTACAAAAGGGCGGCTAACCGACATGGAGAAACCTGTGGCTACGCCTACACCCCCATCTATTCGCGGAGCGATTGCTCTGCTCCCTTCATTCCGTCCTCCTGGCGACCGGTTGCCAAGCTGTTCGCGTCCTGGTTTCCGGCCGCCGCTGTGCGCGATTGCGCCAAGCGGCTCAGCTGCCTGACCAAGCCCTAGGACCGAGCTTGCCGAGACGCTAACGCGTAGCTCCTCGCTACCAGTTGCACCGCCGATTGACTCGGCGGATGGCTAGCTGCGCGCGTGCTTTCGCAGGCGCGCTAGCAGCGTTGCGCTCGCACGTCCTCAGTGGGCCGGAACCCATCAATGTATCGCGCCATTTGCGAGGCCCCCGCTCGCCCGGAAATGGCGCAACCCATCCGGTTTTTCAGCAATGAATCATAAGAACGAAAACACGACCGTCGTAGACGTCTTGCCGACCAATCAAGACAACCCTTGTGTCAACAATCTCCCGGCAGTACCGAAGGGGAACGCGGCAGCAACGATATTTCTCCGTGACTGGCATCCCGACGCGCCTGTGCCGGCTAATCGAGTTGTGCGCCGAACTCGGACGGCGCAAGACGAGGAGCAACCGTTGATTCCGTTTCCTGAGCACACCCGCCTGCTTGGGCAGGTGACCGCCTTGGTACGAAAAGGTTACGCTCACCGGAATCCCTTGTCTCCCGCATTCCACGCGACGGCCCATTCAGCCTTGGCCGCTGCCGCGCAGGGGAGTGACAGGCACGGCCACCTCTGGCTGAGGCCTGAACTGAATGTCCCGGGCGCTCGCCCCCGTGGCTTGCTCTTTGTCACACCAGCACGAATGGGGCGTCGCGTCATTGCCGAGCGCATCGCGAGCTTCCTCGGGGAAGAACCGATTCCTCTGCACGTGCCCACGCCGACAGGGAACGTGCACTACATCCAAATTCCCGTGTTGCGGGTGATGTGGCCTGACGGCGGCGCTCCGGCACAGTTCGTGACGAACTTCTTGGGTGCGTTCGACAGAGCACTCGGCTCGCATTACTCCGCGACTATTCGACCGTCGCGCTTCCGGCTCCATGAAGAAGCGCTCTCAATCCTCAGTGGCTTCAGCATTGCTGCCAACGTAGGCCTCATTATCGTTGAGCGCATCAATGGTCGCGATGCAGGAGCCAGGGCGGCAAATTCGCTGTGGAACCTGCTCGGGCAGTTCACTCGGACCACCGGGATTCCCATTTTGATGATGGCAAGCACTGCTGCCGCTTCGCACCTGATGCGCAAAACCAGCGCAGCCAGCGAGCTGACTGCCGGAGGCGTGCTATGCATGGACCCGCCATCGGCGACCTCGCAGGCATACGCTGACCTCTGCACCTTGGCATTCCAGAAGACGATGAAGGGCCAGGGTCCCGCACCGAGCTGGCTTGTCGAGACCCTGGCAAAGAAGACGCATTGCCGACTCGCACTGGCCCAGAAGGTCTGTTTTCAATTGGGGCGCTCTGTCGGTAAAGCCGACATGTCCAAGCCACCCCACAACCTCGACACTCTGATTGACAAGGCCCTCTACATCGAAAGGCCCGCGTTGCAGGCGCTCAAAACCCTTGGCGATGGGCGAGGCTTCACAGTGGATGGCTTGCGTCGGTTCAGCGACTGGTTGCCAACTGGCCACGCACCGTTGCTCGTTCCCATGCCCGAACGCATGCCGGTGACGTCACGGGCGGGCCTGCAGTTCCAAAAGGAGGACTCGCAATGAATCATCTTCCTCTGAACACGCTGGCTGGAGAGTCCGCCACCAGCATCCTGGTATCCGATGCTGCTGTGTCGGTCGACCCCGCGACCAAACGGCTTGCCCATCTCAGTTTTCGACGGGGCGGCGCATTCCTCTATAGCGTGCCTTGCCGGCTTCGGACATGGCAACAGGTACTGGGAGACCTGTACGGGTCTCCGTGGGACATTTTGACTGAGCACTCATGTTTTCCTGCTTTTGCTGCGGGGATGGCTCCAGAGTGCGCGGCACGTGGTGTTGCTCAACTGCAATCCGGAACACGGAGCCGGACGGTGTTTCCCCGGCTCCCGGCACTTCTGGAATCAGGAAACCGATATGGGTTGCGTTGCCCAGTCTGCAAGGCAGAGGCGATGCTAGTCATCGGGAGGCAGCCCTCTTTCGTATGTCATTGCTTCCCCTTCACCTCCAGGTGCGCAGACCATGGCGAACTGCTCCATCTGGAGGATGAGTCCAGTACCTATGAAGCCGGGATGCTCATGCTTGGCCGTCCAGGGGCTCGTCGCAACAGTGAGTTGTACGCGGCGTGCGCCCATGCGCTTTTGCTGAAGCAAAGCCCTGAGGACCTCCGTGCGAACACCCTGGCGAAGCTGACTGCTTGTGGCTACCGGCGCGAGGGCGGCCGCTGGAACATCTCGCATCTTACGAGCGATTGGACCTTGGTTGTCCGAGAGGGATTCGAAGATTGTCGACTCTCTACGGTCACAACGCTTGAGGGCTTCGCTGCTTGGTTGCTGCGCGCCGCAGAGCGCGAAGACCGCCCCATGCACCCGGCCTGGTTGGCGCTGTTGAATTGGTTCATCGCGCGCCAAGCAGAGTCCTGCTGTATTGCAGCAGCCAAGCCTGTTGTGCGGACGGCGCCGTCTCGACAAGCCGGTACGCCATATCGACCATCACCCGCCGACATCAAGATTCACCGTCAACAGTGGCTCTCCCACAAGGCAGCGCATCCCGATGCGGCAAGTACGGCGCTCAGACGTGGACTCTATGCGGTTTGGGCATGGCTCTATCGCAATGACCGCGCTTGGCTGCTCTGTCATCAACCGTCCAACGCGACCAGGCGAGGCGGGAGACGCAGTTCGAAGTTGGAAGCGCTACTCGCGCCGTACGTCCGTGTCCCAGTGGTCCCACGGCAGGACCGCCGCGGCTTGCTCCATCTCGGCACGGCATACCAGGTTCGGGTGCGGCTCGGCGTGACGGACTACGCCTATGGCCGTCTGTCTGCCGTTGACGCTGGCGTGTCTAAGCAATGCATTTCCCGCGTGGAGCTGGCGCGCGCTCGGGTTGCCTCTCTGCAGGATGCCCTCGAGCCAGACCCGCACGCCGCTGCCCTTTCGGTGCTGGCGCGGCGAGTGAGTCTTCGCGAGTCCACCCTCAGTCGCGCACTGCACGCAGTCGACCGCGAGGAGCAAGCACGATGACACGCCTGCACTATTTGCAGATGAGCGGATTGGCTCCCGGTGAGTGGTGGACGGGACACTATGTTCGGCACGAAGTAACCGCAACGGCGTGCCCGGACGTCAAATCGTGGTGTTTCCCAAGCCGCATTGCTCAACGAGCTCGGCCATTCGAGAGCGTCATTGGACCGGCCGACTACGTTGTCGACCGCCACACCCTCTACCCCTTGTATAGGCGCATGCTGCCACCGGAGGATGCAGCCAAGGTTCGCTCGCACCTGCTGGGGGAGCCGGTGCATGGCTTGCCAGCAATGATTGGTGCCGGCGGACCGCACAGCGGGTGGGCGACGTTCCAGCCCGCATATTGTGATGACTGCGTACGGCATGACATTGCTCCCACCGGCGTCCCGTTTTGGCGTACCGAGCATCAAATCCCAGGGGTACTGTTCTGCGCAAAGCATGCAAAGCCGCTCCTTGCGCCGTGTCGGATGTGTACTCCGAGCAATTGGGCTTCGCTCGTTCCGCTCCCTGGCCACCGATGTGACTGTCCCGTGATTCCTTTGGTGGGTAAGGAGGCCTTGAGCCTAGGGGCAATCGACTTTGAGATTGAGGTTACTCACGCCGCTAGCAGGTTGCTTGATTGCAGCTATCTCCCGCAACTCGATGCACGCGCCATTGGCTCGTTGGTGCGGCTCGGTGCAGGCCGAATCGGAATTCCGCGGCGAGAGGATGGACGGCAGAGGGCTTGGCTCACTTTCATAACAGAGGCTCGGCTTCGTGAATCGTTCGAACGCATGAGCTTTCACACCATCCCGTTCGCCCGTGTCGGGACCGTGCTGCGGGGAAGCGCTGTCCTGCGCCACCCGCTTCGAACCATTGCTTTGCTTCTCGGCCTGTGGGGAACTTGGGACGCTGTTGAGCGGGCGGCAAACGGAGCTCGCTGGCCGGCGAGCCCGGCCATGCGGCGGTATGGGAAGTTTGTGACAGAGAGAGGCCCGCAGGAAGAGCATCGGAGAAAAACGACTCACCAAAGGCGAACCGGGGATGACGCCGCGATGCTATTGGCCACTTACAAGCAACTTCGCCACGAACAACCTGGTGCCAACAGGGCTGCGCTGCTGCTGCAATTGCCGGAAGGTGCCCGCCCACTGCTCACCACGGATGAGCTTGATGCGGCCGACATCGAGGTGCTCGGCGACATTGCCAAGCTCGATTCCTCAATGGTCCAGCACATCTACGTGCGCGCGGAAACCCTGGTAGCCGCCGGCCATCCTGGGCGAATCAGTTCCAAGCAGTTGCTGGACGGGCACCCGTTGGGCGCGGCTTGGTTTCGCATCCGCCATTTGCTGCCGAAAGCCGCTCGAGCGCTGAAGCGCTGTGCGGAGACCAAAACCGAATACCTGGCACGCATGCGTGTGCTGCCATATCTCATCGATTCAGCGGAACCTACTGCCGACTTCTAGTCATGAAAATCTTCGAAATGAATGCTCCCTTCGTTACACCAAGGGACATCGCCCTCACGCCTCTGGACCCTTACGGCATGCACCAGGGGCCACTCTACGCTGCATTCCACAAGGCGCGGCCACCAAGGAACAGCACACGTACGACGCTCGCCGACCTGAAGTTCGACCGGCGCCTGGAGGCACTGTCTACGAACGAGACACGCGTGCTGTACGCGCTGATGTTTCATCCGTATGTCATCGACATTCGCGAGCAATACCCGTTCTGTGACGACGATACGCTGCTCTCGGCACAACAACAGGGTAGGCGCGTACGCCGTACTGAGATGACGACGCTGGATGTGGTGGTCACGTACGTCACGCCAACTTGCCTGGTGCCGCGCTATCACGCTATCTCGGTCAAGAGTCCTTTCCACGTGCCGACGGACCAAGATGCGAGACGCGAAGAACGCGAGCGTGCCCATCTCGGCAGGCTCGGCTGGTCATGGGAGCTCGTCAAGGGCGATGACATCTCGGACGAGCACTACACCAACTGCCGCCTCCTTTATCACACGGTACGTGATACGGACATATGGTCGCTCTACGACCTGGCGGGAACGTTCTCGCATGCGCTTCTGAAGGGCAGCCGAAGAGGCTCGGCAAACGCGGTCCGACGTCGTGCCGCGCGCGCGGTCGGGTTACTGCCGGACGCCGGCGAGTATCTCTTTGCGACCGCAGTGGCCTTCGGTTTCCTGCGGCTGGACCACAACGTCTTGTTTGAACCGGAAAAGGCCATCGTCCTCGCTGGGGACCGCCGTAAGGCACGGCGGAGAGCACCGGCCTCACCGACGGAAATGCTGAGGAGCTGGGTATGGATTTGACCGTAGAGGCACCCCAGCCGGTGCGCGCTACAGCGCCCTGGAGCGATATTTTGCCCGTGGCCCCACAAAAGGCCGACCACGAACTCGCTGTGTGGCTTCGTGAGGTCCACGCTTCAACTTGGCCAGCGGGGCTGTATCGACATGCGTCCTTCTCCAGACGTCGTGATGGGAAGGGAAAAAGGTACCGAGCTGTAGCCTGGAACCCTGCGACGCGCGAACTGTTCGTTCTGGAGCTAAGCGACGCGGTGTCGCTCAATGGGCCCGGTCGTTGGCATACGTGGTCGCTCGAGAAAGAGCCGGGAGCGCTTGACGACGTTGAGGTTACGACGTTCCAGAGCCCAGTGAAAAAGCAGAGCGAATCTGCCCAGGCCAATGTTTCAAGGAACAAGGCCCTTGTTCGGGCAATGCTGCACGTGACTCATGACATTGCCACTTGGACGGACCGCGAACCTATCAACGACGCGGTTCTCATGAGCAGGGACGCACTTCAGCAGTCGGTGCGGCGCATTTGTCTCGCGCTCGGAAGGCCCCGGAGCTACCAGAAGAAGCTGAAGCTCTTGTTGCATCGGTATTTCTATTTCGGTGGAGAGGAAGAGGCGTACCTTGATTTGACTGACTTGCGGGGCGGACGTGGGAGGAGACGAGTCGGCAAGAATCGAAGAAAGCCGGGGAGGAAAAACGTCACCGAGCGCCAAAGCAGAAACAGGGCTGCGGTCGAGCAAGACCGTGCAGCTCAGGAGCAGGCAGCCGTACGCGAAATTGACCTGCGCAAAATGCTAGTCGCGCTGAAGCGGTGGTATGTTGACAAGAAGCACACCATCGCGCTTACATACGACCACATGTGCGTCGAGTTGTACTCAAAGGTGAGCAAGTTCCTGACGCCCACGGTCTACAGCTTCAGGTACCACGCGAAAAGGTTGATTGCTGAACATGACCTGAAGAAAAAGCGCAATGGTCAACGGCTGCACGAGATGTACGACGCAGCCAGAATAGGCAGGGCAACAGACCCCACAGGCGGGGCCATCGAGATATTGGACGTTGACGGCTTCCAGGCGAAGGTCTTCATCGAACATCCGAACGGAAGACGGAAAACGCCATTTCAGATTTGGGTCATCTTCGCGGTGTCTCGACTCTCATCGGCGGTGGTGGGGTATTCGCTTTCCCTAAAAAGAGAGAACGCGCGCGCTTATAAGGAGTGCTTGGCTTCGGTTCACATGCCCAAGTCTGGTCCCGAGTCGAGAGCGGCTGAGCTGGGCTTGGGAAACCTGCGGGGACTCCTGCACGGCAACTACGATGAGATATACGTCGACCATGGTCCAGGCGCATCTGAATCTGTCCTGGGTGCCATCGTTGATAGGTTGAGGCTGGCCAGGAGCATTCCGCCGCCACGGCGCCCAGAACTTAGGGCAATCGGTGAATCACTCAACAACCTCATGCTGCAGTTTTACCAAAATGCGGATGCAGGCTACAGTCGGGCGCGTGACCCACTCTCGCAGGAGAAGCGGCGAGCAGCCAGGAAGGCGGCGCCAGTATCGGTTGACGAGTTCGAGCGTCTGCTATTGCTCGCTATCAACCACATCAATCTGTACTACGCAAAGCGCCGTAAGCTCACATTCAAGCTCCGAGGAAGGCGGAGCATAAACAGCACGCCAGCACGCCTTTTCGCAGCGTATCAAGCGGCCCGTGAAGGTGATGCCAAACGGGAGCTGTCGCCAGCGGAGGTCTGGGAAAAATACAGCGATTGGGAATGGTATTCATGTCGGCGTGGCAACGTGAAGCGGGACGACCTGACGTATTCCTCGGAGGAGATGAAGGAGTACTTTGATTACCAGATTCGGTGGGAAAACGAAAGGTCCATACCGGTACAGGTCCAGCGCGCTCGCGACATTCATTTCATGTATTGGCGCAAGGAGGACGGCTCCGTAAGCCTGCTCCAGGTCAGCAAAGAGGATGCACGTCGACTGGAGGACCGAATGACCTCGTTCGAATGGGAACTGCATCTGGAAGCCGACAGTGCGTCAGAAGCGAAGCTCGCTCGCGAGGCGGACGATAAACGTGTGGCACTCCAAAAGGCACTACAGGAAGCATCGAAGGACAATGTTGCGCCTCGGAAAAAAAGGGCCGCTACAGGCGAAGTCATGGTGTCGCAGCAACGCACGCTTGATACCGCGCAGAATAATCGGTTGTTCATGGCCAACCTGCTCGAAAGCACCAAACCGACGCCGACCAGGAAGCAGGCCGGACCGGGCAAAACGGAGCCCGACGCCGCTCGCGCTGAGGGGCCGCGGGATGCTCCGGAGCCGCTGGCGCCCACGTCAGTCTCGGAATGGACAGCCGACTTCGACGCCGATGTGGAGGAGAGTCTTGCGGACCTGATGTGACTTCTCAGGGCACTGTGTCTTCAAAGCTATGTGTCGCGTCCCGCGCGGACGCGACCCTTCCGTTCAGTCCCCTGCCGGAGAACACTGATGGGCAACCAGGCGGGTGGGCTCTCTCCATCGTGTACGTCAACGTGTAAGCCGCTACCCAAGCGGTTTTTTTCGCTCTGTTTTTCCCGACAGCGTACGTTTGTCTCGTGTCAGGAATTCACAACAGCTGTCTGTCGTTGCGCACCCTGCTCAAGGGGTAACTCAGCAGAGTGGTCTCATCTGAAATCCCTATCCGTCAAGCCTCCGTGCCGCTCGCAGATGGCGCTTAGAACTGCTGTGAACAACATTGAATTGCTGACTGTGCCCATCGGCTTCACATTTGCGCCGCCGTTCATTGGGGGGCGGCCAAGCAGGTCATGGTCACTTAAGGTCGCGTCGACTGAGGTACGCGATGCGACAGGCTTGCTCGCGAACCAGCCACACACCATCAGCAGACATGTATCGCAATCGAATCTCGTCGACGCTTCCTCGTCGCGCACAACTTCATCGCAATCATCGGCCGGCCAAACGTGAGGCCTGGTCCGTGATGACGTCCAGATTGAGCCTCGTCAAAGACAGCATCGACGTCATCTTGAAGCTGTTCATCCTTTCGCTGTTTGTGTCAGCGATGCTGCTGTGGAGCTACTTGCACAGCATTAACGCGAAAGGCCTCTTCCTGGATGCCATCTCGTCGAAAGAAGGCCTCGCCGCAGTGCTCTTTGTGGCGGTGCTGATGCTGGTGGCGTTCTTTCTGCAGATGTGGATGCCATCGCTCGTCGTTGTAGCAGCGTCGTCCATGGCAAATGGGAAGCTGGATGAGGCGACAGACCATCCAGCACGCTACTTCTTTTACGTGTTCGTTATCTGGCTCGTGCTATTGGTCGCGATGTCAATGAACTTCGAGGGCGGATGGGTCATCTTTGCCGTTCTGGGCGGGACATACGTCACAGCGACACTGCTGTTTCTAGTCCGCCAGCGGAAGAAGGGGCAGCGCTGGAACATGTTTTCCATCGGGATGCCGGCAGCGGCGACATTTGCCGCGATGGTGACCGCGCTGCCGATGAGCATGTTCGGTAACGTTCTCGGACCGAATGCTCGCACGATTGACACCGTCATCGCCTTTGTCTTCACCATCGTGGTGTCGTTCTGCGGTTACTGGCCCAGCCTGTTCTATCTCAACGCTCGTCGTTGGGCAAAGAAGGCCCATCAGCCGGCGCTGTACCTTCTCCTCGGGGCCGCTATGTCCATCATCGTCTTGGTGATGTATCTCGCCATCATCCCTCGAGGTTTCTCTACCCTGGTCATGGAGGTTATGGGCGTCCGCTCCAACGAAGCCAGCACGTTCGAACTGACGAAACCTGAACTCGCCGACGCGGCCCAATTGGCCGGTATTCCAGTGAAACGAGGTGATGGCACTGCGGTATCCATCAAGGCGTATCCGCGCTTTGTGTTCGGCGACGTGAGACTACTGTGTCGCGACTCCTATGACCCGAGCGTCATCGGAGACCACGCTAAGGGGTTCTTCTCTGACGATACCGAACGAAAGCAGGTCAACGAAGCACGCAAACATGCGAGCTTGGCGTGCGCGGTATACCGAAAGGACGATATTCGGCCATTCAATCTGTAGCGCTCGCAACGGGATACGTGCCGGCGGAGGTCGCGGATTGGTTGCAGGGTTCTTTGCCGCGCAAATGGACCGGGATGTCGGCGCGTCACAGCGCTCCTTGTGGCGAGCCGTCGCAGAGGAAGCTAGCACTGCGTCCGCTGTGTTCACGGAGCAGGAGGTGCGCTTCCATCCTTCTCCTCTTTCTCCGGGCTGGACTTCTTCAGTACCGCATCTATGACTTGCTCGTTTCTCAGCAAGAAGGATTTTTGGAGCCGGCCCATCAAGCTTCCCGGATGGGTCGGTTGCCTTCCGGGCGGTGGGAGCTTCTTGACGTCCGTTCCGATTTCCTTGGCCATCTGAATGCGAAGGTCCACACCGACCGCTTGTGCCAAGCGTTGACGTTCATCTATCGGCAACGAGAACATGTACATGTGCCGAGCTACCATGCCCTGGAGGAGCCGATAACCGAACACGTTCGCTTTGACGGCCTTGGACATTTGCTCAATGGCCGCCATTGGTACATGGCCAGGATAACTGAGTTGCGCCGCGATGCTGACGAGCTGGAAGGTGTCGTGAGCCGCTTCTGTTGCGACTTGCTCGATTGTCTCCTTGAGCTTCGGCGAGCCGATGATTTCGCCCTGGCGGGCTAGGAACCCATCCGCGAAGAGGCCCAGCGAGTAGAAAATCAACCGTTGCGCATATTTGTCGGCGTCATCTTTTGTAAGCTTGGGCAAGCGAGTCCTTAGCTTGGCGCTGACATCCTCCATGAGCGCTTCGGGTTCCCGGTTCACTAAGCTCAGTATCTTACTGATACCGCGCAACGGCCCGGCAAAGAGCTCTCGAACGAGTTCGCGCTTAAAGGATTTATCCAATGAACCATACCGGTTCTTTAGAATCTGACCAAGAATCTCACTTGTTTTGAACAGGAGGTTCAGCTGAGCAACTTGGTCAAGGTCGTCTAGCGACGCGACCTCCCCATCAGGTTCGTACTCAGGCAGCATAGACGCTTCGTCGGCACGTTGCCGCTGGGACGCGCGGTTCGCCTCCACATTGCTGGCATCGACAAGCAACCTTGCTCTTTGCGTGACCCACTTGTTCAAGATAAGCGTATCGCGGTTCAGGTCAAACGGCGTCGCATCCGCTATGAGCTTGGCCAATACCGCTGCAACTTCTCGAATAATCCACTTACTGGCGCTGTGATGCGTCAGGAAGAGAACGATGTTCGCGTTGTCTCTCAGATACAAATGCTTGCAGGCATGCAGAACCATCCCTCGGAGTTCTGGTTTGTCCTCGATGTTGTCTGCAATATACTTGGCTGCAAAGAAATATCGTATGTATTCATAGCGGAACTGGTAGCTGGTCCCTGTCTTTCCCAGTACACGGCACCGTGTCAGTAGCTCAAGCCTTGGGGCAAGCTCGGTCCGGTAAACGTGCTCGGAAAATTCGGAATTGAATCGCTCAATCTCCGACTCGTCCAAGTGCTTCACCGATTTCGAGTGGTAAACCCACGCCAAGTTCGCGAGATAGTTAAATACTTCGTCCAATTCCTCGCCGCGGACTTTTGCTTGGAAAAGACTGCGCCGGATGAGAAACTCGTAGTATTCCGCCATGCCCGCATTGGCAAGCGAGCCCTTTGTGCCGGCCTCCAACGATTGCAACAAGACCAGAACATTGAAAGCCGTCGTAGGGACCAGTCCCTTGCCGATGACCGAGTCAATAATCGATTCGGCATCGTGAATTCGAGCCTGCAAGTTTTCCGGTTGATAAGCTTCTCCCAGCGCCAGCCATCTCCTTATCAGAGATGAGCGGAGCTTGTATCCAAAACCCAGTAGCCTGTATTGAGAAAACTTTGAGCCGACCTCGGCAGTGCGGGCCGATGATAGCTCTGCGATGTCAAAGCGCTCGCTTACGGAGACAACCGCTTGTTCGAAGTGCCGGTCAACGTATTCGAGAACCTTCGCGAGGCTCTCAGGGTGATGGCTTGTTTTGTCTAGGTCATCGACCAGAAGAACCTTCGAACCCATCTCGAGTTGGCCGTATCGAGCAGGGGCTTCGGACCCGTACTGCGCTTCGACAGCGTTGTGCAATATGCGTTGCAAGCGTTCTTCCGGTTCGCCCAAAAGCTCACGGCCGGAAACGAGAAGAGGAACATATCCCGCAGCAAAGTAGGAACTGTAGAGAGTATGAAGAAGAGCCGTTTTTCCAAACTGGTCGTCACCTCTCACCAGAACCTTGCCAATTTTGTTGATTTGCTTTGCGAGCAATTCAGCACTGACCGTATTCGGACGCTCCAAATCCGCACCCGAAAGGTCATGGAGGTCTGGATAAACGAATATGTCAGAAAGAGCAATGTGCTCTTTTGTTGGGTGCGTAAAGGTAGCCCCCACGTCTTCGACTCTGGCTTTCATCTCGTCCGTCAACGCGAAGCCATCGTTGCGTCGCGAAGGAAGAGGTACAAACGAGTCCCAAACACCGTCGCCTTCGACAGGGATGTATAACTCACCGTCCCAAGTGAAGTCCACTTTCGCGAATAGCTGCTTATCGAGGTCCAGTTTCACGACGGAGAAGGCGCTAGTTGCGCCAGCCTCGTGAGGCAGAAGTGCCGCCGCCTCCAGGTTGAGGCTTTCGCCAAGTTTGAGGTCAACTACTGTCGATGCATTCGCAGCATGCTCGTGTCCAGACATGATGACCTGGTATCGACTCCGGCAGAATTCGCGCAGCGGGTGATAGGTTTCTTGCGCATACCAGTTCAAGGGATGGTGCATGAGCGCAATTCGTACAGAAGCCTTACCCTTCGCCTGTCCTTGGTATCGCTTGATGGGGAAAACGAGCTTGCCCGGCGATTCCGGAACTTGCGACATCCAACTCGCGTTAATGGCACTAAACGCTATGGTATGCCCGTCAAGCGCAATCTCATGTTCCGTCCACAGCGGGTCACTGAAAGTGACATACTTGCTTTCGAATCGCTTGCAGAATTCAAAGTAGTAGATTTGCGGTGCCACGCATGCAGCAATAACGGTTTCGTCGACCTCTCCTCCAGCGAGGACACTCTCGATAATCGCTTTGCGCGCCGCATTGGGGGCTTTGAATAGTCCATCGTGATTCCCCGGAACGGAAACCATATGGACAATAGTATCGCTGCTTACTTTGCCACGAATGCAATGTAGAAGCTTGTCGAAGAAGACGCCGGCGAGCTGGTACTCGTCGTCACTTCCGCTCTGTGCAATATCGCCCGTAACGACCACAAAAACGGCCCGAACGTCTGGCAGAAGCGCATTGGACGTGGCGCAAATCTTTTCCCATCTATCCAAAATTGGGTGGGATTTGTCGTTAATGTGAATGTCGCTTAGATGGAGAATGGCGATTTTCATCAGAAAACTCGGGCATTAGTCAGTAATAAAAGTGTACCGTAACGCAGCCCAAGTCTTTCTTCTGCAATAAAATTGCGTGGGGGTAATTCTTTCGGGTAAGTCAGAGAGCTGCGGCCGAGTGATGCTCAATGTGCCACACCGCGTTGCGGTTGCAGGACGCGGCGTCTCCGTAAGTGCGTCCTTACTGCCGGCGCTTCTGGCATCATAAAGACCGATTTAAGAGAGGGGGTGGGGTCTGTAGCTGGGACCCTCATAACTGTGGGCGGGTCCTCCATTGCGAGCGTTCCACTGGTGGCCGTCGGCGGGCCGAAGGGATAGCTTTGTCGGTGTGCCAGGCTTGAACTGCCCGGGGCCTATCGCATTCACGAGGGCCTGCGGCCAGGAGACTTCGACCACAAAGGGTCCGAAAGACTTATCCGCAAAGTTCAAAGTCACTTCCTGAGTGAGAAGCAGGTCTTCTTTGCCCATTGACCGAAATCGGTGCTCAGCGTCAGCTTAGCGCCATCGCCTCCAAAATCGGCCGTCAGTTTGGCGGTTGCGGAAGCGGCCTGGGCTCAAGAACCTCGCGATGACGTTACGGTTGCAAGCCGCCAGGGCGGGGATGTCGCAACAATTAATGCGAATCCGGCTTTTTGCGTCGGCAGTGACGGATTCCCGAGATTTGAGAGGCATCTGTCTGCGGGACCGTCGAGGAGGAAATCAGCGCCGGAACTGACTCTGCAGCCTCCGGCGCAACAACTTGGGGAGCGCGGCGCAACAACTATTTCAAGCCGCTAATTCTATTTCTGCGCCTGCCGAAACTTATTCGACAGTCACCGATTTCGCCAGGTTGCGCGGCTTGTCGACGTCCGTACCGCGCGCCAGTGCGGTGTGATACGCCAGCAATTGCAGCGGCACCACGTGCAGGATCGGCGAGAGCTGACCGTAGTGCTCAGGCATACGGATCACCTGGATGCCGTCGCTCGACTGGATCTGCGTATCTGCGTCGGCAAACACGTACAGCTTGCCGCCGCGCGCACGCACTTCCTGGATGTTCGACTTGAGCTTTTCGAGCAGCGCGTCGTTCGGGGCGACGGTCACGACCGGCATCTGCTCGGTCACCAGCGCCAGCGGGCCATGCTTGAGTTCACCGGCGGGGTAGGCCTCGGCGTGGATGTACGAGATTTCCTTGAGCTTGAGCGCGCCTTCCAGGGCGATCGGGTAATGCAGACCGCGACCGAGGAACAGCGCGTTCTCACGGCGGGCAAACTCTTCTGACCACGCGATGATCTGCGGCTCCAGCGCCAGCACGGCGTTCAGCGCCGACGGCAGGTGGCGCAGATGGCGCAGCGCATCTTCTTCCTGCTCCGCATTCAGATGGCCGCGCAGCTTGGCAAACGTCAGTGCCAGCATGTACAGCGCTGCCAGCTGCGTGGTGAACGCCTTGGTGGACGCCACGCCAATCTCGGTGCCCGCGCGCGTGAGGAACTTGAGCTGCGTCTCGCGCACCATGGCGCTGGTCGCCACGTTGCAGATGGCGAGCGTATGCGTGTGGCCCAGTTCGCGTGCGTGACGCAGTGCGGCCAACGTGTCGGCGGTTTCGCCCGATTGCGAAATCACGACGACAAGCGCGTTCGGATTGGGCACCGTCTCGCGGTAGCGGTATTCGCTGGCGACTTCCACCTGCGTCGGGATCTTGGCGATCGATTCGAGCCAGTACTTGGCCGTGCAGCCCGAGTAGTAGCTCGTGCCGCAGGCCAGGATCAGCACGCTGTCGACCTTGGGCAGCACCGCAGCCGCCTCGGGGCCAAACAGGTCCGGCCCAAACCCTTGCACGCCTTCCAGCGTGTCGCCCAGGGCGCGCGGCTGCTCGAAGATTTCCTTCTGCATGAAGTGGCGGAAGGGGCCGAGTTCCACGGCGGCGGCATAGGTGCCGACTTCCTTCACTTCCCGCTCGACGATCTTGTCGTTTGCATCGGCCACGGTGAAGCCGTCGCGGGTGATTTCCACCACGTCGCCTTCTTCCAGGTAGGCCATGCGGCTGGCGGTGCCGGCCACGGCCAGCGCGTCGGACGCCAGGAACGATTCGTTCTCGCCAATCGCCACCACCAGCGGCGAGCCGGCACGCGCGCCCACCACCACGTCGGGGTTGTCACGGGCAAACACGGCAATCGCATAGGCACCGTGCAAGCGCTTGACCGACGCACGCACCGAGGCGAACAGGTCGCCGCGCGTGGCGCTGCTCGGGTACGTGTAGGCCTGGTGGATCAGGTGCGCCACGACTTCGGTATCCGTCTGCGATTCAAAGCCGTAGCCGACGGCCTTGAGTTCTTCGCGCAGCGCTTCGTAGTTTTCGATGATGCCGTTGTGCACCAGAGCGATGGTGTCGCCCGAGAAGTGCGGGTGGGCGTTGACGGTATCCGGCCGGCCGTGCGTGGCCCAGCGCGTGTGGGCGATGCCGATGGCGCCGTCCAGGTGGCTCGTCTGTGCCTGGGCATCCAGATCGGCCACGCGCGAAACGGTGCGTGCGCGCTGTAGCTGGCCATCACGCTGCACAGCGACGCCGCAGGAGTCGTAGCCGCGGTATTCCAGGCGGCGCAGGCCTTCGATCAGGACGGGAACGATATTGCGCGTGGAAACCGCGCCAACGATACCGCACATGTTGATTTCTCCAGTTGGGGTGGGCAGCACGTTGAATGTGCGCCGCACTCGGTAATTCAGTATCGATGCTCGCGCGCCGAAGCGGCATCCGCTGTTCGGCGCAGGAGAAACCCTGTCAGCCTGCCTTCTTCTGCTTGACCGGGCGCTGCCAGCTGTCGATGGTGACCTGGCGCGCCCGCGAGACCGTCAGCTTGCCCTCGGGCGCGTCCTTGGTCAGCGTGGTGCCGGCACCCAGCGTCGCGCCCTTGCCCACGCGCACCGGCGCCACGAGCTGCGTATCGGAACCGATGAAGGCGTCGTCTTCGATGATGGTGCGGAATTTGTTCGCGCCATCGTAATTGCACGTGATGGTGCCCGCGCCGATGTTGACGCGCGAGCCCACCGTCGCATCGCCCACGTAGGCAAGGTGGTTGGCCTTGCTGTGCGCCGCGATCTGGCTGTTCTTCACTTCGACAAAGTTGCCGATGTGCACGTCTTCGGCCAGCTCGGTGCCCGGGCGCAGGCGCGCGTACGGGCCGATGCGCGAGTCGGCGCCAACCTTGGCACTCTCGATGTGGCAGAACGGCAGGATCTCGGCGCCGGCCTCGATGGTCGCATCGCGGATCACCGCATTGGCGCCGATGCGCACGCCATCAGCCAGTGTGACGTTGCCCTCGAAGATGCAGTTGACGTCGATCACCACGTCGCGGCCGCACGTGAGCTTGCCGCGCACGTCGATGCGTGCCGGGTCGATCAGCGTCACGCCGTCTTCCAGCAGTTGCTGCGCGAGGTTGCGCTGGTGAATGCGCTCAAGCTCCGCCAGTTGCACCTTGCTGTTCACGCCCAGCGTCTCCCACTCGGCCAGCGGATGCGCGGAGGTGATGGGCACGCCTTCGCTGGCGGCGCGCTCGATCACATCGGTCAGGTAATACTCGCCTTGCGCGTTGTCATTCGACAGCGTCGCCAGCCAGTTCTTGAGCTTGGCCGTCGGGCACACCAGGATCCCGGTGTTCACCTCATGGATGGCGAGCTGCGTTTCGTTGGCGTCTTTCTGCTCGACGATGCGCGTGATGCGGCCGGCGGCGTCACGCACGATGCGGCCGTAGCCGGTCGGGTCGCCCAGGTGCACGGTCAGCACGCCCAGGTGGTCATTGCCGGCGGCGCCCACCAGGGCGCTCAGTGTTTCGGCGCGGGTGAGCGGCACATCACCGTAGAGCACCAGGGTGGGCACGCTCTCGTCGAGCTGGTCCACGGCCTGCATGACGGCGTGGCCCGTGCCAAGCTGCTTGTCTTGCGTGGCGAAGGCGATGTCGGACGCGCCGACCATCTCGCGCACCCGATCCCCGCCGTGGCCCACCACCACCACAAGCCGTGTCGGCGACATGGTGCGGGCGGTTTCAATGACGTGCGCCAGCAACGGTTTGCCGGCCAGCGGGTGCAGCACTTTCGGCAGGGCGGAGCGCATGCGTTTGCCCATGCCTGCAGCCAGGATGACGATATTCACAAGGAGGTTCCTAGAGTGACTCGAAGCGATAGCCTGCGACGGGTTGCCGGCGCCGGAAACGGCTGCCTGAAACCCACCGCCCGCCACCTCCCCTCAGGATGGCCGGACCGCCTGCAAACCCTTCTGCGGGGCGCTTTTGCGGCGTATAAGACACAGATGCAAAAATTCTAGCATGGGCCCCACCCTCCCCCTGAACCGGTCAAACGGTGGAATTGTTGCAACCGCGCCATTACCGAGACGGTTAGCCCGCCCGCCGGTCAGGCGGATGGCGGACACCCGGCGTGGCGCGCCGGAGCGAATTTGAGCAGCGTACGCCGCCCGTGTGACGGGGGACGCGCTCAGCTTGCGGCCACCTCGCCGGGCAGGGCTTGGTCGGCGGCCTTGTCGCCCGGCTTGCGCTCAAACCGCACGAACTCGATGCGATCGTCATGCGAGCCGGCAAACACCAGCGGGGCCTGGTCGTAGGCTGTCTGACCAAACAGCGCGTCTTCACCGATCTTCGCCAAGCCCGTGGTCAGGCCGTTGAAGTCGAACAGATCGGTATCGGCCAGGTGCGACGGCACCACGTTTTGCAGCGCCGCGAAGATGTTGTCGATGCGGCCCGGCGTCTGGCGCTCCCACTCCAGCAGCATCTCCTTGACCTTCTTGCGTTGCAGGTTTTCCTGCGAGCCGCAGAGGTTGCACGGGATGATCGGGAATTCCATCGCGCGGGCGTAGGAGGCGATCTCCTTCTCTGCGCAGTAGGCCAGCGGGCGGATGACGATGTGCTCGCCGTTGTCGGTGGCCAGCTTGGGCGGCATCGCCTTCATCTTGCCGCCGAAGAACATGTTCAGGAAGAACGTGTTGACGATGTCGTCGCGGTGGTGGCCCAGCGCGATCTTGTTGGCACCCAGTTCCTTGGCCGTGCGGTAAATCACACCGCGGCGCAGGCGCGAGCACAGTGAGCACGTGGTCTTGCCCTCGGGCACCTTCTCCTTGACGATCGAATACGTGTCCGCCTCGACGATCACATACTCCACGCCCAGCTTCTTCAAGTAGTTGGGCAGGACCTCTTCCGGAAAGCCCGGCTGCTTCTGATCAAGGTTCATCGCGATCAGCTTGAAATCGACCGGCGCGCGCTTCTGCAGCGCCATCAGGACCGACAGCATCGTGTACGAATCCTTGCCGCCAGACAGGCACACGAGGATGGTGTCGCCGTCTTCGATCATCTTGAAGTCGCCGATGGCGCGGCCGACCTGCGACTGCAGACGGGTTTCGAGGCGGTGGAAATTATTGGAAAACGTCATGGCATCTCGACCCCGCCAGCGCTGAATAATGGCCGAACGGGCGTCAAATTGTGAGGAAAATCAGCATTTTAGCGCGCGCGGGGCGCCGTCTGCAGGGTCGGGCGAACAGGCCTAGAATCGTTTGCCTATCTTCTGCTCGATGGAAACGAACCAATGACGACAGCAATGCGGATTCTGGTGCTTGGCGCCGGCGGCACCGGCGGCTATTTCGGCGGCCGGCTCGCCCAGGCGGGCGCAGACGTGACCTTTCTGGTGCGGCCGGCACGCGCGGCGCGGTTGCGCGAACACGGTCTCGTGATTCGCAGCCCGCACGGCGATGCGCAATTGCCCGCGCAGACCATCACCGCAGACCAAACTGCGGCTTGGGGCCGTGCCGATCTGGTGCTGCTGAGCTGCAAGGCCTATGACCTGGAAGACGCCATCACGGCAATCCGCCCCGTGGTGGGCGAGCGCACGGTGGTGCTGCCGGTGCTGAACGGGCTGGCGCATCTGGAACGCCTAGATGCCGCGTTTGGTGAATCGCGCGTGCTTGGTGGGCTGTGCCACATCAGTGCGACGAGCGCGCCGGACGGGGCGGTGCTGCACCTGAGCAATGGCCAGGGCCCGGCCGTGCACTCGATCACGTTTGGCGAGCGCACGCCGCATGCGCCGCGCGAGCGCACCGAGGCAATCCGCGACGTGTTTGCCACGGCCAATTTTGATTCCGTGCTGGCCGAAAACGTCATGCAAGACATGTGGGAGAAATTCACCTTCCTCACTTCGCTGGCGGCGATGACTTGCCTGATGCGGGCGACGGTGGGCGAGATTGTCGCCACGGATGAGGGCGCTGCGTTGAACGAGGCGATGTTCATGGCGTGCGAGCGCGTGGCTGCGGCCTCGGGTTATCCGAATCGGCAGGCTGCGCGCGAACGCGGGCTCAATGTGCTGACGCAGGCTGGGTCGCCGCTGACGGCATCGATGCTGCGAGACCTGGAGAGTGGTGCGCGGGTTGAAGCGGATCACATCGTGGGGGACATGCTGCGCCGCGGGCGGGCGTTGGGGACGGATGTTTCGTTGCTGCGGGTGGCGTTTGCGCATTTGCAGGCTTATCAGCAGCGGTTGTTGCGGCCGGCGGTGGTGGGATGATTGTTTTTTTTGCGCTTTGGGTTCGCACCTGTTTCATCCCCTGCCGGGGCTGACTCACTTTCTTTGTCTTGCCAAAGAAAGTAAGCAAAGAAAGGCGCGCCCGAGATGGCGACTTCCCCTTGAATTTATGTGACCGTACGGGGAAGGAGGCAAACTCGCTGCGCTCAAACAGGCCTCCTTCCTTTATCCGCCCGCTCACACAAATTCAAGGCGCCATCTAGGACAGGGAACAGCCAAACCGGCTGAATGCTTGCGTTGCCGATTTGGTTTGCTTTGTGGTTTGCCTATTGCCAGCCGCCGCCCAATGCCTGCATGAGCGCGGCGGAATCCAGCAACCGATCCGCTTGGCTCTGCACCTGCTGCAGCGTGGCCTGATCGACCTGACGTTGGGCGTCCAGCAACGTCAGGGTGCTGATGCCGCCTGCGGCGTGGCGGGCTTCGGCGGCGCGCAGGGTCTGTTGCGCCTGGTCGGTTGCCAGCGCTCTGGCCTGCAGCGTTCGGGCGTCGTTGTGCACGGCGTGCAGGGCGTCGGCCACTTCCTGCAAGCCTTGCAATACGGCTTGCTTGTAGGCCGCGCCGGCTGCATCGTAGGCGGCTTCGGCTTCGCGTTTTTTGGCGCGCAGGGTGCCGCCGTGGAAGATCGGTTGCGTGAGCCCGGCGCCAAGGTTCCAGATGCTTGATCCGGCGCCAAGGAGGTTTCGGAAGCTGGTGGTTTCCGATCCCAGCCCTGCGGACAGGGTGATGCGGGGGAACAGGTTGGCCGTGGCCACGCCCACGTTGGCGCTGGCTTCGTGCCACATCGCTTCGGCGGCGCGGATGTCGGGGCGCCGTTGCGCGAGCGTGGACGGCAGCGACGCCGGCAGTGGGTCGGGCAGATGCAGCGTGTCGAGCGACGGCAGGTCCGGCAACCCAGCACCGGGTTCACGGCCCAACAACACGGATAGACGATGCCGCTGCTGCGCAGCCTGCTGCATGAGCGGCGGGAGCGTGGCATCGGTCTGCGCGACGAGCGTGCGCTGCGAGAACGCATCGACCTGCGCGACGCCCCCAAGGTTGAGGCGGCGCTCGGTGATCTCCAACTGCCTGCGCTGCTCGGCGCTCAATCGCTGCGTGGCCGCAATCTGCGCATCCAGTGCGGCAATCCGCACCGTGGCCGTCACCACATTGCCGGCCAGCGACAGGCGCGCCGCCTCCATTTCATAACGCTGCGTATCGAGCTGCGCGCGCGATGCCTCCAGCGCGCGTCGCACGCCGCCAAAAATATCCAGCGCATACGACACCGACAGCGACGCCGAATACAGCGTGAACGGCCCCGGCTTGGGCGTATTGAACCCAAACGCCTCCGGGTTAATCTGCTGACGCACCGCTGACACGGTGCCATCCACCGACGGCATCACATAGCCGAACTGCGCCTCGGCTTCGGCCTGCGCCTGACGCAAGCGCGCTTCGGCCTGCACGACAGACGGGCTCGCACGCAACGCCTCGTCCACCAATGCATCCAGTGCGGGCGATTGAAACAGGTGCCACCAATCGGCCGGCACGTTGGCATCCACGAGATGCTGCGCCTCGCCGCCAGTAACGGGCGCGGATGCGGTTTCCCGCGACACAGGCTGCGCGGAATAGCCGGCGGCTGCAGGCCCGTCCGGCGTCTTGAAGTCGGGACCGACGGCACAGCCGCTCAGAGACAACGCGGCGATCAAAAGCACACCAATCGCCCGCCCACCACTCGTCAACGCTCGCCGCGCCGCCAACCCCGGCGCCCAGACGGTGTGGCCGTACCCTGCCCTAGATGGCGCCTTGAATTTCTGTTGCAGAGAGGAAAAAGGAAGGGAAACTGTCTGAGCGAAGCGAGTTTTTCCCTTCCCCTCTCTGCGACATAAATTCAAGGGGAAGTCGCCATCTCGGGCGCGCCTTTCTTTGCTTACCTTTCTTTGGCAAGACAAAGAAAGTAAGTCGGCCCCGGCAGGGGACGAAACAGGGGATGCGCCACCATCATCACAGCAAGAGAACATCCGCATACCCCACCTCAATCCAACGTCTTGCGATAAAACCGCAACGCAATCCCCAACACCACCACCGTAAACACCATCAGCGGCCAAATACTGGGCCACAGCTCAAACCAGCCGTTGCCCTTGAGCAGGATGCCGCGCGTGAGCCGGTTGAAGTACGTCATCGGCAGCAGGTTGCCAATCGCCTGCGCCCACTTGGGCATCCCCACGAACGGAAACATGAAACCCGAGAGCAGGATGTTGGGCAGGAAGTAGAAGAAGGTGAGTTGCGTCGCCTGCAATTGGTTCTGCGCGAGCGACGAGAGCGTGATCCCCACCGTCAGGCTCGCCACGATAAACAGCAACGCCGATACGTAGACCATCCACACGCTGCCGACAAACGGCACGTGGAAAACGAAGACCGCCATGAGCAGGATGATGGTCACCTGCACCAGCCCGATGAAGATGTACGGAACGATCTTGCCCGTCATCACCTCCAGCGGATGCACCGGCGTGGCGAGCAGGTTTTCCATCGTGCCGCGCTCACGCTCCCGCGTCATGGCCAGACCCGTCATCATCACCATGGTCATCGTCAGGATGGTGCCCATCAGGCCGGGGATGATGTTGTACTGGGTGATGCCTTCCGGGTTGTAGAGCTTGTGAATGCGCACATCGAATGGCGATGCTGCACCTGCGGAGCCGCCCGCGCCACCTGCCAGCGGTGACAGCACGCCCTTCATATCCTTGCTGACGACGCCCTGCACCAGTTGCGAGAGCGAGGCGACGGCCAGGCCGGTGGCTGCAGGATCCGTGGCATCGGCCTCGACTAGCAGCGAGGGCTTCTCGCCGCGCACGAGCTTGCGCGTGAAGTCCGGCGGGATCGATACGACAAACTGAAGTTGGCCCTTGGCCAAGGCCTCGCGCCCGGCGGTTTCGTCTGTCAGCGTGGTCGCCAAGTCGAAGTAGTCGGAGTTGCGCATGCTGGCCAGGAAGCTGCGCGTGAACTCGCTCTGGTCTGCGGCAATGACGCCAGTCAGCAGATGCTTCGGGTCAGCGTTGATGGCAAAGCCGAAGAGGAACAGTTGCATGATCGGAATGCCGATCATCATGGCGAACGTCACGCGGTCGCGGCGCAGCTGCAGAAACTCCTTGAGCACCACGCTCCACCAGCGCACCAGCGAAAATTGATTGCCGTCTGGCTTCATGGCTGCGCCCCGTAATTGTCGGAGGAGCGCTTCATCATGTGGATGAACACGTCTTCGAGGCCGGTGTCGATCGGCTCGGCGCGCATGCCGGATTCCCCCGCGAGCTTGCGCAACGTGCCCTCCAGTGCGTGCGCATCCGCGCCGGTCACGTGCAGCACCGAGCCAAACGCGACGGTCTGATCCACGCCGGGCTGCCCTTCCAGCTTGCGGCCCAGCTCCACCAGATTGCCGCCTGAGATCGACCACGTCGACAGGTGCTGCCCGGCGATCACCTCATCGGCAGTGCCTTGCGCGAGCAGCTCGCCATACGCGATGTAAGCGAGCTTGTGGCAGCGCTCGGCCTCATCCATGTAGTGCGTGCTGACGAGCACCGAGATGCCCTCCGCCGCCAGACGGTGCAACTCTTCCCAGAAATCGCGGCGGGCTTTCGGGTCGACGCCGGCGGTGGGTTCATCGAGCAGCAGCAGTTCGGGCTTGTGAAGCATGCACGCGGCCAACGCCAAACGTTGCTTCCAGCCGCCCGACAGCGAGCCCGCCAGTTGCTTGGCGCGCGATGCCAGCCCGAGGTTCTCGAGCGCGTGGTCAACCGCCTCGCGTCGATTGGGCATCTTGTACAGGCGTGCGACGAAGTCCAGGTTCTCGCGAATGGAAAGATCATCCCAGTACGAAAACCGCTGCGTCATGTAGCCAACGCGCCGCTTGATCTGCGCCGACTGCTTGAGGATGTCGTAACCCAGGCACGAGCCACTGCCGCTGTCGGGCGTCAGCAGCCCGCACATCATGCGGATCGACGTGGTCTTGCCGCTGCCGTTGGGGCCCAGGAAGCCGAAGATCTCGCCACGCGCAACCTGCATGGAGAGATCTTTCACAACGTGCTTGTCGCCGAAGTGCTTGTTCAGGCCATGCACGTCGATGGCGTAGTCGCCGTTGTGTGTGTGCGGCTGGCTGTCGTGGCTGGCATCGCTCATGGCAGCATCACCTCCACGGGCTGGCCTGGGCGCAGCTTCGGGCCATCGGCCGCGGCAGGCCGGGCTTCTACCATGAAGACCAACTTGTCGCGCGTCGTGTTGCTGTAGATGACGGGCGGCGTGTATTCGGCTTCGGTTGCGATGTACGTGACCGTGGCGTTGATGTCGGCCGCGCAGCCATCGCAGTGCAGGCGCGCAGTTTGCCCGGGCTTGAGTGCGCCCACCACGCCTTGCGGCACGAAGAAGCGCACCTTCACATTGCCCGGCGGCAGCATGCGCACCACGGGGCTACCGGCTCCGACCCACTCGCCTTCGCGATACAGCGTGTCGAACACGAGGCCGCCCTGCGTAGCCTTCTGCGCTTTCTGATCGAGCCGCCATTGCGCTTGCGCCACTGCGGCGCGCGCCGCTTCCACCTGCGCGGATTGCGCGCGAATCTGGTCATTGCGCGCCGGCAACTGGGCAATGCGCAGCTGGTTGGTCAATTCACGCACGCGCTGCGCGGTCGACTGCGCGGTCGAGCGGCTTGCATCGAGCTGCGATTGCGCAATGCCACCAGCGCGGAACTGCGCCTCGTCTCGCACCAGCTGCGTCGATGAGAGCTTGTCCGCCGCCACGGCTTGCGCCAGTTGCGCGCGCACCGCATCCACCTCCGGTACACGTTTGCCGACATTCAGATCAGCGAGTTGGGCTTCGGCGCCTTGCAGTTGCGCGGCTGCCTGCTGGCGGGCCGCCGTCTCATCCACCGATTCCAGCGCAAAGAGCAGCGCACCAGCGTTGACACTCTGCCCACGCTGCACGCCAAGATGTTCGAGCCGCCCACCCACAGGCGATGCCACGTAGACGAACTCTCCCTCCACATAGCCCTGGTAGGTGTGGTTGTCTTGTTTGGCGCAACCCGCGAGGGCCATCGCTGCGGCCGATGCCACCGCAAACCACCCTGCCCTGCCGATGCACAACGCTTGCCGCATACCGCCCTCCGCGGGATTCGATTGATGCGATTGATTCGATTGCCTGCCGTGTTCGCCTACTTGCGCCCCTTGCTCTTTGGCTTGGGCTTGGGCTTCGCTTTCTTGCCTGCGCCGTCTTCAGGCGCCGCGACGGGGCCGATGCCGTGCAGCAGCAGCGCGGCAACGTGCCGGCCGATGTCCTCGTCGCTCACCCGATCCGCCAGGGGCAGGCGGCCCCAAAGCGCGCGCGTCGCCAGCGGCAGCATCGCCAGGCCGATCACCGACACCATCACCAGCGGCGGCTGCAGTGCTGCGTTCACCGCGCCCGCCGCTTGTGCGCGGGCAATGCGATCAACCAGCAACGTGGCGCGCTCCAGCGCGATGCGCGCGAACACGCGCTCGCGCAACTGGCCGCCCTCGCTCGCGATCTCGCGAATCCACAGCGTTGGAAACCACGGCGTGGCCGTGGCCACCGCCACCATGCGCTGCGCCACGCCGGCCACGGTTTGCGCAAGGTCCGGCAAATGTGCGTCGTCGGCGATGATCGCCAGCGCCGGGCCCGTCACCTGGTCGATCAGCGGGCGGATGCGCCCCTCGACCACGGCATCGAGCAATTGATCGCGCGTCTTGAAGTGGTAATGCACCATCGGCGCCGTCACCCCGGCTTCACGAGCGATGGCGGCAAGCGTGGTCGGGCCAACGCCGTCTCGCGCAAACAACGTGACGGCAATGTCGAGCAGGCGGTCACGAAGGTCGTCCTGTGTTGCGCCATCCGGGCGACGGGGGCGGCCTGGGCCGCGAGAGGAAGGTTTGCCGGTTGCCATGCCGCGAATATTAATTGTCGAATTAATTAATTTCAAGGCAGCAGTTTGGGCTTTGCAGATCCGCCCCTGAAGATCGCGACGGCGCGGCTAAGCGCGCGCTGCCGCTTCAAGCTGCGCCAGCCGCACAAGCAAGCGGTCCTGCGCTTCGCTCGGAAAGCTCGATGTGCGGCGCACGGCAAACACGGTATTCAGGCAGCGCCGCGCCACGATCGGGCGCACGACCTGCAGGCGCCCGCGCTCCACAGCATCCTGAATGGCGTGCAGCGGCAGCACCGACCAGCCCATGCCGGCCTCAACCAACGTGCTGACCTCTTCCAGGTCGGACACGTGATGTGCGCTGACGGTCGTCTCCGGCATACGCCGAAACAGCGCCTTGAACCACAGCCCGTAGACCGCATCGGATTCGTCATAGGTGACGAAGGGCAGCGCCGCGCAATCAGCCAGCGTGCGTGGCGCACTGTGCTCACGCAATGCGCGGGCGCTGCAGGCGAGCACGAATTCTTCGGTGTAGACAGCGTGGTGTTCAAACAGGCGTGACGTGCGCGGCGTGTAGACAAAGCCGAGATCGGCGCGGCCGGACTCGACATGGCTGAAGACCTCTTCGTCGCTGCCGAAGGCGAGTTCGAGGCGCACGTCGTCGAGAAGCGGCGCATCGGATTCGGGCGATGGCTTCAGCAGCGCCGGCATCAGCACATAGCGCCCGAAGCTGGAGCCGCTCGCCAGCTTGAGCGACACGCGCTCCATCTCGCCGCTGTGCAATGCGGCGCGCAGCTCATCCAGCCCGGCAAACGCATCGCGGCACCATGCCCGCACCGACGTGCCGGCACGCGTGAGCACGAGCTTGCGCCCCGAGCGCTCGAACAGGGGCACGCCGAGCCACTGCTCCAACTGCCGCATCTGATACGACAACGCCGGCTGCGACACGGCCAGGCGATCTGCCGCGCGCACGAAGCTGCCTTCGTTGGCGACGGTCAGGAAGCTATGCAGATAGCGCAACGGCGAATGCGACATGGCAGAACACGAGTGCCTTGATTCATCAAATTTTTGGATCGAAAAACGAAAAACATTCGATTTGATTTCAAGTCTGTCAGATCGCACAATCCGCCGCAAGTGAACGACCGATCCAGGCAGGAGGCCATCATGACGACCGCAATGCAACATCCGAGCTATGCATTGGAAGACCGTTACGGCGCACGCAACTACGCGCCCTTGCCGGTCATGCTGGAACGCGGCGAAGGCGTGTGGCTGTTCGATACCGACGGCCGGCGCTACCTCGACATGATGTCGGCGTATTCGGCCGTCAGCTTCGGGCATTCCCATCCGAAACTCGTTGCAGCGCTGACGGAGCAGGCCGGCCGGCTGACGCTCACGTCGCGCGCCTTCCACAATACCGAGCTCGGCCCCTTCCTGGCCGACGTCTGCCGCATCACGCGCATGGACCGCGCGCTGCCGATGAACACTGGCGCCGAAGCCGTCGAAACCGCCATCAAGGCTGCGCGCAAGTGGGCGCGCGACGTGAAGGGCCTGGCGCCCGAGGCGGCCGAAATCATCGTCTTCGAAAACAACTTCCACGGCCGCACGACGACCATCGTCGGGTTCTCCTCGCACGATCAATATCGCTACGGATTCGGCCCGTTCGCGGCGGGCTTCCGGCGCATTCCGTTTGGTGACGCCGAAGCGCTGCGTGCGGCCATTGGGCCCAACACGGGTGCCATCCTGATGGAGCCGGTGCAGGGCGAAGGCGGCATCGTCGAGCCTCCTGCCGGCTACCTCAAACTCGCGCGCGAACTCGCCACCCAGCACAACGTGTTGCTCGTCTGCGACGAGGTCCAAACAGGCCTGGGCCGAACTGGCGATGTGCTTGCGAGCTGGCACGAAGGCGTTGACGCCGATCTGGTGGTGCTGGGCAAGGCGCTCGGGGGCGGCATGATGCCGGTGTCAGCCATCGCGGGGCGCGAGGCGGTCATGGGCGTGTTTCAGCCGGGCGACCACGGCTCCACGTTTGGCGGCAACCCGCTCGCAGCGCACATCGGACGCGCGGCACTCGCCTTGCTGATCGAAGAACAACTGCCACAGCGTGCCGCGCGCGTGGGCGCAGCGTTCATCAACGAACTGAAAACGCTCGTCGGCCACGGCGTGCGGCAGGTGCGCGGGCGCGGCTTGATGATCGGCCTGCAGCTCGATGCCGACATCGATGCGCATGACTTCGCCTTCGCGGTGGCCGAGCGCGGCGTGCTGACCAAGGACACGTACGGCAACGTGGTCCGTCTGACACCGCCGCTTGTGATTGGCGAGGCCGAGCTGGCGCTGGCGTTGGAAGCCATCCGCCAGACGCTTGCTGGCTGGCCGCGCCGCAAGGCGGCTTGAGGAAGAACTCGCAAGGGGAGTGACATGACCATCATTGATCTGATCGGCGCGGCCATCGGCTGCGGCGCGCAAGACGACGGCTGCAAGGACGGCCCGCGTGCGCTGCTGGAAGCCGGCGCGCTGGCGCGATTGCAGACGCCGGACACGCAAGCCGCGCTCGTGCACGACATCGAATTGGCGATGTCGGCGGGGCACAGCCGTTCAGCACGCTTGGCGGCGCTGCCGGGCGTGGCCGGTTTCTCGCGCGCTCTCGCCGATGCGACAGCACACAGCGTGCACCAGGGGCATGTGCCGGTCGTCGTTGGCGGGGATCACTCGTGCGCGATCGGCACGTGGTCGGGTGTAGCAAACGCCTTGCGGCAGAAGGGCCCGCTGGGCCTGATCTGGATCGACGCGCACCTCGACAGCCACACGCCGCAGACGAGCGATTCCGGCGCCATCCACGGGATGCCGCTGGCGGCGCTGCTCGGCCACGGCGCCGCGACCCTCACGCAAGTTCGCGATGCCGCGCCGAAGGTATCGCCAGAACACGTCGTGGTGATCGGCGCGCGCAGTTATGAGCCCGCCGAACGCGCGTTGCTCGACCTGCTGGGCGTGCGCGTCATCGACGCAGCCGAAGTGGCACGCACCGGCCTGCGCGCCGTCATGGCCGACGCCATCCGCCAAGTCAAAACGGGCACGGCGGCCTTTGGCGTAACGCTGGATCTGGATGCCTTTGACCCCGCAGTCGCGCCCGGCGTCGGCACGCCCGAAACAGACGGGCTCACCGCGCAAGGCATGGCACAGGCACTCGCCGCTTGCGCCCGCGATGCACGTTTCGCCGCATTCGAACTGGTGGAATACAACCCGCGCCACGACAAGGGCGGGATCACAGCACATCTGGCCCTGGACCTGCTGGCCAGCGTCGCCGGCGCGTTGCACGCCCAGCGCCGCGAATACGCGACGGCGGCTTAAAGCGCCATCAAAAAATTCGGACCGCCAACACCCGCGCACAGACGGTGTGGCCGTACCCTGCCCTATGCGGCGCCTTGAATTTCTGTTGCGAGGAGGAAAAAGGAAGGGAAACTGTCTGAGCGCAGCGAGTTTTTCCCTTCCCCTCCTTGCGACATAAATTCAAGGAGTGGTTCGCCGCATCGGGCGCGCCTTTCTTTGGTTACTTTCTTTGGCAAGACAAAGAAAGTGACTCAGCCCCGGCAGGGGATGAAACAGAGAACCCGCCAACAACAACAAAAACAGCCGCTCAGGCCTGGTCCTTGATGCGAAACACCTCAACGCCCACGGATTCGCAATCCGGATACACATCCGGCTTCTCCGTCGACACCCGCGCAGCCAGCACATGCGGGTGCTTGAGCATCGCCGTCAGCACGTCATCGCACAGCGTCTCCTGCAGATGAATATGGCCTTGCGCCATACGTCGCGCCACGGTGTCGCGCATGAAGTCGTAATCCACCACTTCGTGCAGCTTGTCTTCCGTGGGCGACGAATGCTCCAGCGGCACGTACAGCTCGATGTTGATCAGGACGCGCTGCTCGCCCTTCTTCTCGAATTCGTGCACGCCGATGTTGATCTGCACTTCGTAGTTGCGCAGGAACATGCGGCGGCAGTGCGACAGGCGCGGGTGGGATAGCAGGGAAAGCATGGGAGCGTCCGGGGGAAGAATTATTCAGTGAGGAACATCACGTCGCGGGCCAGCGGCATCAGGTGCTGGCCTCCGTCGACGAACAGCGTGGTGCCGGTGACGGCGCGTGCGGTAGCCAGGTAGCACACCGCTTCGGCGATGTCTTCCGGCGTGGACGACTGGCCCAACGGCGTCATCTGGTGCGCGCGTGCAAACCCGCCTTGCGACTGGTCGCCCGACACCATCGTGATGCCCGGCGCCACGCCCACCACGCGCAGCGCGGGCGCCAGGGCCTGCGCAAGCTGCATCGTGGCGGTCGACAGCGCCGCCTTCGACAACGTGTAAGAGAGGAAGTCCGGGTTCAGGTTATCGAGCTTCTGGTCGAGCAGATTGATGACGACGCCGCGGCCTTCGGCGCCATCGGCTGTCAGCGCACGGTGCAGCTCGCGCGAGAGCAGCAGCGGCGCCGCCACGTTGGTGCGCATGTGCGTATCGAGCGATGCGTAGCTGAAGCTGGTCGCCACGTCGTACTGGAACAGCGACGCGTTGTTGACCAGGCAGGTGGGCGTACCCAGTGCAGCGATGCAATCGGCGATCAGGCGGCTGGCGGCAGCTTCGTCCGAGAGGTCGGCCTGCAGCACGGCGGCGCGGCGCCCCATGGCAGTGATCTCGGCGGCCACGGCATCGGCCTCGGTGCGCGAGCGGTGGCAATGCACAGCCACATCCCAGCCGTGGCGGGCCAGGGCCAGGGCAATGACGCGGCCCACGCGGCGGCCTGCGCCTGTGACGAGGGCGATGCGCCGCTGTGTAGCGGATTCTGCGGTCGATTCCGCAGTTGACTGGATGGGCGTCTGCGCCATTGTTTACAATTCGCCGATGAGCAAAACCGTGAGTTTACCGCTTCCCAACGAGGCGGCGCAGGCGCAGTCCGCGCAACTGTTCGCCGTGATCGCCGACGCCATTGCGGCCGCCGGCGGCTGGCTCCCGTTCGACCGCTAC
>NZ_JBGLYZ010000023.1:0-84957 GCF_047304345.1 Ralstonia sp. Ralssp135
ACCCCCACCCCCTCGATCAGGTTGCGGACCTGCTCCATGCGGATGATCTTGCTCGGTGCCTTTTTCTTGCCGTCGGCGTCTTTCTCGGTCTCGGGCGCGTCCTCCATCGCTTCAGGGCGCACGAGGTGGAAATCCGGATGATTGCCCTGCGCAAACCAGTTGCAGGCCGCGCATGTGCCACATGGCTGGCCGTCAGCGACGGGCGTATCGCATAAGAGGCCTTGCGCGAAATGCATGGCGAAATCGCGCTTGCCGGTGCCTGCCTGGCCGTTGAGCAGAATCGCGTGCGGCAACTTGGCCCGCATGGCCTGCAGGCGGGACCAATCAGCGGATTGCCAGGGATAAAGCATCATGAATCAATAGGTTGCGTCAGATTGTTGATGCAAAAACTTGCCGTGAAACCATTATTTCCGTATCCGAAATTGCCTGCAAAATCAGAGCGTTGCAAGCAGATTCTCTAAGTTTTTCTGGATATCGGTCCGCTCCCGGTTGGCATTGAGCACCACAAATCGATCCGGCTCGGCTGCCGCGCGGCGCAGGTATTCGGCACGCGTGCGCAGGAAGAACTGTGCGGACTCGGCTTCGAACTTGTCTGGCGTGCGGGCATCGGCCAAGCGCGCGGCGGCAATCTCAGGGGCCAGATCGAACAGGATGGTCTTTGTCGGCTGCAGACCCTGCTGCACCCAGCGCTCCAACGCCTCCAGCCGGTCGATTGCCAAGCCCCTGCCCCCGCCCTGATAGGCGAACGTGGCGTCGGTAAAACGGTCGGAAATGACCCAGTCACCCGCGTCAAGCGCGGGTTGAATCACCTCGGCGATGTGCTCGCGACGGGCGGCGAACATCAGCAGCGCTTCAGTTTCCAGGTGCATGCGCTCGTGCAGGAGCACTTCGCGCAGTCGCTCACCCAGCGGCGTGCCGCCCGGCTCACGGGTGATGACCAGCTTTTTGCCCTGGGGAGCGAGCTTCGCTTGCAGCTGCTGGGCAAACCACGCCAGGTGCGTGCTCTTGCCCGCCCCGTCGATCCCTTCGAATGTGATGAACTTGCCGGTCATGGTTGGCCGCGCTGATATTTGTTGACGGCCCGGTTGTGGTCCGTCAGGTTGGTCGAAAACTGGCTGCTGCCGTCGCCGCGCGCCACGAAATACAGCGCATCCGACGGTGCCGGGTTCAGCGCCGCCTGCAGCGACGCCATGCCCGGCAACGCGATCGGCGTGGGCGGCAGGCCCGTGCGCGTGTACGTGTTGTACGGCGTGTCGGTCTGCAAGTCGCGCTTGCGCAAATTGCCGTCAAAGCTGGCACCAAGGCCATAGATGACCGTCGGATCGGTCTGCAGCAGCATGTTCTTTCGCAGCCGGTTGACGAACACGGCGGCAATCATTGAGCGCTCCAGCTTCTGGCCAGTCTCTTTCTCAATGATGGAGGCCATGGTCAGCGCTTCGTACGGCGTCTTGTAGGGCAGATCCAGCGAGCGCTTCGCCCAGGCGTCATTCAGGCGCTTCTGCATCGCCTGGTAGGCGTGGCGGTATAGCTCCACATCGCTGCTGCCGCGCGCAAAAAGATAGGTGTCTGGAAAGAACAGGCCTTCCGGGTTGGTTTCGGGCGCGCCGATCTTGCGCATCAGGTCTGCGTCAGACATGCCGGCCGTGTCGTGCTTGAGCGCAGGTTCTGCGTCAACCACTGCCCGCATCTGCCGCATCGACCAGCCCTCGATGACGGTAACGACGTAATGCGTCACCTCGCCACGCGCCATCTTGTCGAGAATGGACATGGGCGTTGCGCCGGTTTCCAGCGCATAACCGCCGGCTTTGAGGCTCTTAGCGTTGCCCGTGGCGCGCGCCAGCACCGAAAACAACTGCGGCTGCACGCCGACGCCGGCGTTGGCAAGCTGCTTGCCGACCGAGATCACGCTCGAGTTCGGTTTGATCACCACCTCCAGCGGCGAGGCCGATAGGCTCACCGGTTGCTGGGCCCACCACACCACACCGCCTACTGCTGCCAGCACAATCAGGATCGCCAGCAGGATCAAGCGTTTGAGAAAAGAGAACATTCTGTTGCGAATCTGCGTGCGGAGCCGGCCGACACCGGCGATTTCCGCACTCTTGAAATGGATAGACAGGGCACAAGCTGCCCTTTAGACAGCCCAATATAATACCGGTCTATCCAAGGCCGCCCCGCACACCATGAACGATGTCTTCCACGATTTTGTCGATACGCTGAGCTTTCCGCCGCTCGACGTGCAATTTGACGCTGCCACGCGCGGCAGCGTGCTCTGCGCACCTACCGATCTTGCGCGCATCGCCGTCGAAGGCGCAGATGCGGCCGAGTTCCTGCATAACCAACTCACCAACGCCGTTACAGGCCTTGGTTTGAACCAGGCACGTCTGGCCGGATATTGCTCGCCCAAGGGCCGGCTGCTTGCCACGCTGTTGATGTGGCGTCAGGCCGATACGATCGTGCTGCAGACAGACAAGGCGATCGCTCCGGCGTTGACCAAGCGCCTGTCGATGTTCGTGCTGCGCGCCAAGGCCAAGCTGCGCCCGATGGACGAGTTCATCGCCATCGGCGTCGCCGGGCCCGATGCGGCGGAAGCGCTGCGCGAGGCCGGTGCCGTGTTGCCTGAACCGGACACCGTCAACGCGGTGGCGCAGCAGCCCGCCACGGTGGGCCAGCAATTCGGCGCGGTCGTCCGCCTGCCGGATGCTGGCGGACGCCCACGCTATCAATGGATGGTCCATGCCGAGCATTTTCAGGAGGCCTGGAAGACGCTGTCGTTGCGCCTGTCGTTGGTCGGCACCGAAGTGTGGGACTGGCTGAGCCTGCAAGCAGGTGTGCCGCACATCACCCTGCCCACGCAGGAACAGTTCGTCCCGCAGATGGTCAACCTGGAATTGCTGGGCGGCGTCGATTTCCGCAAGGGCTGCTACCCGGGGCAGGAAATCGTGGCGCGCAGCCAGTATCGCGGCACGCTCAAGCGGCGCATGCAGCGCGCGCACGTGAATGCACCCACGTCGGCCGGTGCCGAGGTCTACAGCGCAACCGACCCGAACCAACCGTGCGGCATGGTGGTCAACGCAGCCATGGCGCCGGATGGCGGCACCGATCTGCTGGTCGAGCTGAAGCTGGACGCGCTCGACACCGTTATCCACCTGGCCACGCCGGACGGCCCAGTGCTGACGTTGCAAAACCTGCCGTACGTCATTCCCGTTTCGGAAAACGCCTGACACCGGACCCCATCATGGCCGACCACCTGTTCGTCTACTTCCGCATCGCTGAGCATGACGCTGCCGCTGCGCTACCGCGCTGGCAACGTTGGCTCGATACCGTGGAAGAAGCGACAGGCGTCGCAGGCGCCTTGATGCGCCGCCCCGAAACACGCGACGGCCAAGCCACGTGGATGGAGTCTTACGACGACGTCCCGCCCGCCTTTGCGGCCACGCTGGCGGCCCTGTGGGAAACCGGCGGCCCGCGTGAATTCGTCGCGGGCGAACGCCATGCAGAGCTGTTTGTCGATCTAGAAAACAGCTGACGGCGCCCTGCCGCAATCGCCATCGCAAAAATCCGGCAGGCTGCTATGCTTGGCCGAAGCCCGCGCCACACAGGTCGTCACATTGACTATTGGACGTTCGTTGCGCGGCATGTTCAAAGGAAGTGCTCATGTGTTTGATTCTCACGGCCTGGCACGCCCACCCCGACTACGCGCTGGTGGTGGCCGCCAACCGGGACGAATTCTATGACCGCCCTGCCGCGCCGCTGGCGTGGTGGAGCGACGCGCCCAACGTGCTGGCCGGGCGTGACATGGCCCAGGTGGTCGGTCACGCAGGCACGTGGATGGGCATGACGCGCGATGGCCGTTTTGCCGCGCTGACGAATTACCGTGCGCCGTCCGAGCGCCGACCCGATGCGCGCTCGCGCGGGGAACTCGTCTCGAGTTTCCTGACGGCGGACGATATGTCGGTGCCCGCCTATCTCGATAGCCTCACCGCCCGCGACCGGGCATACAACGGCTACAACCTGCTGACCGCCACACGCGACGAACTCTGGTGGACGAGCAACCGCGCCGAAGCGCCGCGCAAGCTCGCGCCCGGCCTGTACGGACTGTCCAACGCATTGCTCGATACGCCGTGGTTCAAGGTGCGGCATCGCATGGCCGCCTTTGCCGAGGCCCTGGCCGCAGATACGGGCCGGCACGGCAATGCGCTGGATGTGGCGCGCTATCTCGATCTGCTCTCTGAAACGCGTGAAGCACCGACCGCCTCCCTGCCCGCCACGGGCGTGGCGCCGGAGTGGGAGAAACTGCTTTCTGCCGCCTTCATCCGTTCGCCGCGCTATGGCACGCGCGCCAGCACCATCGTGCGCATCCGCCACGACGGCTGCTTTGATGTGACCGAGCGCCGCTTCAACGCGGAAGGCCAGATTGGTGAGACGCGCTACCTCGGCGTGCTCGATACCGTCACGCACGCCGATACGTAAGCGCCGCCCCGTTCAGGCCGCTTCCTGCTTGGCGCTCGCGGCCTGATCCCTTGCCATCTCCATTTCGGTGACGGCGGCGCCGCCCGGGCGCAATGCCGAATGTTCGCGCTTGGACTGCACCAGCGGATAGAACATTTGCGCCGTCCAGGGTTCGGCGCCGAACAGCACGTCATCCTGCAAACCGATCTTCGCGGGATATTTGCGCGTGATATGCGCCGTGCCAAACAGCACATCCCAGAAAAACAGCAGGTTGCCGAAGTTGCCCTTGTAGTGGCCGATGCCATCGGCGTTTGTGAGCGCGTGATGCGCCCAGTGCGTGGCGGGCGTGGAAATCGTCCGCTCGATCACCCACATCAACGGACGCAGCGCGCGGATGCGATACAGTGGTGCATCCCACGGCCAGGCGCAATGCGCGCCAACAATGACGGCCAGCTTGACGACCAGGTACGCCGCATAGACGGGTCCAAAGCCCAGGTACACCGCCACACCGCCAATCCACAGGCCCGGCATCATCAGGTAGTAGAAGAAGTTGTTGCGGTACGTAATGCGCACGCTCATGTACGACGCGCTGTGATGCGCGCGGTGCAGCGGCCACAGCAGCGGCGTGTGCGAGGCGCGGTGCCAGAGGTATTGCGTGAGGTCGTCACCGATGAGCAGCAACCCGATCATCGCCCACCAGGGCAGATCCGCCCACGCGTTGTGCTGCGCCGGAATGAGCCACTTGCACAGGGCGTTGCTCCCCAGCAGCGCGATCGGCTGCGTAACGGCGACGAGGCTGATGAACATCAGCACCTCGAGCCAGGCATCGTTGGCGGTCGCGCGGCCGCGCACGTTGGCTTGGTAGCGCCGCGTCACGAACTCCATGACGGCAAATCCAAGGATGCAGGCGACGATCAGCGCGTGCTCCATGTGTGAACTCATCGGTGTCTCCTCGCTTTTGTTGTGGAGACAAGCCTAGGAGTGCGCCCTCAATGCGTCCAATGCATAATGAACATCTATTTAATGCACAAGACGCAATGCCATGGATTTGCGCCGCCTGAGTCACGTCGTAGCCCTTGCCGACACGCTGCACTTCGCGCGTGCCGCGCAAGCGGTGCATCTGAGCCAGCCCGCATTCAGCCGGAGCATCCAGACTATTGAAGACGATCTCGGCATCCGCCTGTTCGATCGCGAAACCGGTGACGTGCGCCCCACGCCCGCCGGCGAATTCGTCATCGAACGCGCGCGGCGCCTGCTGTTCGAGGCACGCTGCCTGCAACGCGACGTTGATCTGTATCGCGACAGCCAACTTGGCGACACGGCCTTCGGTGTCGGCCCGCTGCTGACAGCCACGCTTATGCCCCAGGCACTGCAGGAATTGCGGCATAAGCATCCCCAAGTCGCACTGCGCATGGAGGTCGGCAATTGGGTGCAACTGCTGGAGAGCCTGCGCAGCGAGAACATCGAATTCTTCGCCGCAGACGTGCGCGACATGCCGAAAGATGCCGCGCTCGATATCCAATTGATTGGAGGGCAGCCCCCTCACCTTTACGTACGGGCTGGCCACCCGCTTGCGGGGCGCACGTGCACGCTGCGTGAAGTCTGGGAATACGGCATTGCCGTACCGAAACTCCTGAGCCCGTCGAAGGTGGAGTTGGCGATGCTGCTTGGCCTGCCGGCGGGTCAGGAGGCCAGCATCGCGCTGGAGTGCGACAACTACGGCGTATTGAAGACGGTTGCGCTCACGACGGACACCGTGCTGGGTGCCACGGACGCCGCCGTGCGGGAGGAGCTGGAAAGCGGCGCGCTGGTGCGGCTGGCGGTGAAGGGTTGGCTATCGCCGCCATCCACGACGGGGATTGTGCGGCTGCACGGCAGAACCGCGTCGCCGGCAGCGCAGGCGGCCATCGCAGCCATTGTGCGGGCCGCCCAGGATATCAACGTGTAAGCACGCGACGCATGGTCCGGTGCGGAATGCCGGCCTCTTCAAACTCTTCGCCCTCGGCCGTAAAGCCTGCGCGCGTGTAGAACGGCATGGCGTGGGTTTGCGCGTTCAGGATCAGCTCGGGGTAGCCCAGCGACTGCGCCTTGTCGATCAAGGCTTCCAGCACGCGCGCGCCAACGCCCGTGCCGCGCGCCTCCTTGCGCACCGCCATCCGGCCGATATGGCCATCGGGCAGCAGGCGGCCGGTGGCGACAGCGCGCCCGGCCGTGTCGTGTGCCAGCGCGTGCCAGCACTGGTCGTCCCACGCGTCCCATTCCAGTTCAACAGGCACACCTTGTTCGGTGACGAACACGTCGTAGCGGATGGCGCGGGCTTCTTCGCGCACGGCGTCCCAGCGGGCAACTTCAACACCGGCAAGCGGGCGGACAGATTCAGGGGCAGTCATGCTCAGTTCTCACACTTCAGGCTTCAGAACTTCAAAGTTGAGGATGCGTTCGCGCAGCGTATCGGGAATCGGCGCGGAGGTCTGCGTGGCAGGGTCGGCACACACGTAGATGACTTCGCCGGTGACGAGGTGTTCGTCTGCGCGATACATCTCAATGATAAAGCGCATGCTCGAGCGGCCCAGACGCGCCACACGGCAGCGCAGGTCCAGCTCATCGTCAAAGCGCGCGGAGGCATGATATTCGAGCGTGGATTTGACCACGTAGAAATCCACGCCAAAGGTGTCGACCACATCCACGGGATACCGCACGCCGATGCTGCGCCAGTATTCGGTGATGCACACATCGGCGTACAGCAGATAGTGGCCATTGAAGACGATGCTCTGCGCATCGACTTCGGCCCAGCGTACGCGCAGCGGCGTGCTGTGGCGGAAATCCTCGATCGCCATGTGGTCCTCTCTCTTGCGCTCGTTATGTGGATTCGGTTTCGGTGCCGAAGGCGCGGCGTAGCGCGTTGGCAGCATCGCGGTGCGCGTCTTCCACAGCCGGCACGAAGCGCCCGATCTTGAAGAAGTCGTGAATCATGCCTTCGTACAGTTTCAGCTCGACCGGCACCTCCGCTGCGCGCAGCTTGTTGGCATAGCCGATGCCGGCATCGCGGATTGGGTCGAAGCCCGCCACGGCAATCCACGCGGGGCACACGCCGGTGACGTCCGCGCCGTGGCCACCGGCATCGAGCGGGGCGAAACGCCAGTCGTCGCGATCAGCGTCGCTGCGCAGGTATTGCGAGAAGAACCAGTGAATCATCTCCTGCGTGAGCAAATAGCCCTCGGCAAACTCGCGGTGCGACGGTGTGGATTCACGCGCGGTGGTGCCGGGGTAGATCAGCAGTTGCAGCACCGGTGCCAAGCCGCGATTGCGTGCCTCAATGGCACTCACAGCAGCCAGCGTACCGCCCGCGCTGTCGCCGCCGAAAGCGATGCGTGCCGGGTCGGCGCCGATGGTGGCGGCTTCATCGAACACCCATTGCAGTACGTCGAACGCGTCGTTCGCTGCGGTTGGAAATTTCCAGTCGGGCCCAAGCCGGTAATCCACCGACAACACCATCGCCCCCGATTTGGCCGCCAGCGACCGGCAAAGCTGGTCGTGTGTCTTGATGCTGCCCACGGTAAAACCGCCGCCATGGAAATACACTAGCAGCGGCAATGGATCTGCCCAGCTGGCTTCGCGCGCCGCGTATGTCCGAATGGGAATGACATGGCCATCACGCGCAGTTACCGTCAGGTCGTGCACGGCTTCCAGCGGGATGGGCGGGATATCGACAATGGGGCTGCTCTTTTCGTAGGCGATCTTGGCGTCGGCGGGGTCCAGTGCATTCAGCGGCGGACGCTTGGCACGCGCAACCAGATCGAGTAACTGGGCGACGTGCGAGTCGAGAGACGGGTGCTGCATGAGGGCAAGAACTGAACGATCGTTCTAATTTGGCTATCATCGGAGTATCCATTGAACCACGCCCGCACGGCAAGACGGGCGACGCCGACAATCACCATACGGAGACAGCATGGCCCTCATCTTCTACCTCACCCACGTTCACCTTGGTTTTGGCACCGTCAACGAACTGAAAAGCGAATGCGCACGCGTCGGCATCCGCCGGCCGATGATCGTGACCGACAAAGGAGTGGCCGCCGCCGGGCTTGCACAGCGCGCGATTGACGCCACGGGCGGCCTGCCCGTCACCGTGTTCGACGAGACGCCTTCCAACCCGACCGAGGCGATGGTGCTCAAGGCCACCGCGCAATACAAAGACGCCGGTTGCGACGGGCTGATCGCCATCGGCGGTGGTTCGTCGATCGATTTGGCCAAGGGGATTGCGATTGCGGCCACGCACCCGGAGCCGCTCACCACCTACGCGACCATCGAGGGCGGCAGCACGAAGATCACCGAAGCGGCGGCGCCGCTGATTGCGATCCCCACCACGGCCGGTACCGGCAGCGAGGTGGCGCGCGGCGCGATCATCATCCTGGAAGACGGCCGCAAGCTTGGTTTCCACTCGTGGCACCTGCTGCCCAAGTCAGCCATCTGCGATGCCGAGCTGACGCTGGGTCTGCCGCCTGCGTTGACGGCCGCCACCGGCATGGATGCGATTGCGCATTGCATCGAAACCTTTCTCGCACCCGCGTTCAACCCGCCTGCGGACGGCATTGCGCTGGATGGCCTCGAGCGTGCGTGGGCCAACATCGAGCGCGCCACGCGCGATGGCGCTGACCGCGATGCGCGGCTGAACATGATGAGCGCATCAATGCAGGGTGCGATGGCGTTCCAAAAAGGCCTGGGGTGCGTGCACTCGTTGTCGCACCCGCTGGGCGGCGTCAAGGTCAATGGCAAAACGGGGCTGCACCACGGCACGCTCAACGCGGTGGTGCTGCCGGCGGTGCTGCGCTTCAACGAGACGGCCGAGACGGTGGTGCGAGACAACCGCTACGCGCGCATGCGCCGCGTGATGAATCTTCCGGCCGGCGCGGACCTCGCCCAGGCGGTGCATGACCTGACGGCGCGCCTCGGCCTGCCAACGGGCCTGCGCCAGATGGGCGTGCCGGAAGATGCGCTGGAACATGTGGTGGAAGGCGCCCTGCTCGACCACTGCCACAAGAGCAACCCGCGCATCGCCACGGCGGACGACTACCGCCGCATGCTGGCGGAGTCGATGTAACTAACGCAGGCGCTCAGGAAACGAACGACCGGATCAGCGCGGTAATGCGCTCCGGTTGTTCGTGCACGACCCAGTGCGTGCCGTCGGGAATGCGCTCCAGGCGCATGTCGGGAATGAAGCGCTCCAGCCCATTGAGCAGGCTTTTCGGCAGCGCCATGTCCATCTCGCCCCAGATCACGAGCGTAGGCACCTTCACGACAAACGCCTCGGGCGGCATCTGGTCAATGCGCAACGGCGCAACGCCCTCGGTGGGCGGATGCAACGGTGAGGCACGGTAGTAGTTCACGCCACCGGTCAGGCCGTGGGAACCGCCCTCGCCGGGCTGGCTCCAGGCAGCGTGATAGCGCGCTCGCACCTCGGGCGTGAACCATTCGGCCACCGGCTGCCCCATGCCGTGAAAGAAACCTTCGAGCTTTTCAAAATCGTTAGCGGCCAGCGCGTCTTCCGAACCCGGCTGGCGCAACCAGTTCATATACGCCGATGAGGCCTGCTGCGCCGGATCGCTCAGCAGCGCATTCGCAAACACCCACGGATGCGGCGAATTGACGATCACCAACCGCTCGACCGCCTCCGGATGCTGGATGGCGAGGTTCCAGCAGATTGCCCCGCCCCAGTCGTGCGCCACCACGATGGCGCGCTCGTAGCCCAGCGCCGTGATGAACTGCGTCAGATCCTGCACCAGGAACTTCGGACGATACGCATCCACCGCCGCCGGCTTGCTCGACAGGTTGTAGCCGCGCATGTCGGGCGCAACGGCAAAGTGCGTGTCGCCAAACGCAGCAAGCTGTGCTTCCCACTCGTACCAGAACTCCGGAAAGCCGTGAACGAACAGCAACAGCGGCGCGCCACGCTTGCCGGCGCTGGCGTAATGCAGCCGCGTGCCGTTAGGCAGATCGGCGAATTGCGATTCCGTGATAGCGGCAGCCGTTGCAGTGTTCATGGCGATCTCGGAGTAGTGGCAGTCGTAGAGGTGGAATTACCCGCGCAGCGCATCGACCAGACGCGCGCGCACGTCGGGCTTGCCTTCAAACGGATCAGACGGATTGCGCTGCGAGATGATGTCTTCAAAGCGATGTTGCACAGGCGCCAGCGCATGCGGGTGCGAGTAGATATAGAAGCCCGCGTTGCGGATCGCGTCGAAGGTCATCTGGCCGACTTGCTCGGCGGTGACCTTGCCGGAACTGACAGCCTTTTCCGACATAGCCCGTGAAACCAGCTGCGACTTTGTGGGCGGCGCCGTGTTGGCCAGATCCTGCGGGCGGTTGCGGTCAGACTGCGTAATGCCGGTCGGCACAAAGTACGGGCACAGCACCGAGCAATGGATCTGCTCGGTCACCAGGCTCAAGTCTTGATACAGCGATTCGGACAGCGCCACCACCGCGTGCTTGGACACGTTATAGATGCCCATGGCCGGCGCATTCAGCAGCCCCGCCATCGACGCCGTATTGACGATATGGCCCTCGTATGACGGATCTTTCTTGGCGGCTTCCAGCATCAGCGGCGTGAAGATGCGCACACCGTGAATGACGCCGTGCAGGTTCACACCGAGCACCCAATCCCAGTCGCGCTCGGTGTTCTCCCAGATCAGGCCACCGGCGCCCACGCCGGCGTTGTTGAACAGCAGGTTGACCTTGCCGAACGCCTTGATGGCCGCATCGGCCAGCGCCTGCACGTCTTCCACTTTCGACACGTCGACGCGCAGGCCAATCACGTCCACGCCCTGCGCCGAGAATTCGGCTACCGCGGCATCCAGCGCATCCTGCTGGATATCGGCCAGCACCAGCTTCATGCCCAACCCGGCAGCGTTCTTGGCGAACTCCTTGCCGAAACCCGACGCACCGCCCGTGATGACGGCCACACCGCCTGCGAATTGCTTCATACGTGTCTCACTGATGTCGTTGTAATAGGAAAAGCGATCGAGATGGCCAAGCCGTGTCAGCCTGCCGCCTCAACCTTGCGCACGGCATAACCGACGCGCGGAAAATGCACCACCACCTGGCCGATGCGCGGGTCTTCGCGCAGCACGCCGACGCTGTCGCGTGTGGAGACCACGAGGTCCCCTTCAACAGGATCGACGCCGTAGTCAACCGCGGCCACTGTCACGCGCGTGCCTTTGGGTAGGCCGTGGCTGTCGTCGAAGGTGGCGTTCGTTTCAGTCAGCGCGCGCGGTGTGGCGGCCTTGGCAATGTCCAGCGCTTCGGCAGGCGTCATCGGTTGCGCTTGCGAGTGACCGAATGCCGCAACGCGATGCATCCATGCGACGACTTCCGGGTGCGCATCAAGGATGCCGGCCACCGCCGTTGCGCGGCGGATGAACCACAGGCAGTGGTAGACGGAAAAATCGGCCACGGTCGGCTGCTCGCCAAACAGGAAGATGCGTTCGCCTGTTGCAAACTGCCGCTCCAGTTGCGCGAGGAACACCTGCAGCGTGGAGGTGGCTTCCGGCAGCGGCGTGCGCAAGCCAGTGCCGCCCACACGCATTGCCTTGCGGTCTTCCACGAAGGCTTTGACGAAGGCTTCCGGTGCATCACCGAACAGGCTCTGGAAGCCCGCCGGCTGCGTCACGAAAGTTGCGGTGGCCCAGAACAGCGTCGTATCGGCCCACTGCGCCATCGAAAACACCGCTGCGGCATGGTCTGAGGGATACAGCGTCGGTGCGGGATGAATCGACTCCAGCACCTGCGCGATCAGCGCGGTATCGCAATAAATGTCCGCGCCGATCTGCAGGAACGGCGTGCGCCGGTAGCCGCCGGTAAGCGGCATCACATCCGGCTTGGGCAGGATCACAGGCACCGTGACGGACTTCCACGGCTGGTCCTTGTAGCCAAGGATCAAGCGCACCTTCTCAGAAAACGGCGAGGTGGCGTAGTGATGCAGGATCAGGTCCGTCATGCGTGCTCCAGGGATTTGCAATGCCGATCAGTCGAGCAGATCGGGTTGTTCTTTGACGATGCGCGCATATAGCGGCTGGAATTGGAACCACCCCGCCTGCGCCGACCCGACGATCGAATACGCCTGACGGGCAGCGGCATCGGAAATCGTGCGCGGTGCGCCACCGGTGCGGGCAGCGGCGGCTTCGGCCAGCAACTGCACCTGGCAGGAGCGCTCCATCGTGATGAACCACCATGCTGCTTCGTCGACCGTCTTGCCGACCGTCAGCAGGCCGTGGTTCTGCAGGATGGCGGCCTTGTTGTTGCCGAGTGCTTCTGCAATGCGCTGGCCTTCGTCCAGCTCGACCACCACGCCGCCGAAATCGTCATACAGCGCGTGGTCTTCGTAGAACGCACACACGTCCTGCGTGAGCGGATCGAGCTTGCGGCCGAGCGTGGACCACGCGCGCCCATATGTGCTGTGCGAGTGCGCAGCGGCGACTGCATCCGGTCGTGCCTGATGCACGCGCGAGTGAATCGCAAACGCTGCAGCGTTGACCGGGTAATCGCCTTCAACCACGTTGCCGTGGTGATCGCAGCGGATGAGGTTCGACACCGTCACTTGGCTGAAATGCACACCGAACGGGTTCACCCAGAAGCTGTCCTGGTGTTCCGGATCGCGCGCCGTGATGTGCCCGGCCACGCCTTCGTCGAAACCGAATTTCGAGAACAGGCGGAACGCTGCAGCCAGGCGCTGTTTGCGGTGCAGGCGCTCTTCGGCCACGGTGGCAAATTGCGGCGGACGTGGCAGGTTGCGATAGCGGGCAGCTGCCTCGGGGCTGAGGCTGGCGGCCATGCTGTCGGGCCGCTTGGCTTGCGTCGTTTCAGGTGCGTTCATGGTGTCTCCTTCACGCGTTCGTTGTGGGTGGGGCCATTCTGTGGCGGCCCTCGCCCGGCGGACTGTCAAGCGATTGACAGTCCGCGTGCGGCACAACTTAAACCAGCTTGACAAGTTGCTTGCCGAAGTTCTTGCCCTTGAGCAGGCCCATGAACGCTTCCGGTGCGCTCGCCAAGCCCTCTGCCACGCTCTCGCGGAACTTCAGCTTGCCTTGCGCCACGAAACCGCCCAGTTCGCGCAGTGCTTCCGGCCATACGTCCATGTGTTCGGAGACGATGAAGCCCTCGATGGTCAGGCGCGATACCAGGATCAATTGCGGGTTCTGCAGCGGCAGCGGCTGGCCATCGTAGCCGGCGATCATGCCGCACATAGCGATGCGGCCGAACGGGTTCATGCGCGACAGCACGGCATCCAGGATCGAGCCACCCACGTTCTCGAAGTACGAATCGATGCCATCGGGCGTAGCCTCTTTGAGCATCTTGTACAGCTCCTTCGGATCCTTGGCGGCCTTGTAGTCGATGCAGGCATCAAAGCCCAGTTCGTTGACCACGTAATCGCACTTGTCCTTGCCGCCGGCAAAGCCCACGGCGCGGCAGCCCTTGAGCTTGGCAAGCTGCCCCACCACGCTGCCCACTGCGCCGGAAGCAGCACTCACCGCCACGGTCTGGCCGGGCTTGGGCAGCATGATCTTGTTCAGGCCATACCACGCCGTCACGCCCGGCATACCGACCGAGCCGAGATACGCCGACAGCGGAATGTGGCGCGTATCCACCTTCTGGATGCCGCGGCCGTCCGACACGCCCACTTCTTGCCAGCCGAACATGCCAACGACGTTGTCGCCCACGGCAAACGACGGGTTCTTGGACGCTTCCACCACGCCAACGGTGCCGCCGATCATCACTTCATCAAGCGGCTGCGGCTGCGCATACGACTTGCTGTCGTTCATGCGTCCGCGCATGTACGGATCGAGCGAGAGGAAATGGTTGCGCACCAGCACTTGGCCGTCCTGCAGTTCCGGAATCTCCACCGTCTCCAGGCGGAAGTTGTCGGGCGTCACGGCCCCTTGCGGGCGCGAAGCCAGAACGATGCGCTGATAGGTCTTCGACATAAAAAAACGCTCCTGAATATCGGATATCGGTGTTGGGTCGGGTTGTTACTTGTGTTGCATGAAATACTCGGCCAGCGCCGCATATGCGCGGTGCGTGACCGGATCGTTGGCAGCATTGGCTGCGATCGGGTGCGAGGCATAGCGCACGATCGTCATCTGGGCCACCGGATCAATATAGATGCGCTGGCCATGGATGCCGCGCGCTTCGAACGTGCGGTGGTCGTTGCTCGAAACCCACCACATGTTGCGATACGAATAGCCGGGCAGCGTCGTGTAGCCTGCCTTGGCAAACTTGGCCGGGTCACCACCGCGGCGGATGTCTTCGATCACGCTCTTGGGCAGGATCTGCTTGCCGTTGAAGCGGCCGTCGTTGCGGATCATCTCGCCAAAGCGCGCCAGATCGCGCAGCGTGGTGTTCAGCCCGCCGCCGCCCGATTCCGTACCGATGCTGTCGACCGAGAAGTACGCGTCATCCTGTGCGCCCATCGGTTGCCAGATGCGCTCGGACAGCAGCGCCGCCAGCGACTTGTTTGACGCACGGCGCACGATCCACGCCAGCGTTTCAGCGTTGACGGTCTTGTACGAAAACTCCGCGTCGTGCTCACCTTCCTTGCGCAGCGTCGTCAGGTAATCGTAGAAATTGTCGGGGCCTTTGTAACCAGCCGGACGCGGCAGCATGCCGCCGGCGCGGGCGTACGCCCAGACATCGGCGTTCGGGTCGGCATAGTTTTCGGAGTAATGCACACCCACGGTCATGTCCATGACCTGGCGCACGGTGGCGTCGCCGTAGGCGGTGTCCTTCAGTTCCGGCACGTACTGCGTAACAGGCGCGGCCGGATCGAGCTTGCCGTCGGCCACCAGCATGGCGGCCAGAGTGCCGACAAACGATTTCGTGACCGACATGGCGATGTGCTGCGTATGCGCATCGAGCGCGCCAAAGTAGCGCTCGTACACCACCTTGCCCTTGTGCATGACGAGGATGCCGTCGGTGTAGGTGAGCTTGAGCGCTTCGGCAAACGTACGGCGCGTGCCGTTCGGATCGGTAAACAGCACGCCGCTGATGTCACGCTCTGCGCGTGGCAGCTTGCTGACGGGACCGTCGCCGTGCCACACCACACGCGTCGGCACAAACTCGCGCACGTGGCTGTAACCATAGCGCGTGCGTGGGAACATGTTGCCCGCCAGGTCAAAGCGGATGATGCGATCGGGCGGCGGCGGGAAGCCTTGCATCCAGCCCATCTTGTTCGGATCAGATTCGTCGGCCGTAAGCGGCTTCTGCATCGGCGGATTGGGCGCGGGCGGCGGCTGCACGGCGGTCGATGCACTGGCAGCCGGTGCGTCGGCCGGCGCGGGGTTGGAGGCGCATCCTTCCAGGGTCATGGTCAGTCCGGTGCAGCAAAGCAGAGTGATGGCAAGGGCAGACGCCGTCCGCCGCGCAGGGTGTTGCATGCTTGTCTCCGTGGTTGCTCTTTTTGTGTGTCGGACGCTGTCCGGCGTGCAACTGGGTACTGCAACTGCGGTGTTGTCTGGTCAGCCGTCCGCGCCGGGTTCGGGGGGGCGCGGCGACGGCATACGCTTGACGAACTTGAACGTGCCCGAGCCGCGCGCGACCAGCTTGTCATCTGTGTCGCGCACCTCGCCTTCGCAAAACGCCATGGTGGTGGACTGGTGCACACAACGGGCGCTGGCCTTGAGCGTGCCGCGCCCGGGCTGCATGAACGCCGTCTTCATCTCGATCGTCACCACGCCGCGGCCGTGCACGTCGGCCGAGCGGCCGGCCATGGCCATGGCGACGTCGAGCATCGTCATGGTCACGCCGCCGTGGGCCATTTCCCAGCTGTTCATGTGCTGCGCTTCGAGGGCAAGCTCGACCACGCCCTCGCCATCGGCCACCTTCAGGCAGCGCATGCCGAGAAGCTTCAGGAAAGGGATGTCGATCGGAAAACCGTTGTTGTCTGCGTTCATGCTGCGTCAGAAAGAGTGAGAAGCAGCCGAAATTAGACCACGCTCACGCCACCGTCGACGGCGAGGATCTGGCCGGTGATGTGCTTGGAGGCATCCGACGCGAACAGGGCGGCCACGCCTTTGAGGTCTTCGTCGTCGCCAATGCGATGCAGCGGCGAGCGCTCGGCCAGCTTGTCCACACCAAGCTTTTCCAGCGACCCGCGCGTCATCTTCGACGGAAAGAAGCCCGGCGCAATCGCGTTGACGGTGATGTTGTGCTCGCCCCACTCACCGGCCAGCGCGCGCGTGAAGTTGACCACCGCGCCCTTGCTGGTGTTGTAGGCAATCGTGTCCAGCGAGCCCGGCGGATTGCCCTTCAGGCCCGCAATCGACGCCACATTGACGATCTTTCCGTACTTGCGCGGGATCATCGAACGCTTGCCGATCTGCTGCGTGAGCAGGAACAGGCCGCGGATGTTCAGATTCATCACCTTGTCCCAGGCTTCGACCGGGTGGTCTTCCGCCGGCGAGCCCCACGTCGCACCCGCGTTGTTGACGAGAATGTCGATGTGGCCGAGCTTGGCAAGCGCCTCGTCGGCTAGGCGCTGGATGTCGGCTTCGATGGCGCCGTCGGCCGCAATCCAGTCGGCCTCGATGCCGAGCGACTTCAGGTGTGCCTGCGCTTCCTTCAGCTCATCGGCCTTGCGGGCAGACAAAACGATGCGCGCGCCCTGCTCGCCCAGTGCTTCGGCAATCTGCAGGCCGAGCCCGCGCGAGCCGCCCGTGATGAGCGCCGTCTTGCCGGAAAGATCAAACAGATGCTTGAGCGTACCCATGGTGTCTCCTGTGTCGTTATCGTAGTTAGAACCAAGCGTCCTGCATGTCCAGCGTTGTGGTGTCGAGCGAGCCCAGCAGTGCGATCTGCGGGTCGATCTTCGGCAGTTCCCACTGGAAGAAGTAGCGCGCGGCCTGCAGCTTGCCGCGATAGAAGTCAGCGTCTTCGCCCTGCGCGTTCGGCAGCGCCTTTGCGGCAGACAGGGCCTGTTCCAGCCAGATCCACGCGACAACAACATGGCCGAACGCTTCCAGATAGACCGAGGCGTTCGCCAGCGTCACGCGCGGGTCGCCAGCGGCCCACAGCGTTTGCGTGACCTTGGCCAATTTCTGTATGGCCATGCCAAGCGCGCGGCCGTAGCCGACCAGCGTTTCATCGTCGGTTTCCAACGCGCGGCCGACGGTGGCCTGCACGCGCTCACCCAATGCAGTGAAGGCGGCGCCATCCTGCATCACGACCTTGCGGCCCAGCAGGTCCAGGCCCTGGATGCCATGCGTGCCCTCGTGAATCGGGTTCAGTCGGTTGTCGCGGTAGAACTGTTCTACGTTGTATTCGCGCGTGTAGCCGTAGCCGCCATGCACCTGGATCGCCAGGCTGTTGGCTTCCAGGCACCACTGCGACGGCCAGCTTTTCGCAATCGGCGTGAGGATGTCGAGCAGCAGGCCGAGCTTTGCGCGCTTGGCCGCGTCGGTTTCCCCGCGCTCTTCATCGACGAGCTTGGCGCAATACAGGTTCAGACCAAGCGCGCCTTCCACGTACGCCTTCTGCGCCAGCAGCATGCGACGCACATCAGCGTGATCGACGATGCGGATTTGCGCAGACGCTGCATCCTTGCCCGACGGCCCGACCGGACGGCCCTGCGGGCGATTGCGCGCGTAGTCCACCGCATGCAGATAACCCGTGTAGCCGAGCATCGTTGCGCCCATGCCGACGCCGATGCGCGCCTCGTTCATCATGTGGAACATGCACGCGAGGCCCTTGTGCGGCTCGCCGACGAGGTAACCGATGGCACCGGCGCGCGGCTGGCCGTCTGCACCTTTCGGGCGAAACTGCGTGCCCTCGCCAAAGTTCAGCAGGCAGTTGGTCGTGCCGCGATAGCCCATCTTGTGGTTCAGGCCGGCCAGCACCACGTCATTGCGCTCACCGAGCGAGCCATCGGCATTGACGAGGAACTTCGGCACGATGAAGAGCGAAATGCCCTTCACGCCCGGAATCAGCTTGCCGTCCGGGCCGGGAATCTTCGCCAGCACGAGGTGGACGATGTTTTCCGACAGTTCGTGTTCACCAGCGGAGATCCACATCTTGTTGCCGGTCAGACGGTATTGCGCGCCAAGTGGCGACTCGCCTTCGTATTCGGCTCGCGTGACGATGTCCGACAGCGACGAGCCTGCCTGCGGCTCCGACAGGCACATCGTGCCGTAGAAGCGGCCTTCCATCTCGGGCTGCACGAAGGTCTCGATTTGCGCGGGCGTGCCGTGCGCGAGCAGCAGATTCGCGTTGCCGATGGTGAGAAACGGATACGAGCTGGTGCCGACGTTGGCGGCCTTGAAGAAGCCGAAGCCGGCTTTCTCGACTACGGTGGGCAGTTGCATGCCGCCGCGTTCAAAGTCCTGCCCGGCAGCCATCAGGCCCGCTTTGTTGAAGGCGTCCAGCGCGACCTTCACTTCGGGGATGATGTGGACCTTGTTGCCGTCGAAGTGCGGTTCTTCCTGGTCGTTTTTCTTGTTGTGTGGGGCAAACAAGTCCGTTGCGATGCGCTCGCACGTATCGAGTGCGGCGTCGAAGGTTTCGCGGGAGTGATCAGCGTAACGGGGGATGCTTGTGAGTGACTCGACGTTGAGCCATTCGTAGAGCAGGAAGCTCAGGTCGCGGCGGGATAGCAGTTTCGAGGACATGATGTTGGTGCATCCTGTGTTTCGTCCCCTGCCGGGGCCGACTTACTTTCTTTGTCTTGCCAAAGAAAGTAAGCAAAGAAAGGCGCGCCCGAGATGGCGACCCATCCCTTGAATTTCCGTAACCGAGCGGAGACGGGAAAAACTCGCTGCGCTCAGACAGTTTCCCGTCTTGTTTCCGCCCACTTACGAAAATTCAAGGCGCCATCAAGGGCAAGAAAGGCCAAACCGTCTCGGTGCACGCGCTGGTGATCAAGCAAGTCCAGTGGAAACAAAACAGGCTCCCGTTTTTATGCGGGAGCCTGTCTGTTTAGAGCACCTCGAACAGCCCGGCTGCGCCTTGGCCGCCGCCGATGCACATGGTCACGACCACATACTTGACGCCGCGGCGCTTGCCTTCGATCAGCGCGTGGCCGACCAAGCGTGCACCCGACACACCATACGGGTGGCCCACGGCGATGGCGCCGCCGTTGACGTTCAGGCGGTCCATCGGAATGCCCAGCTTGTCTGCGCAGTACAGCACCTGCACGGCAAATGCTTCGTTCAGTTCCCACAGGCCGATGTCGTCAACCTTCAAGCCGGCTTTCTTCAGCAGCTTGGGCACGGCAAACACCGGGCCGATACCCATTTCATCCGGCTCGCAACCTGCCACGGCAAAGCCGCGGAACACGCCCAGCGGCTGCAGGCCCTTGGCGGCAGCCACCTTGCCATTCATCACCACAGCGGCGGATGCGCCGTCGGAGAACTGGCTGGCATTGCCAGCAGTGACCACGCCGCCCGGCACTGCGGAGCGAATTTTTGCCACACCCTCAAGCGTCGTGTCGGGGCGAATCCCTTCGTCAGCGGAGATCGTGACTTCGCGGGTCATGAGCTGGCCGGTCTTGGCATCGGCCACGCCCATCACGGTCGTCATCGGGACGATTTCGTCGTTGAACTTGCCGGCAGCAGCAGCGGCGGCGGCGCGCTGCTGGCTTTGCACGCCGTACTCGTCCATGCGGTCCTTGGCGATGTTGTAGCGCTTGGCGACGTTCTCGGCGGTCTGGAGCATGTTCCAGTAGATTTCCGGCTTGTGCTTGGTGAGCCAGCCTTCGGTCATCATGTGGCGGTTCATTTCCTGTTGCACGCACGAGATGGATTCCACACCGCCAGCCACGAAGATATCGCCTTCATCGGCGATCACGCGCTGCGCGGCCATGGCGATGGTCTGCAAGCCCGACGAGCAGAAGCGGTTGACGGTTGCGCCCGGCACGGTCACGGGGCAGCCGGCACGCAGGGCGATCTGGCGCGCAATGTTGGCGCCCGTTGCACCTTCCGGGTTCGCGCAACCCATCAGGATGTCTTCCACTTCGCCCGGCTCGATCTTGGCGCGCTCAATGGCGTGCTGAACAGCGTGGCCGCCCAGCGTAGCGCCGTGCGTCATGTTGAAGGCGCCCTTCCAGCTCTTGGCCAGGCCGGTACGTGCGGTGGAAACGATGACTGCTTCGGTCATGGTGTTGCTCCTCGTATCTGGTGGCGGGCGCAGCTTCGGCAGCGCCCGATGTATTCAGTTATCCGTTCAAGACAAGGTGTTCAAAACGTCCGGCGACTGCAACCGCGCGATGCCCGCCTCCGTCATGTGCTGCCACGCCTGCGCGAGCGATCCGTTCAGGTCGATCGCGCGGCACGCATCCTCGATGACGGCAACTTCCAGCCCGGCGGCACGTGCATCCAGTGCTGACCACGCCACGCAAAAATCCGTGGCAAGCCCAACGCAGAACACGCGCTTGATTTCAAGCTCGCGCAGGTAGCCCAGCAGGCCGGTCGGCGTCTTGCGATCCGCTTCAAAGAATGCGGAGTAGCTGTCGATGTGCGGGTGATAGCCCTTGCGAACCATCAACTGCGCATGCGGCACGTCCAGGTCGTCAGCCAGCGCGGCGCCTGCGCTGTGCTGCACGCAGTGCACTGGCCACAGCACTTGCTGACCGTAAGGCAGCTCGATCGTGCCGAATGGCTGCGTTCCCGCATGGTTGGCTGCGAACGACACGTGCTCGTGTGGGTGCCAGTCCTGCGTCAGCACCACGCGCCCGAATGCCCTGGAGAGCTGGTTGACGACCGGGATAACCTGATCGCCTTCCGGCACGGCCAGCGCGCCGCCGGGCAGAAAGTCGTTCTGCACGTCGATGATCAGCAGGCAATCGGTGGGCGTGAGTTGCATGGCGGTTGCTTAGTTGCTTGGTGCGTTAGCCGCGCATCAGCCGTTGAAGCCCTTGCCTTCGTCGGCCAGCTTCTGCAGCAGCGGCGCGACCTTCCAGGCTTCGCCGTGGTAACCCTTGCTGTAGCGGTGCATGGTTTGCGCGACGTTGTACAGGCCGACGGTGTCTGCGTAGAGCATCGGGCCGCCGCGGAACAGCGGGAAGCCGTAGCCGGTCAGGTAGACCATGTCGATGTCCGACGCCTTGGAGGCAATGCCCTCTTCCAGGATCTTTGCGCCTTCGTTGACCAGCGCAAACACCAGACGCTCGACGATTTCCTCGTCCGAAATCTTGCGGCGCGTGATGCCCAGATCCTTCGAATGCTGGACGATCATGTCGTTGACCTGCTGGTTCGGATACGGCTTGCGGTCGCCCGCCTTGTAGTCGTACCAGCCGCCGCCGGTCTTCTGGCCAAAGCGGCCCATCTCGCACAGCAGATCGGCGGTCTTCGAATAGACGATGTCCGGCTTGTCCACGGCGCGGCGCTTGCGGATAGCCCAGCCGATGTCGTTGCCGGCCAGGTCGCCCATGCGGAACGGGCCCATCGCAAAGCCGAACTTCTCGATGGCCTTGTCGACCTGCTCGGGCAGCGCGCCTTCGTCGAGCAGATAGCCGGCCTGGCGGCTGTATTGCTCGATCATGCGGTTGCCGATGAAGCCGTCACACACGCCGGACACGACGGCCGTCTTCTTGATGGCCTTGGCCAGCTTCATGACGGTGGCCAGCACGTCCTTGGCGGTCTCTTTGCCGCGAACGACTTCCAGCAGCTTCATCACGTTGGCCGGGCTGAAGAAGTGCATGCCGACCACGTCTTGCGGGCGCTTGGTGAAGCTGGCGATCTTGTCGACATCCAGCGTGGACGTGTTCGACGCCAGGATCGCACCCTGCTTGACGACTTCGTCCAGCTTCTTGAACACGACTTCCTTGACGCCCATTTCTTCGAACACGGCCTCGATGACGAGGTCGGCGTCCTTGATGTCGTCGTAGGAAAGCGTCGGGGTCAGCAGGGCCATGCGCTGCTCGACCTTCTCTTGCGTGAGCTTGCCCTTCTTGGCGCTGTTCTCGTAGTTCTTGCGGATGGTGGCAACGCCGCGGTCCAACGCTTCCTGCTTGGTTTCCAGCATCGTGACCGGAATGCCTGCGTTCAGGAAGTTCATCGAGATACCGCCGCCCATCGTGCCGGCGCCGATCACAGCAACCTTCTCCACCTTGCGCACCTGCGTGTCTTCCGGCACATCGGGGATCTTGCTGGCAGCGCGTTCGCCAAAGAAAGCGTGACGCAGCGCGCGCGATTCCGACGTATTCACCAGTTCGATGAACAAGTCGCGCTCGAACTTGATGCCGTCGTCAAAGCGCTTTTCCACTGCGGCCTGCACAGCGTCGACGCACTTGCCCGGCGCCGGGAAGTTCTTGGCAACCGCGGCCACGGTGTTGCGCGCGAATTGCAGGAAACCTTGCGGGTTGTCGTGCTCGACCTTGCGATCGCGCAGCTTGGGGAGCTTGCCTTCGGCAGCGGCCTTCAGGGCGAAATCGATGGCGCCGGCCATCAGGTCGCCTTCGATCATCTGGTCGAACAGGCCACTCTTGGCCAGCTTTTCCGACGGAATGGCGTTGCCGGACACAATCATGTTCAAGGCCGGCTCCAGGCCGATGGCGCGCGGCAGACGCTGCGTGCCGCCTGCGCCCGGCAGAATGCCCAGCTTCACTTCCGGCAGCGCGATCTGCGCGCCCGGTGCTGCCACGCGGTAGTGACAGCCCATCGCCAGTTCCAGCCCACCGCCCATCGCCACCGAATGGATGGCCGCCACGACCGGCTTGTTGCTCGACTCAACGGCTTTGATGACGGCGTGCAGCGTCGGCTCTTGCGTCGCCTTGGGCGTATTGAATTCGCGAATATCGGCGCCGCCCGAGAAGGCTTTGCCCGCACCGGTGATCACGATGGCCTTGACGTTGGCGTCATCGCCAGCTTTGACCATGCCTTCGACAATGCCCAGGCGCGTGGAGTGGCCAAGGCCGTTGACGGGCGGGTTGCTGAGCGTAATGACGGCAACGCCGTCCTGGACCTTGTACTCCGCAGTCATGCTGGTTCCTTTGGTGATGCGAGGGCCGGCAGATCAGGCGCACCGTGCCTCGCGGTTGAACTGTCTCTCAACTATCGTTTTTTTAACGCGCGGTAAGGCCGCGACTCGACACAGAATACACAAAATAGCACGGTCGTTCAATTTTTATTTTTGCGCTGCACGGCGCCGTCTGGCGGGCGATGCGGCGGGCCCCGACGGGTTCAAACGCGTGTGCCGCAGCATGGATTTTTTGCCCGCTACGTGACGGTTTTGATAGAGTCGCGCATTTCGTTCGCCGGACGCCTACCAGGCGCGGGAACGTCTCGTCACATTTCGTCGGTTTGATTCGCGATCCGAGCAAAATCGACCACTCTGTATCCATGTCAGAACACGCTACCCCGTCCTCAGAGACGCCGGGCTTGCGCCGCACCTTGCGCGCGCGCCATCTCACCATGATCGCCATCGGCGGGTCGATCGGTACCGGGCTTTTCGTCGCCTCGGGCGCGTCGGTCTCGCAGGCCGGCCCCGGAGGCGCGCTTGCCGCCTATATCCTCATCGGGGCAATGGTTTATTTCCTGATGACCAGCCTGGGCGAGCTTGCCGCCTACATGCCGGTTTCCGGGTCGTTTGCCACCTACGGCGCCCTTTATGTGGACGAAGGCTTCGGCTTCGCGCTTGGCTGGAACTATTGGTACAACTGGGCCGTGACGATTGCCGTTGAGCTGGCGGCCGCGCAGCTCGTCATGCATTACTGGTTCCCCGATGTGCCGGGCGTGCTGTGGAGCGCTGTGTTTCTCGCAATCATGTTCCTGCTCAACGCCATCTCGGTGCGCGGTTTTGGCGAGGCGGAATACTGGTTCGCACTCATCAAGGTCGTCACCGTCATCCTTTTTATCGGCATTGGCCTGGCGATGATCTTCGGGATCCTGAAGGGTGGTCCGCAATCGGGCCTGCAGAACCTGACGATGGGCGATGCGCCGTTTGTGGGTGGGCTGCCGGCGATGATCGGCGTGGCGATGATCGCGGGGTTCTCGTTCCAGGGGACAGAGCTGATTGGCGTGGCGGCCGGCGAATCGGCCGACCCGGCGCGCACCATTCCGCGTGCGGTCAAGCAGGTGTTCTGGCGGATCCTGCTGTTCTACGTGCTGGCGATCTTCATCATCGGCGTGCTGGTGCCGTACACCGATCCGAATCTGCTGTCGACGGAAGTGACGAACATTGGCGTGAGCCCCTTCACGCTCGTCTTTAAGCACGCAGGCCTAGCGTTTGCCGCAGGCCTGATGAACGCGGTGATCCTGACGGCTGTGCTGTCGGCCGGCAACTCGGGCATGTATGCGTCCACGCGGATGCTCTACAACTTGGCCACCGAGGGCCGCGCACCGCGCATCTTTGCGCAACTCACCCGCAACGGTGTGCCACGCAATGCGCTGCTGGCCACGACCGCCGTCGGCGCGCTCTGCTTCCTGAGTTCGTTGTATGGCGACAAGACGGTCTACTTGTGGCTGCTGAACACCTCGGGCATGACCGGCTTCGTGGCATGGCTCGGCATTGCCATCAGTCACTATCGCTTCCGCAAGGGGCTCGTAGCGCAGGGGCATGATCCGGCGCAGTTGCCGTACCGCTCTAAGTTCTTCCCATATGGCCCGTTGTTCGCGTTTGGGCTGTGCCTGGTCATCACGCTCGGCCAGAACTACCAGGCGTTCACCACAGGCACCGTTGATTGGCCGGCGGTGATCGCCACGTACATCGGCATCCCAGTGTTCTTCCTGATCTGGATCGGCTACCGGCTCGTGCGTGGCGGCGGCATTGTCCGTTACCAGGACATGCACTTCCCGCGCCCGCCCGTGCTGCGCGATTCGCTGGCCGGCCAAGACCCCGGCCCTGAATTGCCAACCGTCGCGAACTCTACGCAGTAATCACACCCGCTCCGCCGCCGTTTGCGCAGCATCCGGCGGGCGTTTTCATTGGGCCGCCCACTCCGGCGCCACCGGCTATGCACACATCCATCACCCCCACCGGCCTCGAAGCCCAATCCGAACTGCGCCGACGCCTGCGCTCGCGCCACCTGATGATGATCGCCCTGGGCGGCGCCATCGGCACGGGGCTGTTCGTCGCGTCCGGCGCATCCATTGCGCAGGCCGGCCCCGGCGGCGCACTGCTGACCTACACGCTCATCGGCGTGATGGTCTATTGCCTGATGACGAGTCTTGGCGAGCTGGCGGTGCATCTACCCGTCTCAGGCTCGTTCGTAACTTACAGCCGCTTGTATGTGGAAGAAGGCTTCGGCTTTGCGCTGGGATGGAACTATTGGTTTGCACTGGCCGTGTCCGTTGCCGTGGAACTGGCCGCCGCACAGCTGGTGATGAAGTATTGGTTTCCGGGCCTATCGGGCATGGTCTGGAGCGCCGCGTTCCTGCTGCTCATGTTCGGCCTCAACGCCTTCTCCGTGCGCGGCTTTGGTGAGGCGGAATACTGGTTTTCGATGATCAAAGTGGTGACGATCATCGTGTTCCTGCTGATCGGTCTGGCGATGATCTTCGGCATCATGCACGGCGGGCCGCAGTCGGGTTGGCAGAACTTCACCGTGGGCGATGCGCCGTTCGTGGGCGGCGTGCCGGCCATGGTCGGTGTGGCGATGATTGCCGGGTTCTCGTTCCAGGGCGTCGAAACCATTGGCGTTGCCGCCGGCGAGGCGGAGAACCCCTCCCGCACGATCCCGCGAGCCATCCGCCAGACGTTCTGGCGCATTTTGCTGTTCTATGTGCTGGCCATCCTGATCATCGGCGTGCTGCTGCCGTACACCGACCCGAACCTGCTGCGCAATGAAGCGACGGACGTCGGCGTCAGCCCGTTTGCGCTGGTGTTCCAGCATGCGGGCCTCGCGTTTGCCGCCGGGATGATGAATGCGGTGGTGCTGACCGCGCTGCTGTCTTCCGGCACGTCGAGCCTCTATGTGTCGACGCGGATTCTGTACGACCTGTCGCTCGAAGGCCAGGCGCCGCGCTGGTTTGCCAAGGTGTCGGCCAACGGCGTGCCGCACCGCGCGCTGCTGGCCACATCCGCCGTTGGCGCGCTGTGCTTCTTCAGTTCATTGTTTGGCGACCAAGTGGTCTACCTGTGGCTGCTGAATACGTCTGCGGTAACGTGCTTCATCGCGTGGTTCGGCATTGCGCTGGCGCACTACCGGTTCCGCAAGGGGTTCACGAGCCAGGGGCATTCTGTGGAGCAACTGGCGTATCGGTCGCCGTTCTTCCCGTTCGGGCCAATCATGGTGGCGATCCTGTGCGTGGTGATCATTCTTGGGCAGAACACCAAAGCGCTGTTTGCACCCGTGGAAAACTTTGGCGCCTTCATCGCAACGTACTGCGGTGTGATCCTGTTTGTCGCGATCTGGCTGGCTTACCGCTGGAAATTCAAGACGCGGTTCGTGAAGTACTCGGAGATGCAGTTCAGCGGGGAGCATCTGCAGCAAGCCGGAAGCGCCACCAAAGCCACTGCAGCAGGCACGGTTGTCAACTGACCGCCCGAAAAAAGCCCGCACGGATGTCCATGCGGGCTTTCGGTGCAGCGTGGTTTGACCTACAGCGTTTAAACCTCCAACCACTCCTGCCGGACTTTCGCATCGGCTTTCAACTGCTGGGGCGTTCCTTCAAACACAATCTGCCCGTGCCCCATCACATAGACGCGTTGTGAAATGTCCAGGGCAATGGCCAGCTTCTGCTCCACCAGCAGCACGGAAATCCCCCGCTCCTTGAGCGTCTTCAGGTACTCGCCCACGAGTGTCACGATCAGCGGCGCAAGACCTTCGGTCGGCTCGTCGATGATGATGAAATCGGGGTCACCCATCAGCGTGCGGCACAGCGTCAGCATCTGCTGCTCGCCGCCCGACAGCACACCTGCAGCCGTGTTCTCCCGCTCCTTCAAACGCGGGAACATCTGATACATGTCTTCCACCTGCCAGCGCGGCTTGGGCTGACTCGGGTTGCGTTTCTCACCAAGCAGCAGGTTCTGCCGGACAGTCAGCGTGGGGAAGATGTCTCGGTTCTCGGGCACATAGCCGATGCCCTTGTGCGCCACTTCAAAGGTTCGCAGGCCGCTCACGCTCTTGCCGCGCAGCAGGATTTCGCCTTCGTGCCGGACCATGCCCATGATGGATTTGGCCAGGGTCGAACGCCCCACCCCATTGCGCCCGAGTAGCGCAACGATCTCGCCCTCGCCTACGTGCATGTCGACGCCGTGCAGGATGTGGCTCTTGCCGTAGTACGCGTGCAGGTCGCGCACCTCCAACATTGGAGTATTTGTTGCCATCAATGCGCTCCTGCAGGTTCGTCCAGCGTGGTGCCGAGGTAGGCCTCTTTCACGCGGCGGTTATTGCGAATGGCTTCGGGCGTGTCGGTGGCAATTACTTCGCCATAGACGAGCACCGAGATGCGGTCGGCCAAGCCAAACACAACGCTCATGTCGTGCTCGACCATCACCAGCGTCTTGCCGACCGTGACTTTGCGGATGAGGTCCACCGCGTGGTCGGATTCGGAGCGGCTCATGCCGGCGGTCGGCTCATCCAGCAGGATCACGTCGGCACCGCCCGCAATGGTGACGCCGATTTCCAGCGCCCGTTGCTCGGCGTAGGTCAGCAGGCCTGCGGCGGCGTCTCGCCGATGGGTCATGCCGATCTGCTCGAGCACTTCTTCAGCGCGCTCGCGTGCGTCACGCAGCTCGGCCAGCTTGTGCCAGAACGAATACTTGTAGCCGAGCGACCAGAGCACCGCGCAGCGCAGGTTCTCGAACACCGACAACCGATGAAAGATGTTGGTGATCTGGAAGCTGCGCGACAGGCCCTTGCGGTTGATCTCAAACGGCGCCAGGCCGCTGATCTCTTCACCGTTCAGGCGCACGCTTCCGGAGCTGGCCGGGAAGCGGCCCGAGATCAGGTTGAACGTGGTCGACTTGCCAGCGCCGTTCGGGCCGATGAGTGCATGGCGCTCGCCCTTGCCAATGGTGAGGTTGACCCCTCGAATGATTTCAGTTGCGCCAAAGCGCTTGCGAACATCGCGCAACTCGAGCGCAGCGGTCGGCCCAGATATCGGTTGGCTCATGGTTGCGGCTCCTGCAATGCGTTGTCCCAAGCGGTGCGCAGCTTGCCGGCCGCGGCACGCAGGCCGAAAGCGCCCACCAACCACAGCACGGCGGTGACAATCCACGGCTTGAGGGTATTCGGTTCGACAGACAAGCCAAACAGCGTGGCAACGCCACCCGAGGCGTCGTCCTGCACTGCGTAGATCATTTCCACGGTGGAGATCAACGCAACCAGCAGAATGACAGCCGGCACGATCGCCACGCCATAAGCCGGCAGCAGCGTCTTGAGCTTGCCGCGCCGCATGATCGGCAGGTGCATGACCAGAAGGCTGGCAATGCCGCCCGGCGCATACATGACCATCAGCACAAAGAACAAGCCCAGGTACAGCAGCCACGCCTTGGTGATGCCCGACAGCGCCACGGTAAAGAACACGGTGAGCACCGCGCCGATGATCGGCCCGAAAAAGCTGCCCATGCCGCCAATGAAGGCCGCCAGCAGCACCGAGCCCGAACGCACTGCCGACACGTTCTCCGCGGTCACGATCTCAAAGTTGATGCACGACAGCGCGCCGGCAATGCCCGCGAAGAACGCAGACAGGATCACCACCAGGAAGCGCACGCGCTGCGTGTTGTAGCCGATGAACTCAACGCGCTCGGGGTTGTCGCGCACGGCGTTGGCGATGCGGCCAAGCGGCGTCTGCGTCCACGCATACATCAGCGCCATCGAAATCAGGCACCACGCGGCAATCAGGTAATACACCTGGCGCCCAGGCCCGAACGTCACGCCAAACAGCGCATCGCCAATGCTGCGGTTCGTGGAGACACCGCCCTCGCCACCAAAGAAGTCCGGAAACATCAACGCACTGGCAAACACCATCTCGCCGATACCGAGCGTGATCATGGCGAACGTCGTGCCGGCCTTCTTGGTGGTGACGTAGCCGAAGATCACGCCGAACAGCGCGCCGCCCAGGCCGCCAGCAATGGGCAATAGTGCAACGGCGAGCGGCCCACCGATGCCCAGCGTCTGCATGGCGCCGATCTTGTTGAGCACGTGCACAGCCATGAAGGCGCCCAGGCCGGCGTACACCGCGTGCCCGAACGACAACATGCCGGACTGGCCAAGCAGCATGTTGTACGAGAGCGCGAAGATGATCATGATGCCCATCTGCGAGAGCAGCGTGATGGCAAAGCCCTGCGGCCAGATAAGCGGCAGCGCGATCATCACCAGCGCGGTGGTGCCCCAGAGCAGCCAGCGGGCAAGATTGACTGGCTTGAATTTCATCGTCCGCGCTCGATCGTTGGCCGGCAGCGCGGCTTGTTGTTGCGCTTGTTGGTGCATGGTGCGTTCCATTTAGCTCTCCCGCGTACCCATCAGCCCACGCGGGCGGAAGATCAGCATCAGCACCAGTAGCAGATACGGCAGCACCGGTGCGACTTGCGCAATCGTCAGGTTCCAGACAGAGATGAGCGGCACGTCCGGATTGAGCGTGACGCCGATGTTCTCCAGCACGCTGGTTACCGAGATATCAAGCGTGACGGCAAAGGTCTGGATGCAGCCGATCAGCAGCGACGCGATGAACGCGCCCACCAGAGACCCCATGCCGCCCACGACCGCTACCACGAAGACGATGGAGCCGACCGCTGCCGCCATCGATGGCTCGGTCACGAAGGCATTGCCGCCAATCACGCCCGCCAAGCCGGCCAGCGCACAGCCGCCGCCGAACACCAGCATGAACACGCGCGGCACGTTGTGGCCCAGCGCTTCGACCATGTCCGGATGCGTGAGCGCGGCTTGAATGACAAGCCCGATACGCGTGCGTGTGAGCAGCAGGAAGATGCCCACCAGCATCAGCAGCGACACCAGCATCATGAAGGCGCGGTACTTGGGGAACGACGAGGTGAACAGCGTGAACAGCGGGCCGTCCAGTGCGTCCGGCACGCGATACGCCACGGCGGGCAGGCCCCACACCAGCTTCACGCCTTCTTCAATCAGATAGGCCAGACCGAAGGTAAACAGCAGTTCGGCGACGTGGCCATAGCGGTGCACCGTGCGCAGGCCGTAGCGCTCGACCACGGCGCCCAGCGCACCCACGAGCAGCGGCGCCACGATCAGCGCGGCCCAGAAGCCCAGATAACCGCTGACGACATAGGCGAAATACGCGCCGAGCATGTAGAAGCTGGCATGCGCAAAATTGAGAACGCCCATCATGCTGAAGATCAGCGTCAGGCCCGAAGACAACATGAACAGCAACAGCCCGTAGCTGATGCCATTCAAGAGATTGATGACTAGAAATTCCACGCTGCAGCCCTTCCAGCAGATTCGGCGGAGCATGGGACGCACGCATCAATGCGTGGCCCATGGACTCCGTTTAAAACATCGCCGCACGATAGCATCGGGCAGCCCTTCGGCACACCACCCGCGACCTTACTGCGGACGCTTCATCTGGCAGGAGGTCGGCTGCGACGCGACGTACTGATCGAGCACAGCGTCGGTCTTCCAGCCGTAGCCGGTGTTTTCCTGGTCGAACTTGACGTTCTTGCCGTTCGTCTTTTCCCAGGTGGCGATGTAGAGCGGCTGCTGGCCTTGGTGGTCAGACGCGCGCATCTCGAAGGTGCCGTTCAGACTGTCGACCTTCATGCCTTCAAAGGCCTTGGCAACCTTGGCAGGCTCGACGGACTTGGTCTGCTTGATGGCCTTGGCCAGCATGGCAATGCCGGTATAAGAGGCCATGAGGTAGTAATCGTCGTTGTACTTCTTCTTGTAGCCCTCGACGATATCGGCGCCCTTGAAGCCGTCGTTGTTGACGTTCCAGTAGCCCACGTATTTCACGTGATCTGCGCCGGCAGAGCCCATCGCTGTCGGCACGCCCGTGGTCGAGGCGTAGTACGTATAGAAGTTCGCGTTCAGGCCTGCATCCTTGCCGGCCTTGATGAGCAGCGCCAGGTCGCTGCCCCAGTTGCCGGTGATGACGGTATCGGCACCCGACGACTTGATCTTCGACACGTACGGCGAGAAGTCCTTCACCTGCGCCAGCGGGTGCAGGTCTTCCCCCACGATCTCGATATCTGGACGCTTGCGCTTGAGATATTCCTTGGCCGCACGCGCTACCTGATGACCGAACGAATAATTCTGGTTGATCAGGTAGACCTTCTTGACCTTCGGATCCTTCGCCAGAAAGCTGGTCAGCGCTTCCATCTTCATATCGGAGTTGGCGTCCAGGCGGAAGTGCCAGTAATTGCACTTGCTGTTCGTCATGTCCGGGTCCACCGCGGCGTAGTTCAGGTAGACGATTTCCTTGCCCGGATGACGTTCGTTGTACTTGGCCACGGCGTCTTCCAGCGCCATGCCGACGCTCGAGCCGTTACCCTGCACGATGTAGTGGATGCCCTGATCGGCCGCCTGCCTGAGCGCCGTCAGGCTCTCCTGCGGCGAGAGCTTGTTGTCAAAGCCCACCACTTCGAACTTTGTGCCGTCGCCGGCCCAGTTCTTCTGCGTGGCGAGATCGGCGATGTACTGCCAACTGCGCAACTGGTTCTGGCCCAGAGCGCCCATCAGGCCGGACAACGGATCGATCCAGGCGATCTTCACGGTTTCGGCGGCGGACGATGCAGTGGGCAGGACTGCCCCACCGATTGCCGCAACACATGCAACAGCCACAACCAACGGACGGAACTTCGTCATGCGTGTCTCCTTCATGTGGTGGAGCCGCCGGCGAGTCACTCTCCGCGTGCCACTGGTGGGCGTGCGGCTGCTTGCGTCTCCAGGTTGCAACGCGCCCGGGCTTCATTCCACCGCGTCGACGTGTCTGTCGCGCGGCGGCCGGCCCTGATCCGGTTGTCTTACGTCCGCCGTCCTCGTGCCGGGGTGACCCATGCACGGGCGGCGGTTTCTATATGTCGCTAAGCCTGTACAGCGGGAAACTGATAATCCTTGAACTGCTCGCGCAGTTTCAGCTTCTGCATCTTGCCGGTAGCGGTGAGCGGAATTTCGGTGACGAACACCACGTCGTCCGGAATCCACCACTTGGCGACCTTGCCTTCGAAGAACTTGAGCATCTCCTCGCGCGTGAGTTCCACACCGGGCTTCTTCATCACCACCAGCAACGGGCGTTCGTCCCACTTCGGGTGATGGCACGCGATGCACGCGGCCATGTGCACGCCGGGGTGCGCGGCGGCCACGTTTTCCACATCGATGGACGAAATCCATTCGCCGCCTGACTTGATCACGTCCTTGCTGCGATCGGTGATCTGCATGTAGCCGTCGGCATCGATGTTCGCCACGTCGCCCGTGGGGAACCAGCCGTCGACCAGCGGCGACTTGTCGTTGCGGTAATAGCTCTGGATCGTCCACGGCCCGCGCACGTAGAGATCGCCAAAGGCCTTGCCGTCCCACGGCAGCTCTTGACCTTCAGCATCGACGATCTTCATTTCAACGCCGTAGATGGCGCGACCCTGACGCTCGAGCACGTGCTGCTTGGCCTCATCCGACAGGTCAGCATGCTTGCCCATCAGCTTGCACGTGGTGCCCAGCGGTGACATCTCGGTCATGCCCCACGCGTGGATGACTTCCACGTCCAGTTCCTTGAGCGTGCGAATCATGGCCGGCGGCGCAGCCGAACCGCCAATCACGGTCTTGCGGAACGTCGAGAATTGAAGCTTGTTGACCTGCACGTGTTGCAGCAAGCCCAGCCACACGGTCGGCACGCCGGCAGAGAACGTCACCTTCTCCTGCTCGAACAGCTCGTACAGCGAAGCGCCATCCAATTTTGGGCCGGGGAAGACCAGCTTGGCGCCCACCAGCGGCACCGAATACGGCAGCCCCCAGGCGTTGACGTGGAACATCGGCACCACCGGCAGGATCACGTCCTGCGCCGAGCACCCAAGCGCATCCGGCAACGCAGACGCATACGAATGCAGTACCGTCGATCGATGCGAATACAACGCGCCTTTCGGGTTGCCCGTGGTGCCCGACGTGTAGCACAGGCCGGCTGCGGTGTTCTCGTCGAACTGCGGCCAGGTGTAGTCGGCGCTCTGCGCCTCCAGCAGCTCTTCATAGCAGAGCATCGGCACGCTGGAGGTGGGCATGTGCGCGCGATCGGTCATCGCCACCCAACCCTTCACGTTGGGGCAATGCGGTGCAATGCCCTCGATGAGCGGCACGAACGTCAGGTCGAAGAAAACGTACTGATCGTCAGCGTGATTGACGATGTAGGCGATCTGGTCCGGAAACAGCCGCGGATTGATGGTGTGGCATACGGAACCCGAGCCAGACACGCCGTAATAAATCTCAAGGTGGCGATAGCCGTTCCAGGCCAGCGTACCGACACGCTCGCCGGGCTGCACACCGAGTGCGGCCAGCGCATTTGCCAGTTGCTTGGAGCGGTCTCGCACTTGCCGGTACGTGGTGCGATGGATATCGCCCTCGACGCGGCGCGACACGACTTCAGTCGAACCGGAATTGCGCGCGGCGTGTTCGATGATGGTCGAGATGAGCAAAGGGGCGCTCATCATTTGTCCCATCAGGGCCATGGTGTCTCCTAGAAAAAACTGAACAACCGTTCTATTTTTTGGCCGATTGTTCCCGTGATCGCCAACCACGTCAACGGGATATTGTTGTGCGCTGCCACATCGGCCCCCATGTTTACCCGGCCATCTGAAAAACCCTGTGAATCGTTGTGGTGCAAGGGTTCGCAGGCTGCAGCTTTCTTTACTCGCAAGTACAATACGCGATAGCGTTGCTGCGTCTCAACATGGCGTTTTCCCCTACGTAAAGCGTATTTTGCTGCGCTGCAAAGCGCACAACATTTGAAGGTTCGGCACTGTTTTTGCGCCGTTTCCTGTGCTATCCGCCGCATGCCCTGCCGCCCCATCCCATGACTGCCTCCCCCCCCGCCTTGCCTGACGATTCCCTTGCGAGCTCTTTCGACTGGCGTGGCCGTCCCACCGCAGCCCCCGGTTTTTCCGCGCTGGGCGAACACTTTCTGACGCGCCTGCCGCCGATGCCCATGCCTTCCGGACCGATTGGCCAGCCCTATCTGGTGGGCTTCTCGCCGGACGCCGCAGCGTCGCTCGGCCTTGCGCGAGCAGAACTTGACACCCCCGCCGGGCTGGCCGTCTTTACCGGGAACGCCGTCGCCCCCTGGAGCGATCCGTTCGCCACCGTGTATTCGGGCCACCAGTTCGGCGTGTGGGCCGGGCAGTTGGGCGATGGGCGCGCCCTGTTGCTGGCCGAGCTGCAGACCGCCGAAGGCCCCTGCGAAGTCCAGCTCAAAGGTGCCGGCCGTACGCCGTATTCGCGCATGGGTGACGGGCGGGCTGTGCTGCGCTCGTCCATCCGCGAATTTTTGTGCTCGGAAGCCATGGCCGGCCTCGGCATTCCAACCACCCGCGCCCTGTGCGTGACCGGCGCTGACGCCCCCGTTCGCCGCGAAGAGCTCGAAACCGCCGCCGTTGTCACGCGCCTCGCACCGTCGTTCGTGCGCTTTGGCCACTTCGAGCACTTTGCGGCGAGCGAACAACTGCCCCAGCTGCGCGCACTTGCCGATTACGTCGTCGACCGTTTCTACCCCGCCTGCCGCAGCGAGCCGCAACCGTATCTGGCCCTGCTGCGTGAACTCGCCCGCCGCACCGCTGAACTGATGGCCGACTGGCAAGCCGTTGGCTTCTGCCACGGCGTGATGAACACCGACAACATGTCGATCCTCGGCCTCACGCTCGACTACGGCCCGTTCGGCTTCCTGGATGGCTTCAACGCCAACCACATCTGCAACCACTCCGACACCGGCGGCCGTTACGCCTATGCCCAGCAGCCACAGATCGGCTACTGGAACCTCTTCTGCCTGGCGCAGGCGTTGCTGCCGCTGTTTGGCGAAGATCCCGACGTTTTCGTCAACTTGAGCGACGAAGCGCAGGCTCAACCCGCCATCGACGCCGCGCAAAAGGTGCTGCTGACGTACCGCGACGTGTACGGCGCAGCCTTCTACGCACGTTATCGCGCCAAGCTGGGCCTCTCCACCGCGCAGGACGAAGACGAAACGCTGTTCGGCGACCTGTTCAAGCTGCTGCACACCCAGCGCACCGATTACACGTTGTTCTTCCGCCACCTTGCCGAGGTGCGCCGCGACGACACGCCCGCCGCGGCAGAAGCGCGCACCGTGCGCGATTTCTTCTTCGATCGCGCAGCCGCAGACGCGTGGCTGGCCGCCTATCGCCAGCGCCTGCAAGCCGAGCCGCAATCCGACGACGAGCGCGCCGCCGCCATGCACCGCGTCAACCCGAAATACGTGCTGCGCAACCATCTGGCTGAAATCGCCATCCGCCTCGCCAAGGAAAAGGATTTCTCCGAAGTCGAAAACCTGCGCGCCGTGCTGGCCCGCCCGTATGACGATCACCCCGGCTTCGAGCACTACGCGCAGCCTGCGCCCGATTGGGCGTCTTCACTGGAAGTGAGCTGCTCGTCGTGATCCGGCATGCCGACATGCGGGCAGGCGTGATGCGCCGGAACTGACACCATGCTCTAATCCGCGCCTGTCAGGATTGCCGCAGCAGCACGACAAACAACGTCAGCCGCCCGATCGCTTCCATTGCGCGGTTGCCGAATCCAACAAGGAGTCTCATCACCATGACCGTCACGAAATCCGACGCCGAATGGCGCGACCAACTCTCCGACATCGAATACCGCGTCACCCGCGAAGCCGCCACCGAACGTCCCTTCACGGGCAAGTACTGGGACCACTGGGACCGGGGCGTCTACAACTGCGTCTGCTGCGGCACGCCGCTGTTTGAATCGTCGACCAAGTTTGATGCCGGCTGCGGCTGGCCGAGCTATTTCCAGCCCATCAACGGCGAGGTGATCGCCGAGAAAACCGACCGCTCGCACGGCATGCTGCGCATCGAAGTGCAGTGCAAGAACTGCGGCGCGCACCTCGGCCACGTGTTCGAAGATGGCCCCGCACCCACCGGCTTGCGGTATTGCATCAACTCGGCTGCGCTAAAATTCGGCGCTTGATCTTCCGCACCTGCCCACCTAAGCGCGTTCCCGCATGAAATTCCTGTTCGATCTGTTCCCGGTCATCCTGTTCTTTGCTGCCTTCAAGGTGGCCGGTATTTATGTGGCGACCACCGTCGCAATGGTCGCCACCGTGCTGCAGATCGCCTGGGTGTGGTTCAAGCACCGCAAGGTCGACGCCATGCAGTGGCTGTCGCTGCTCATCATCGGCGTGTTTGGCGGCGCGACGCTCATCTTCCACAACGAAACCTTCATCAAGTGGAAGCCGACGGTGCTGTACTGGCTGTTTGGCGTTGTGCTGCTGGGCAGCGTGGTGTTCGTTCGCAAGAACCTCATCCGCGCCATGATGGAGCAGCAGGTATCGCTGCCCGAGTCGATGTGGGGGCGCCTGAACCTCGTGTGGGCCCTGTTCTTCCTCGCCATGGGCTGCCTGAACCTCTACGTGGCCTACAACTTCGACACCGACGTGTGGGTCAACTTCAAGCTGTTCGGTTCGATGGGGCTGATGGTGGTGTTCATCCTCGTGCAAAGTGTCTGGCTGGCGCGCCATATGCAGGAGCGCCCTGCCAACGCGGCCAACGACGCCAACATCGGAGACGACCGCTGATGGCCGCCGACCCGCGTGAAATCGAACGCCTCCTGCGCGAGGCATTCCTGCCCGTCCACCTCGTCGTAGAAGACGACAGTGCCAAGCACGCCGGACACGCCGGCGCGGCCTCCGGCGGCGGACATTACAACGTCGAAATTGTCAGCCCTGCCTTTGCTGGCAAGAACCGTTTGGCGCGTCATCGCATGGTGTATGATGCGCTGCACACGCTGTGGCCGGCGGCAATCCATGCGCTGGCGATCCGCGCGGTCACTCCCGAAGAAAACACGTAAGCGCATTCCACGCTCACTCGTCCTTCCCTCGAACGCAATCCCATGAAGATTTCCAGCCTCACTGCCAGCCTGCTGGCTGTTGCCTTTGCTGCGACCGTTGCTCCGGCCATGGCGCAAAATGCCGCGGTGGTCAACGGCAAAGCCATCCCGAGCGCCAAGGTGGACGCGCTGATCAAGAAGTCGGGCCAGCCCGAATCGCCCGAGCTGCGTGCCAAGGCCCGCGACATGCTGGTCGACCGTGAACTGATCGAGCAGGACGCCGCCAAGCGCGGTCTGCTGGAGCGCGACGACATTCAGGAACAGCTGGCATCGGCCCGCCTGAACGTGCTCGTGGCCGCCGAGTTCGAGGACTACGTCAAGAACAGCCCCGCCACCGAAGACGAACTGCACAAGCAGTACGAAAAGATCAAGGCGCAGTTCGGCAACGGCAAGGAATACCACGCCCATCACATCCTGGTGGACAAGGAAGCCGACGCAAAGGCCATCATTGCCAAGCTGAAGGCCGGCGCGAAGTTTGAAGACATCGCCAAGGCGCAATCGAAGGACAAGGGATCGGGCGCCAACGGCGGCGATCTGGACTGGGCGAACCCGGGCACCTACGTGCCGGAATTCTCGGCAGCTCTTACCGGCCTGAAGAAGGGCCAGATCACGCAGACGCCGGTCAAGACGCAATTCGGCTGGCACGTGATCCGCCTGGACGACACGCGCGACGCAAAGATCCCGTCGTACGAAGACGTCAAGCCGCAACTGCTTGAGATGATGATGGGCGACCAGAACTGGCAACGCAGCAAGTTCCAGGCGATGCTGAAAGACCTGCGCGAAAAAGCGAAGATCCAGTAAGCAGCAGCCCGTTGGGGCAGTGAAAAAAGGGGCCTCGTGCCCCTTTTTGATTTGATGGCTGCGTTGCATCGCACACAACCGGAATCCCCCTTCTGCCCACCGAGTTCTTTTGAAGTGTTTGCTGAAAAGCATTGCGATTTGTCCCATAATGTGCGCCCACGTGCGCCAGCGTTGCACTGCTTCGGTGCACTCAAGAATCAAGAGAGTCTGAAAAACCAACCACGCCGGCACGGGCATATCCCGCTCGCCGCCAGAGCGAAACCACCCAAAAGGAAACAGGAGATCCTTATGTCCACGTTCAAGCACGCCTTCCGCCTTGCAGCGCTTGCAGCCATTCCGATGGCACTGCTGCAAGCCGCGCCGGCACTGGCCCAGGCCACCAAGTCGGTCGAAGTGCTCGCGATCGTTGAGCACCCGGCGCTCGACGCCATCCGCGACGGCGCCAAGGAACAACTCAAGGCCGAAGGTTTTGACGCAGGCAAGAACCTGAAGTGGGAATACCAGAGCGCACAAGGCAGCACTGCCACCGCCGCGCAGATCGCCCGCAAGTTCATCGGCGACAAGCCGGACGCCATCGTCGCCATCGCTACCCCGTCGGCGCAGGCTGTTGTGGCAGCCACCAAGTCGATCCCCGTTGTGTATTCGGGCGTGACCGATCCGGTTGCCGCGCAACTGGTCAAGAGCTGGGCGCCGACCGGCACCAACGTGACCGGCGTGTCCGACAAGCTTCCGCTGGACAAGCAGATCGACCTGATCAAGCGCGTGGTGCCGAATGCCAAGCGTATCGGCATGGTCTACAACCCGGGCGAAGCCAACTCGGTCGTGGTCGTCACTGAGCTGAAGAAACTGCTGTCGGCGCAAGGCATGACGCTGGTCGAATCGGCTGCACCGCGTACCGTGGATATCGCCCCGGCCGCCAAGAACCTGATCGGCAAGGTCGACGTGATTTACACGAACACCGACAACAACGTGGTGTCGGCGTACGAATCGCTGGTGAAGGTGGCCAACGAAGCGAAGATTCCGCTGGTTGCCGGCGACACTGACAGCGTGAAGCGTGGCGCCATCGCCGCGCTGGGCATCAACTACTACAAGCTGGGCCAGCAGACCGGCAAGGTCGTCGCCCGCATCCTGAAGGGTGAGAAGCCGGGCGCGATTGCTTCGGCCGGCAGCACCGACCTGGAGCTGTTCGTGAACGAAGGCGCGGCCAAGAAGCAAGGCGTGACGCTGTCGGCGGGCCTGCTGAAGGACGCCAAGGAAGTCATCAAGTAACTCGCAAGGCGCCGGGTCGGCCTCCGCCTGACGGAGCCGGCCTCGCGCGGGTCTGGCTGCCCGAGCCGCAACGTGGCTATCCGCCGCATAATGGCCGGGCGCTTGCGCTGCTACCCACAAGCGTCCCCGTTCATTGCACACAGGCCGGTGCCCAACCACTGCGCCCTACTCTGTCATGTCACTGTTTTCATTGCTCGGCGCCCTGGAGATCGGTCTGATCTTCAGTCTCGTGGCGCTCGGGGTGCTGATCTCCTTCCGCATCCTCAACTTCCCTGACCTCACTGTCGACGGCAGCTTCCCGATGGGCGGGGCTGTGGCGGCCACGCTCATCGCCGGCGGACACGATCCGTTCGTGTCGACGCTGGGTGGCACCCTGGCTGGTGCCGCTGCCGGCTTCATCACGGGCTGGCTCAACGTGCGCCTGAAAATCATGGACCTGCTCGCCAGTATCCTGATGATGATCGCGCTGTACTCGGTCAACCTGCGCATCATGGGCAAGCCCAACGTGCCGCTCATTTCCGAGCCGACGGTCTTCTCACTGCTGCAACCTGACTGGATGCCCGACTACGTGTTCCGCCCCGTGCTGCTGGGTGTGGTCGTGGTGGTCGTCAAGCTGCTGGTGGACTGGTTCTTCTCCACGCAGATCGGCCTGTCGCTGCGCGCCACGGGTGCCAACCCGCGCATGGCGCGCGCCCAGGGCATCGCCACCGGCGCTGCCACGCTGGCCGGCATGGCGCTGTCGAACGCACTGGTGGCCCTCGCCGGCGCGCTGTACGCGCAAACGCAAGGCGGCGCCGATGTGTCGATGGGTATCGGCACCATCGTGATCGGCCTGGCCGCCGTCATCATCGGCGAGACCGTGCTGCCGGCACGCCGCCTGGTGCTGACCACGCTGGCCGTGGTGGTCGGCGCGATCCTGTATCGCTTCTTCATCGCCTTGGCGCTCAACAGCGATTTCATTGGCCTGCAGGCGCAGGATCTGAACATGGTGACCGCCGCGCTGGTGGTGATCGCCCTCGTGCTGCCCGGCATGCGTCGCAAAGTGTTTGGCAAGTTCGCCAAGACTGCTGCCAAGGGGAACTGACATGCTGAGCGCACAAGGACTCACCCTCACCTTCAACCCCGGCACGCCCATCGAGACGCGCGCGCTGCGCGGTCTGTCGCTGGAGATCCCGTCAGGCCAGTTCGTGGCTGTGATCGGCTCGAACGGCGCCGGAAAGTCGACGTTCCTGAACTCCATCAGCGGTGACTACATCGTCGATTCGGGCAGCATCACCATCGACGGCGAAGACGTCACGCGCAAGACCGCGTGGCAACGCGCCGACAAGGTCGCCCGCGTGTTCCAGGACCCGATGGCCGGCACCTGCGAAAACCTGACCATCGAAGAGAACATGTCGCTGGCCATGTGCCGCGGGCAGCGTCGTGGTTTCAAGTTCGCGACCAACCGCAAGTGGCGCGAGACCTTCCGCGAGCAACTGCGCCGGCTGGACTTGGGCCTCGAAAACCGCCTGACCGACCGCATTGGTCTGCTCTCCGGCGGCCAGCGCCAGGCCGTAAGTCTGCTGATGGCATCGCTGCAGCCGTCGCGCATCCTGCTGCTGGACGAGCACACCGCCGCGCTGGACCCGAAAACGGCCGCCTTCGTGCTGGAGTTGACCGCCAAGATCGTCTCGGAAAGCAAGCTCACGACGATGATGGTGACCCACTCCATGCGCCAGGCGCTCGACTACGGCGATCGCACGGTGATGCTGCATCAGGGCAACGTGATCCTCGATGTGCAAGGCGAGGAACGCCGCGGCCTGGACGTGCCGCACTTGCTGCAGAAGTTCGAGGAAACGCGCGGCGCCAAGGTGGACGACGACGCGCTGTTGCTCGACTGATCCTGTTTCTGAGTGCCAACGTGGCGCTCGGGGTCGGCAACGCCGCTACATGACACACAAGCCGGGCTCCCTTAGCGGAGCCCGCGACATTTCCGCTCCATGACCAAGGCACACCGCCCAGCCATCAGCATTGCGCCCAATCAGCACGCGGACGACGCACCAACGCTGTCGAAGGGCCAGAAAGCATTCAACGCGCTGATCAAGCAAATTGAGAATCGGCGCAAGCGGCTGGCGGACTGGGAGGCGGCCACCGTCCAGTTCCAGCGTCGATATGCCAGCGAGTTCCTGCCGCTGGAGCGAACCCGCGACGAGCTGCAGATCCGCTTTGTGCGCAGCCTCGACCAGGTCTATGAGCACGACGGCTTTACCAAAGCCGAGCGCCGCAAGATATCCGCGCTCATCGTCGATCTGGCGCGCGATCTGATTGATGAAGACACCAGCCTGAAGGCGCTTTACAACAAATACAGCGGCACAGACTTCGACCGCGAAGTCGCACTGCAAGCCGCAGCGATGAAGTCGAGGCTGGAAGCAGCGCTCGGGGTCGACCTGGGCGACGAGACGGATGACCATTCAGAGGAAGCGCTGCTGCAACGCGCCCGCGCGCACATCGAGCAACGGGCCGAGAAAAAGGCTGCCGCCGCAAGCAAGCGTGAAGCGCGCCGGGCCGCCCGGCAGAAATCTCCCAAGCAACTGGCCGCAGAAGCACGGGAAGAAGACGAACAGGCGAAGATCAGCCTGTCGATCCGAGAGGTCTATCGCAAGCTCGCCAGCGCCCTGCACCCTGACCGAGAGAGCGATCCGCAGGAGCGAGAGCGGAAGACACGCCTCATGCAGCGCGTCAACGAGGCTTACGACAAGAACAACCTGCTGCAACTGCTGGAGTTGCAGCTTGAGCTTGAACACATCGACCAGCGCTCAATCAACCACATCAGCGAAGCGCGGCTGACGCATTACAACCAGATCCTGAAGGACCAGGTGCGCGAGCTGGACCGGCAAATCCATCGCGTCGAGACGACGTTTCGATACACGTACGGGTATCAGCAGTTCGGGGCGCTGCCGCCGGACGCCGTTTTGCAAAAGCTCGACATCGACATTGCTACGCTCCGCCAACACGTCCGCAATATCGAGCAAGACCTTGCCGCCTTTGACGATTTCAAAGACGTGCGGCGGATGCTGAAATCCCGCCCGGCGCTCGACTGATGGCCTGCTGAACAGCGCGCCGATCCAACAAAACGGGCACCCGAAGGTGCCCGTGTTCGTTACAGCGATCGGGCGATCGGCCGATCAGAAGCGGTGCTGCAGGCCCATCGTCACGCCAACCTGGTTGTTGGCGTAGCCGATCACGTCGCGCGACAGGCTCACGTTCTGGCCGTTCTTGGCCTTTGCATAACCGGCAGACAGGTACGCCGTGGTGCGCTTGGACAGCGCGTACTGGCCGCGCACAGAGAACAGGATCGGATCGGCATCCGTGCCGTCCTTGATGTTCTGCTTGTACACCGCGCCGTACAGCGTGAAGGCCGGCGTCACGTCGTAGCTGGCGCCCGCCCAGTACATATCGCTGCGCAGGCTGGCGGCGGCCGTGGTAAAGGCGCGCTTGTAGTTGCGATAGCCCGCAAATAGCTTCAGTGCACCGAAGTCGTAGCTGGCACCGGCGTGAATGCCCTGGATGTAATCGGTCGTGTCTGCCGGCGTGGTGCTCGTGCCTGCACCGTTCTGGCGATCCCACGTGACTGCGGCCGAGAAGCCGCCCACGCTGTAGCCGACGCCCAGGTCGTACTTGGAGCTGCTCTTGAAGTTGCCGGCCGCCTCGCCAAAGCCCACGGTGGCACCCAGCTTCAGACCGCCAAACTTGCCGTCATAGCGCACGGCGTTGGAGGCGCGCGAGAACAGGCCATCCTTGCGATCGCCCGTTGCCGTGGACGACGTGGCCCACGAGTAGTTCGGCGCGTAGCCCATCGGGTCGTACGGCAGCATGAAGTCGTACGTGGTCGTGAACGTGCGACCTGCCACCACCTGCCCGAAACCGCCAGCCAGACCGACCACGGCGCGGCGGTCGAACAGCGTGTTGTCGGTGTCGAGCTTGCCGGTGTCGATGGCGATGCCGCTTTCCAGGTTGAACACGGCCTTCAGGCCGCCGCCCAGGTCTTCCGTGCCGCGCATGCCCCAGCGCGACGTGTTCTTGCCGCCCGAGACGAGGCGCGTGGCGCTGCCGCCGTTCGGGCCAGCGTGGTTCACATACTCGATACCCGAATCCATGATCCCGTACAGGGTCACGTTGGAGGATTGAGCGGCGGCCGTGGTGGCGGTGGCAAGCGCAACCACTGCCAGCGCCATCGAAGTCTTGTTCATCAGGTCTCCCTTATTCGTTGTCCTTGCGCAAGAGCCCCAGTCACAGGGGCTTTGGGCGGGACGGATCGTATGAGGGGCGCACTTTCAGTTCACTTTCGATTGGCGGGAAATTGCCGGTGTGTGTCGCGGCGTTCTCGGGGGTTTCCCTAGCTTCAAAACATGCGGCGATGTCTGTATTCCTCTGCGGCTGATTGAGAGACGTCCGATATGCGCATCCTGTTGGTGGAAGACAACCTGAAGCTGGCCAGCACGCTGGAAGAAGCCCTGAGCCAGGCCGGCTTCACGGTCGATTGCGTGCATGACGGCCACGCGGCCGACTTGCTGCTCACCACGCAGGACTACGCGCTCGCCATTCTCGACATTGGTCTGCCGCGCATGGACGGGCTGGAAGTGCTGCGCCGCCTGCGCGCGCGCAAGAACCCGCTGCCGGTGATGATCCTGACCGCACACGGCGCCGTGGAAGAGCGCGTGCGCGGCCTGAACCTCGGGGCTGACGATTACCTTGCGAAACCGTTCGACCTGACCGAAGTGGAGGCCCGCGCCCGAGCGCTCATCCGACGCAGCCACGGCCACGAAAGCACGCAGCTGCAATGCGGCCCGCTGCACTACGACGGCATCAGCGGCGCCTTCACGCTTCATGGCGAACTGCTCGCCCTCACCGGCCGCGAGCGTGCCGTGCTGGAAGTGCTGATGCTGCGCGATGGCCGCGCTGTCAACAAAGCCGCCATCTCGGAAAAAATCTTCAGCATCAATGAATCGGTCAACGCCGATGCCATCGAGATCTACGTGCACCGCCTGCGCAAGAAGCTCGACGGCAGCGGCGTGGCCATCGTCATGCTGCGCGGGCTCGGCTATCTGCTGGAAGCCACGCCCAGCACGCCGGCGAACGCAGGCCGATGAGCCCGCCCACGCTGCGCCGGCAGCTTTCGTTCTGGCTGCTGCTACCGCTCATGGGGCTGCTCGCGCTCGACGCGTGGCTCACGTATGCGCGGGCCATGACGGCTGCAAACGCCGCGTTCGACCGTACGCTCGAAGCGTCGCTCAAGGCCATGCGCGAGGGCGTGCGCCTTCGCGACAAGCAGTTCGCCATCGACCTGCCTTACCTCGCGCTGGACGTTCTCCAATCGGAAACCGGCAGCAGCGTCTTCTATCGCCTGACCGATGCCAACGGCAAGACGCTGACCGGTTATGACGACCTGCCCATGCCAACCGGGCGGCGGCCGGCGCCATATCGCTCCGTCTTTTACGACAGCCAATTCCAGGGCATGCCCGTGCGCCTGGCCGCGCAGGCCGTGCCGGTGCGCGACGCCCAGTCTGCCCAGATTCAGCTCGTGTGGCTATTGGTAGGCGAGACCCTGGAGCCGCGCGAAGCGCTGGCGCACGAGATCCTTGCGGGCTCGCTGCAGCAAGAGGGCCTGCTGGTGGTGCTGGCGGTCGGCATTGTCTGGCTGGGCATCAGGCGGGGTCTGCGGCCACTGCGCCAACTGAGCGAAACCGTTGCCGGACGCGGCACCGATGAGCTTGCCCCGCTACCGCAGCAGGGCTTGCCCGCGGAAGTCGCTCCGCTGGTCGAGGCCATCAATCAGTATGTGGCGCGCCTGCTGCGCATGGTGCAAGCCCGCAAGCGCTTCTTTGCCGATGCCGCACATCAGTTGAAGACGCCGCTGGCCGTGATCCAGGCGCAATCCGAACTCGCGCTGCGCGAACCCGATGGAGACCGCATCCGCCGCCATCTTGAGCCGTTGCACGGTACCGTACGAGAGGCCGCGCGGGGCGTGCAGCAACTGCTGTCGCTGTCCCGCCTGGAGACCGACAGCGGCTACGCACCGCAACTCCAGCCGCTGCGCCTCGACACGCTGGCCGGGGATGTCGCGCTGGAACTGGCGCCCGTCGCGCGCAAATCCGGCGTCGATCTCGGCTTTGAAGGCGAACCCGTGACGGTGGCCGGCGAGCCGCAATGGCTGCAGGAGCTGATCGGCAACCTGCTCGACAACGCCATCCTCTACGCCGGAAACGGCGCGCGCGTCACGCTGCGAGTCAAACGGCAGGCGATGGCGATGCTCGGCGAGCAGGCCGTGCTGCAAGTGGAAGACGATGGCCCCGGCATTGCCGTACCCGAGCGCGATGCGGTATTCGGCCGCTTCTATCGCGGTGCGGCATCGGAAGGCCACGACGGGAGCGGGCTGGGTTTGGCGATCGTGCGCGAGATCGCTCGCCTGCACGGCGGCACGGTCGCGCTGTCGGAAACGCCCGGTGGGGGCCTGACCGTAAGCGTCTACCTGGCGCTGGCATTGGCTGAAGAGCCGGCCGCCTGAACGCAGGTTGCTGCACGACAACATTGTCTTCCTAGCGCTCCACACACCTCCCCAACGCCGTGCACCATTTGCGTGACGACGCGGCGCACCATTTCCACGCGCCCCGAGCGGCTCGCTGTTCCGCCAAAATTGGTTCCATCCGCGCTCTGTTATGCCCGCCGCACGTGGGCTGGCGTACGACCTAAACTCAAACACGTCGACGCGACGGCACGATCGGCCGCCGAGCTTGCTCGGGCAAGGCATCCGGGGTTTTCCCTATTGTGGTGCCACGGGCCGCACGCCCGTAGGCCGCGCGTGAGGTGCCGCCAAAAATGGCTCCATCAAATAACCAGGATTGGGTCCACTTTGCAGAACAATGAGCCGCTATAGTCCATCAACAATTCGTCACAACACGGCATGTTGACCGACCCGGAAGGATCGGAGAACGGCAGGAGGCAGCAATGAAGACCGACGACGTGATCGTCAGCTTTCGCGGTGTACGCAAGACGTATGACGGCGAGACCCTCGTGGTCAAGCATCTGGACCTGGACATCTACCAGGGTGAGTTCCTGACCCTGCTCGGCCCCTCCGGCTCGGGCAAGACCACGTGCCTGATGATGCTGGCGGGGTTCGAATTCCCGACCGGCGGTGAGATCCGGCTGGAAGGCGCCCTGCTCAACAACGTGCCGCCGCACAAGCGCAACATCGGCATGGTGTTCCAGAACTACGCGCTGTTTCCGCACCTGACGGTGGCGCAGAACGTGGAATACCCGCTGACGGTGCGCAAGATCTCCGCTAGCGAGCGTGCAGACCGCGTGCACAAGGCCCTGCAGATGGTTCGCATGGAAGGCTTTGCCAAGCGCTACCCGGCGCAGCTCTCGGGCGGCCAGCAGCAGCGCATTGCACTGGCGCGCGCGCTGGTGTTCGAGCCCAAGCTTGTGCTGATGGACGAACCGCTGGGCGCACTCGACAAGCAACTGCGTGAACACATGCAGTACGAGCTGAAATCGCTGCACGAAAAACTCGGCGTGACCTTCGTCTACGTGACGCACGACCAGGGCGAGGCGCTCACCATGTCCGACCGCGTGGCCGTGTTCGACAAGGGCATCGTGCAGCAGCTCGACACGGTGGACAGCCTCTACGAACGCCCCTGCAACGAGTTCGTCGCCAACTTCATCGGCGACAGCAACACGCTGCGCGGCACCGTCACCCGCGTCGAAGGCGACTACTGCGAACTGCAACTGAACGACGGCGCCCGCATCATGGGCCGCAATATCGCCGGCGCCAATGTGGGCGCCACCGCCACTGGCTGCATCCGCCCCGAGCGCATGCGCCTGGCCGAGGGCGCCTCCGCTGCCGGCAATGCGCTGCTGGGCCAGACACGCGGCCTCGTCTACTTTGGCGACCACGTGCGCATGCGCTGCGCCCTGCCCGATCAGCCCGAATGTTTCGTGAAGGTGCCGCTGGGCACGCGCGCGCTCGAAGGCTTCGCGCCGGGCGCACCGATCCAGCTTGAGTTCGCACCCGAACACCTGCGCGTTTTTGCATGACGCACGCGGGCAACCCTGCCCGCATGCCAAGACCACACGTTGTACCCACACGCCAATAAGAGGAGCCAGGAATGAAACACATCGCAAAGACGCGTTTGAGCATGCTTGCCGGCGCGTTCGCCATTGCATTCGGCGCGCATGCTGCGGAAATCACCGTCGTCAACTTCGGCGGCGCCAATGGTGACGCGCAGAAGGCCGCCTTCAACAAGCCTTTCGAAGCGCAGACCGGCAACAAGGTCACCGTGGTCGAGTACAACGGCGAGCAGGCCAAGATCAAGGCCATGGTCGAAGCCAAGCACGTCAACTGGGACGTGGTGGAAGTCGAATCGGGCGACATCGGCCGCGGCTGCGATGAAGGCCTGTTCGAGAAGCTCGACTGGAGCAAGATCGCCAAGAAGAGCGATCTGATCCCCGAGTCGCCGAGCACCTGCGGCGTGGGCTTCTTCGTGTGGTCGACCGCGATGGCGTACAACGCCGACAAGCTCAAGACTGCCCCCACCGGCTGGGCCGATTTCTGGGACGTGAAGAAATTCCCGGGCAAGCGCGGCATGCGCAAGGGTGCACGCGGCAACCTGGAATTCGCATTGATGGCCGACGGCGTGCCCGTGAAGGACGTCTACAAGGTGCTCGCCACCAAGGACGGCCAGAACCGCGCGTTCAAGAAGCTCGACCAGCTCAAGGCGAACATCCAGTGGTGGGAAGCTGGCGCGCAGCCGCCGCAGTTCCTGGTGGCGGGTGACGTGGTGATGTCCACCGCCTTCAACGGCCGCATCGACGCCGCGCAGCGCGAAGGCAAGAACCTGAAGGTGGTCTGGAACGGCAGCATCTACGACCTGGACTACTGGGCCATCCCCAAGGGCACGCCCAACAAGGCGCTGGCCGAGCAGTACATCGCCTACACGCTGTCGCAGAAGCCGCAGCAGGAATACGCCAAGCACATCGCGTATGGCCCGGCCAACGTAGCGGCCATCAAGGCGCTGGACGCGAAGACGCAGGCCAACATGCCGAACTCGCCGGAGAACGCCAAGAACGCCGTGCTGCAGAACCTGCAATTCTGGACCGACCACGGTGACGAGCTGGAACAGCGCTTCGCCTCGTGGGCTTCGAAGTAACCGCATAGCGGTGTAACGCAGTGACCGCGCGGATGCCCTCGCCCTATGGCAAGGCATCCGCCGGACGAATTCCCGTAGCGATGGCGAGGCAGCATTGAACACCATGACGATCGCGGCTGAATCGGTTCCTGATTCGACGGCCAAACTCAAACGCGAGTTGAAGAGCGCTGAGGCGCGCAGGCGTGCCATGGCGCTGGCGCTGGTGGCGCCGCTCGCCATCTTCCTGCTGCTCATCTTTGTCGTGCCGATCGGCGCCCTGCTCACGCGCGCCGTGCAGAACCCCGAGGTGGCCGATGCGCTGCCCAAGACGGTCATCGCCCTCAAAGACTGGGACCGCAAGAGCCCGCCGGCCGACGCCGCCTATGCCGCGCTTGCCGCAGACCTCACGATCGTGAGCGAAGGTGAAGCGATGGGCGCACTGGCCCGCCGCCTCAACACTGAAATCCCGGGCTTCCGCTCGCTGGTTGCCAAGACGGCGCGCGCCATGCCGCTGGCTGACGACCAAGGCAAGCCATTGGCGCTGACGCCTGCCCAGACCCGCGCCAAGCTCCTCGAACTCGACGACCGCTGGGGCGATGTCACGTACTGGCAGGCCATCGCCAAGAACAGCAGCCGCACGTCGCCGTTCTACCTGCTAGCCGCGCTGGACCACCGGCAAGATGCCTTCGGCCATATTGAAGCGACCGACCCCGACGAGCAGATCTACGTGACGGTGTTCATCCGCACCTTCGTCATCAGCGCGATGGTCACGTTGTTCGCACTGCTGCTGGGCTACCCGCTGTCGTACTGGATCGCCTCGCTGCCGGAGCGCCGTGCCAATCTGGTCATGGTGATGGTGCTGATCCCGTTCTGGACGTCCATCCTCGTGCGCGTGGCAGCGTGGATCGTGCTGCTGCAGACCGAAGGCCTCATCAACCACGGGCTGATGGACCTCGGCATCATCAAGGAGCCGCTTGCGCTGCTGTTCAACCGCGTGGGCGTGTACATCTCGATGACGCACATCCTGCTGCCGTTCATGATCCTGCCGCTGTACAGCGTGATGAAGTCGATCCCGCCCACGTACCAGCGCGCTGCGGTGTCGCTGGGCAGCCATCCGTTTGCCGCGTTCTGGCGCGTGTACGTGCCGCAGACGTATCCGGGCATCGGGGCCGGCGCGCTGCTGGTGTTCATCCTCGCGCTGGGCTACTACATCACGCCGGCGCTGTTGGGCGGCCCGAACGATCAGATGGTCAGCTATTACGTGGCCTACTTCACCAACGTCACCATCAACTGGGGCATGGCCTGCGCGCTGGGCGCCCTGCTCTTGCTGGCCACACTCGTGCTGTACGCGGTGTACGGGCGCTTTACGCGGCCCAAGGTTCGTGTCGGCTAACGGAGAACATCGACCATGAAACTCGCCAAACCGATGTTTGCCCCGCACACCTCGCTCACTGAGCGCATCTGGTACTTCACGCTGCGTGGCCTGGCCGTGCTGACGTTGCTCTACCTTGTGCTGCCGGTGCTGGTGATCGTGCCGCTGTCGTTCTCGTCGAGCACGTTCCTCTCGTACCCGATCCCGAGCTATTCGCTGCGCTGGTATCAGAACCTCGTCACGTCTGACGAATGGCGCATGGCGGCCAAGAACAGCTTCATCGTCGCGCCCGCAGCCACGATCGTGGCAACGGTGCTGGGCACGCTGGCCGCCATCGGGCTGAACAAGGCCGACTTCCGTGGCAAGGGCTTGCTGATGGCGGTGCTGGTGTCACCGATGATCGTGCCGGTGGTGGTGGTCGGCGTGGGCATGTATCTGTTCTTCGCGCCGCTGGGCCTGGCCAACACGTATATCGGGCTGATCCTCGCGCATGCAGCGCTGGGCGTGCCGTTTGTGGTGACGACGGTGCTGGCGACGCTGCAAGGGTTCAACCACAACCTCGTGCGGGCGAGCTTGTCGCTGGGTGCCAACCCGGTCATGACGTTCTTCCGCATCACGCTGCCCGTCATCGCACCGGGCGTGATTTCCGGGGCGCTGTTTGCGTTTGCCACGTCGTTTGATGAAGTGGTGGTCACGCTCTTCCTTGCGGGGGCGGATCAGGTGACGCTGCCGCGTCAGATGTTTACCGGTATTCGCGAGAACATCTCGCCGACGATTGCGGCGCTGGCGACGATTCTGATTGTGTTCTCGACGGGTCTGCTGCTGACGTTTGAGTGGTTGCGGGGGCGGGCTGCGGCTAAGGCGGTGGCGTAAGTTTTTTTCGGTTTTTGGTTGTTTGGGCTTCTGGCCGGCGTTTGTTTCTTGTGGTGCATCCCCTGTTTCATCCCCTGCCGGGGCTGACTCACTTTCTTTGTCTTGCCAAAGAAAGTAAGCAAAGAAAGGCGCGCCCGATGCGGCGAAAGACTCCTTGAATTTATGTCGCAAGGAGGGGAAGGGAAAAACTCGCTGCGCTCAAACAGTTTCCCTTCCTTTTTCCTCCTTGCAACAGAAATTCAAGGCGCCGCATAGGGCTGGGAAAGTCAAAGACAAAAGCCAAACATTCTGGGCGCCCGCCTAAACGAAAAGGCCAACCGCGCGATGGGTTGGCCTTTTTCTTTTGACGTTGAGCCCTTGATGGCGCCTTGAATTTTTGTGAGCGGGCGGATAAAGGAAGGAGGCTTGTCTGAGCGAAGCGAGTTTGCCTCCTTCCCCGCACGGTCACACAAATTCAAGGGGATGTCGCCATCTCGGGCGCGCCTTTCTTTTGCTTACTTTTCTTTGGCAAGACAAAGAAAAGTAAGTCGGTCCCGGCAGGGAACGAAAGGGGGATGGACCACCAACAAAAAAATCCCCCCTCCGAGTCCCAAACTCCGAATTCGCCATAACAAACCGTGCAGACCCAGCCTTACTGAATCACCAGCCCATTCGGCCCCACCACCCCCAGTTCCACATAGTTCGAACCGGGCCGCGTGCGGTCGGAAAAGTCCACCATAAACCCGCCACCCACATCGAAATTGCGCAAGTGGGCCAGCTCGCGGCGCACCTGGTCACGCGTGGGCTTGGGGCCCGCGCGGCGCACGGCTTCGGCCAGCACCTTGGCGGCCACAAAACCTTCCACCGCCCGGAATGAAAGTTCGACATCTCTCGCACCCACGGCGGCGCGTGCGCGGTTGAATTCGCGGATGAGGGGGTTGACGCCCTTGCTCGGGTTCGGCACCACAAGCGCCAGCGAATAGCCGCGCACCGCATCGATGCCGGCCACCTTGAGCAGAATGCCCGGGTCGATGGACGACAGCCCCAGGAGTTGCGCACCGCCGCCGCGCGCGCGGTATTGCTTGATGAACTGCGCGGCAGGCTCCGCCGTGGCGCCCAGGAAAATGGCCTGCACATCGGTGCCGAGCAGCTTGTCGACAGCGGCGCTCACCGAGGCCGTATTGCGCGGGTACGAGGCGGTGGCAGCAATCGTGAGCTTGTACGGCTTGAGCGTGCGCTCCACGCCGGCCAGCACTTCCTTGCCCAGCGCATCGTCCTGATGCAGCACGCCGATGCGCGTAACGCCGATTGTGACCAGCGCCCCCACCATCTTGTCCATCTCCTGCTGGTAGCTGGCCTTGATGGGGAAGACCAACGGATCGCCGGTCATGCTGGAGGCCCCCGTGGCGGGCCCGACCAGCGGCAGGTTGGCTTCAGCCAGCACGCCGCTGCGCATGAGCGCTTCCACGTTGGCAGTGCCGACCACGGTGAGCGCCGCCACGGGGTTGTCGATCTTGGCCATGTCGCGCACGTTGCGCAGCGTCTGCTCGACTTTCTGCTCGTCGTCGCGGGCGACCAGGCGGATGGTCTCGCCGTTGATGCCGCCGTCGAGGTTGAGCCAGTCGAAATACAGGCGTGCCCCGGCATTGAGCGCCCGCCCCGTCGCGGCTTGTGTACCGGACAGCGGCAAGGACTGGATGATGCTGATGTCGGCGCGGGCGGCCGGCGCTGTCAACGCAGCCATGCATGCCACACACGTGGCAAGCGCGGCCCACGGCCGCAACCATCCCATCGCCCCGCGCGCCCCCCGGCTACGCGTGTGATTTCCCGTTTGCATTGTTCGCACCCATGTCGCCGCGTGCCTCGTGGGCAACGGCGTTTTTTGTCGAGACCGCTTGAGCGATCCGCTTTGTTGTGTGGCGCCAGACATCTCCAGCGCCGGGCGATAGCCTGCCATCGACATCTGGCTTCGACAAGTCCTGTCGGCGCATTTACACTGGCCCGACCGTTTCTGTCGCAAACCCGCCATGCCACAGCGCATCCTGCCAACCGATATTGAAGGCCGCACGCCGCCGTCAGCGGCGCATCCGGTGCGGCTTTACACGCGGCAGATGGACGCCAACACGCGGTTTCCGCGCCACACGCATCCGTGGGCGCAGGTGGCGTATAGCCACAACAGTGTGCTGCGCGTGCAGGCCGGCGACACCGCCTGGGTGGTGCCGCCCTCGCGGGCGATCTGGATTCCGCCCGGCATCGAGCATGAGGTGTGGGTGGTCGAAGCCGCCTTCCTGCGCACGCTGTATGCCGACCCGTCCGTGGTGACCGGCGCGCTGGCGCAATGCCGCGTGATGGAGGTGTCGCCGCTGCTGCGCGAGCTGATTGCCGCGATGGACGTGCGCCAGCCGCTGCCGGCCGCGCGCGAGCAGGCGCTGGCCATGCTCATCCTCGACGAGCTGCGCCGCAGCGCCCCGCTGCCGCTGGATTTGCCCATGCCCGCCGACAAGCGCCTGCGCGCCCTGTGCGAACGCGTAATGGCCGACCCGGGCACCCCGCTCACCTTCGACGCGCTCGCCCGCGATGTAGGCGCCAGCGCCCGCACGCTGGCGCGGCGCTTCCGAGACGAGCTGGGCGTGAGCTTTTCACAGTGGCGCCAGCAGGCCGTGCTGGCCAGCGCCATCCCGATGATGTCGCAGGGCATGCCGCTGTCGCGCGTGGCGCAGGAGCTTGGCTACAACAGCCAGAGCGCGTTCTCTGCGATGTTCCGCCGGGCGTTCGGCAGCAGCCCGAGCGCGTTTCTGCATCGACCGGGCGGCGATGACGCCTAGCCCCCCAAAATGGAGACGGTCCTGCCGCGCCTACAGCGGCGGAATTTCCATCGCAGGCAGCAGCACAGCAAACCGCGCACCGCCTGCCGCTGCCGCATCGAGGCGGACCTCGCCACCATGCACCAGCGCAATACGCCGCACGATCGCCAGCCCTAGGCCGAAGCCCCCGGTGTGGCGGTCGCGGCTGGCATCCAAGCGCAGGAACGGCTCGAACACGCGCGCGCGATCCGGCTCGGGAATGCCGGGGCCGTCGTCTTCCACCGTCAGGCGCAGCGCACCGGCGGAGCCCGCTTCGGCACGGATGGTGATGGTGTTGCTGGCATAGCGCGCGGCATTGCGGATCAGGTTGAGCAGCGCACGCGCCAGCAGGCGGGGGTCGCACACGTGGTGGGCGGGGGCGGCATCGGCATGCACGGCCAGGGTGAGTTGGCGATCGGCCACGTCGTTGGCGACGCTGGCGACCACGCTGTCGAGCCATTCTCCCAGGGCCACGCGCATCAGCACGAGGTGCGTGGCGCCCTGCTCCAGACGGCTCAACGCGAGCAGCTCGCTAACCAGTTCATCAAGTTCGCGCACGTCACGGCGCAGCGCATCGAGCCGCACGTTGCGCTGTGCTTCCGACTCGGGCGACTGCAGCAGCGCGATGCCGAATTCCAGCCGTGCAATCGGCGTCTTCAGCTCGTGCGAGATGCCGTTCATCATCTCGCGCTGGTGCTGGATTGAGCCCTGGATGCGCTCGGCCATCTCATCGAACTGGCGCGCCAGTGCATACACGTTCGAGCGCTTGCGCAAATTGGCGCGTGTCGCCAGCTTTCCAGCGCCGAAGCCGCGCGCCGCATCTTCCAGCACGCGCAGGTCACGCCAATGCATCCAGACCCAGAGCAGCAGCGGCAGCAGCGCGGCAATGGCGATCAGCGAATAGGCGATCAACTGGATGCCGAGGTAGTCCATGTCCTCGCTGTGGGCGTGCAGCACCGTGCCGTCGCGCAGCGGCAAGTAGTAATCCTTGCCGTTGGTCATCAGCACGAGCTTGTGCTCAGCCAGATCACGCCGCTGCTGCGCCGAGAAATCCGGCACGGTATCCGCATCGATGATGTCGAACGTCTCCCACGCGTTCTTGTTCAAGCGCGCGATGGCGGCATCGCGGCTGGCAGGATCGGCGCGATCGGCGTGGTCGAGGTACTCCTGCAGGACGAAGGCGTAACCCTTGCGCACTTCGCGCTCGCCGTGCGTAAGCGTGTCGTGGAACATCCACACGAACGACTTGTTCACGCCGATCAGCGCGAGCGCGGCCGCCACAACAACCATTGCGTACAGCTTCAGTAACGACTTGAGCATGGTTCAGTCCTCCCACGCCGACGGGCTGAACAGATAGCCGCGTCCCCAGATCGTCTTGATCTTGTGCGGCTCGGGCGAGGCATCGCCAAAGCGGCGGCGCAGGCGCGAGATGCCCGAGTCGACGGTACGGTCCAACCCGTCGAACTCGATGCCGCGCAACTGCTTGAGGATGTCGTCGCGGCTGAGCACGGTGCCGGCGGCGCGCGCCAGGATCAGCAGCAGGTTGAACTCCGCCGTCTTGAGGTCGACCGGCTGGCCGCGCCAGGTGACGGCGCGGTTGGGTGGCGAGATGGCGAGTTCGCCAAAGACAAGCGTGTCGTCGCGCGGCGCCACCGGCTCGGACGTCGACATGGCCGGCACCGAACGGCGAAGCAGCGCGCGGGCCCGGGCAACGAGCAGGCGCGGCTCGATCGGCTTGAGCACGTAGTCGTCGGCGCCGATCTCCAGCCCGGCCACCTGGTCGTACGTATCCACACGCGCGGTCAGGATCAGCACCGGCACGCGCGAGAACGCGCGGATACGCCGGCACACTTCCATGCCGTCCATGTGCGGCAGCATCAGGTCCAGGATCACCAGCGCAGGCTGGTGTTCGCGCACGGCGGCCACGGCGATGTCGCCACGGCGCACCACTTCGACTGCAAATTCATAGTTGCCCAGGTATTCGCTGACCAGCTGCGCGAGGCGGTCGTCGTCTTCGATCAGCAGCACCTTGGTCTTGAGCGGCGCGTCGGTCATCGCGGTCATCGCCCGTACCCCCGTTTCTTCTTGTGTTGGCGCGCAGTGTACGGCGATGGCCTTGCGAGCGGATGGGGCGGAGAAACTTGCAGACACTCACGCACAATTGCGCACAACTTCCCGGCAATTTCCAGACAGACGTGCGCGTGGCATCTCGCCAGACTGCGGGCTCTCTCTCAAGAGGTCCAACAAGAGGTCCTACGTGCTCACTCGTCTCTCCCCTCGATTCTCCATCGCCTATCTGGCCGTGCTCTCGGGCATGTGGCTGTCGCCGTCTTCGGTGTATGCCGACGATGCGTCGTATTCGCTGTCGCTCAACGCCGGCGTGGCGCCGCGCTACCAAGGCAGCAAGCAGTACGCCATGACGGCCGGCCCCGGCTTGCGGGCAGATTTCGGCAACGGCTGGTTCATCGACCCGACCCAGGGCGGCGCGGGCTATGCCATCCGCTTCCTGAACGGCATGTTCGCATCGGCCGCGCTGTCGTACGACCCGGGCCGCTCCGACACCAACCGTTACGGCCGCCCCGGCTCGGATCACCTCAAGGGCATGGGTACCGTCAAGGGCTCGCTGCTGGGCGTGTTCACGGTGGGCAGCAAGCTGATCGGCGACACCACGGGCAGCGCCACGCTGGAAGTGCCCATCACCAACCGCGAGCGCGGCTGGTCGGGCCACATCGACGTGGCGGCACCGGTCGTGAGCTGGGGCAGCGACAAGATCACCGTCAGCCCGAGCCTGCATTTCGGCTCCAGCAAGTACATGCAGACGTACTTCGGGGTGACGCCGCAGCAGTCGGCCAACAGCGGCTTCGCCCAGTACAGCGCGGGCAGCGGCCTGCAAGCCGCCACGCTCACGGTGGCCTGGACACACGAGTTTTCGCGCCACTGGGCGGTGCAGACGGCGATCGGCACCTCGCACCTCTTGGGCAACGCGGCGAAGAGCCCGATTGTGCAGAACAAGCAGAGTTACTTTGGCGGCACGGGCGTCGTCTACACCTTCTAAGCGCTCCCCAGCTCAAACGAGGGCATCGAGCCACGCCACTGTTTCACGCCACCATGGCGCACCGGACGTTGCCCGGAAGAAGCCCATGTGGCCGACGCCCTTTTCACCCAGCGCTGCGCCGCCCACTTGTCGGCGCGTCACGCGCGTGGCGGGAAACTGCGCGACCAGCGCATCGATGGCGTTAGCGGGTGCCAACGGGTCATCGTCAAAACCCCAGGTGAGCAGCGGCACGGCGAGCCTCGGGTAACGCGAGGTATCCAGCCCCGCACGCCGCGCGAAGAGGTAGCCGCGCCGGCGGGCAAAGCGCGCCCAATCACCCAGGATGGCGGCCGGAATCGACATCGGCCCCATGCCGACGGCCGCCAGCGGCAGCATGCCACCGCGCACGCGCGCCACCGCCAAGGGAATCCGCACACGCAGCAGCCAGGCAAATTGCGGACGGGCCAGCGGCCCGCGCCACGGCCACAGCCGCGCATCTGCCAGCGGCACCGCTACGTGCGCCAGCGCATCGGCATGCACGATGTGCGGTGCCAGCCCCGCCAGTTGCCCGCCCGCGCTGTGGCCGAGCACGACCAGCTTGCGGCCGCTGCAGCCTTCGGGGACGAGCGTGTCGTGCACCCATTTCAGCACGGCGTCGATGTCCTGCCGGCCCCAATCGGCAAAGCGCGGCGTGCCGGGGCCGGTCGCGGCCGCCTCGCCAATACCGCGGTAGTCGAACGTCACCACGCGCCAGCCAGCCAGGCACAGGGCCCGCGCAAACGCCGCGTAGAACTGGCGCGGCACGCCCAGCGCCGAGCAGATCACCACCGTGCCGCGCGCACCCAGCCCAGGGCTGGTGACGGTCACAGGCAGCGTCCAGCCGTCGGCCGTGCGGACGTGGTCGTCGCGGGTGGGAAGGGCATCGGCGGGGTAGTCGATCGGTTCGCGCTGCATGGGCACTCCGCTCGGGGTCTTGGGATGGGCTCAGTATTGGCGCCGCGTCGAACGGTCACAATTACGCGACAGGTAATCGCGGCAGCTACCTGACTCTGCTTCAATAGGTGACATGACATCCGCCAAGCCTGCCTCCTCATCCTCGTCTTCGTCCGCCACCGACGACACCCTCATGCTTGAAGACGCCGAAGCCGCCCAAGTGGCGATCGAGCCGCCGCAAGCAGCGCTGTCGCGCTTTCCGCAGTTGCTGCGCTTCTGGCGCACGCGGCGCGGGTATAGCCAACTGGCGCTGGCCCTGGCAGCGGGCGTGTCGCAACGGCACGTGAGCTTTCTGGAATCCGCGCGCGCGGCGCCCAGCCGGAACATGATCCTGCAACTGGCAGAGGAGCTGAACGTGCCGCTGCGCCATCGCAACCAGATGCTGCTGGCGGCCGGTTTCGCGCCCGCCTATTCCGAGCAGGGCCTCGCCACGCCGGCTGACGAGACCTCGCCGATGATGCAGGCGGTGCGTCATGCCGTGAAGCTGATCCTTGATAAGCAGGCGCCGTATCCGGCCATCGTGCTCGACCGTTTCTGGCATGTGCTCGATGCCAATGCCGCGCATCGCCGCCTGATGCGCTGGGCCATCGGCGATGACCGGTCCGAAGGCGCACCGGGCGCCGTCAACATGATGAAACTGGTATTCGACCCGACTGCGCTGTGGCCGGCCATCGCCAACCGCGATGTCGTCGGCCGCTACCTGGCACGGCGCGTGCGGCAGGAGCTGGCGCTGCAAGCCATCGACCCCGCCACGCAGCGGCTGCTGCACGACATCCGCGCGATGCAACCGGCGCTGTTCGATGCGGCGGATGCGCCGGCCTCCCCCGCCGCGCCCGCACACGATGCCGGCGATCCGCCGCCGTTCCTGCCAATTTCGCTGCAGCACGACGGCGTGACGATCTCGCTGTTCTCCACGCTCACCACGCTGGGCACCCCGCGCGATGCGGGGCTGCAGGAGATGCGCATCGAGTGCTTTTATCCAGCGGATGAGGCGTCGCGGCGGGCGCTGGAGCGTATTACGCTGTAAGTTGCACCCGATTGCAACGAGAATCATTCTCATCTATATTGGCCGGTCGATTGCCTCCCTCCGGCGGCCCTTGCGCCGTTTTGTGCTTCATGACCGACCTGTCCCATCCCCCGCTTTCGGCCGAGCCCGCCGCCAATCCGGGCGCCAACGCGCGCCCCGCGAAGGCCAAGTCCGAACACCCTGCCAATCGCCGCGCCACGATCGTCCGCTGGCTGCGCAAGACGCACGGCTGGTTCGGGCTGTGGGGCGCGGTGATGGGTCTGATCTTCGGTGTGTCGGGCATCTGGCTCAATCACCGCGCGGTATTGAAGTTGCCCGTGGCGCAACAGCGCACCAATACGCAGATCGCCCTGCCCGACCCCGTGCCTGCCACGCCTGAAGCGATGGGTGCCTGGCTGCAGCAGACGCTGAACATTCCGGAGCCCGCCACCCGCACGCGCGTAGAAAAAGCCAAGCCGGTAGCCTGGGCCGAGCGCCCTGCCAAGGGTGAGGGCGCCAAGAGCGAGAAGAACGCCGACACCCCGCGCGAACCCGCCGCCAAGCCGCTCATGCAGCCCGAGCAATGGACCTTCAACTTCGGCAGCGCGACCACGCAAATCCAGGCTGAATACTGGGCCGGCAACCGCTCGGTATCGATCCGCCAGACCGACAACGGCTTCCTCGGCACGCTGATGAGCCTGCACAAGGGCGTCGGCATGACGGTACCGTGGATTCTGCTGGTGGATACGCTGGCCGGCTGCCTGATCTTCCTGTCGATCTCGGGCCTGTGGCTGTGGGTCATGACCACCAAGCGCCGCACGGTCGGCTGGACGATCTTCGGGCTGGGGAGTCTGCTGGCGATCGGGCTAGCGATCTCGCGGCTCTGAATGCCGCATTGCAAAGGATGGCGCCTGCGTGGCGCCATTTTTTTCGCCTTCGCCGTTTACGGGCGGTCGACGCTGCGCTCGGTAAGCAGCCGCTGAATCGCACGCATGCGGGAGCGCACCATCTCATCGCGGCGTTGCGCCACGCAGGTCATCAGGATTTCGATGACGGTCAGGTGCACCAGATACGCCTCGGTGCCAACCCGCATCACGGCATCTTCCGGCACGTCCACCGTCAGCGCGATCTGCGCGCGCTCGGCCAGCGGCGTGCCCGCCTGGGTGATGGCGATCACGCACGCACCCTGCTCGGCCGCATAGGCGATCGACTCGAGCAGATACGGCATGCGCCCCACGTGTGAGAACGCCACCACGACGTCGGACGCGCCCAGCATGGCGGCCGACACGAGCTGCAGATGCGCATCAAAGTAGGCGTTGGACGCCAGCCCCAGCCGCATGAGCCGCGCTTGCATGTCGTTCGCCATGAACGATGAGGCCGCACCGGCCGCATAGCAATCGACGCGGCGGGCGCGGGCGATGCGCTCGGCGGCGGCGTCGATTTGTGTGGTGGACAGCGATTCACGCAGCTTGGTCAACGCCCGCGTAGCACCGTCAATGACCTTGCTGGCGACCAGTGCCGGCGGGTCAGCCCGGCCGACATGGCCCGGCAGCGTCGGCTGCGCGTGCGCCAGCTCGGCGGCCAGCGTGGCCTTGAACTCGCGCAAGCCTTCGAAGCCGAGCGCCTGGCACATCCGCACGATGGTCGGCATCGACACGCCGGCGCGCACGGCCAGCGTCTCCACGGATTGTTCGAGCGACAGCTCCGGCGCTTCCAGAATCAACCGCGCCACACCCTGCTGCGCCGGCGAAAGCGCGGGCAGCTTGTCACGCAGGGCGTTGAGCACGGGAACGGAGAGCGATGGCATGGCGGTACGCGGGTGGCGATCAGAAATCAGCGTCGCCAGTGTAGCGGCAGCACCCAAGCACGCTGCTTGCCCGAGGGAAAACCCCCAAGAATCTGTAAGCCGGCGGTTTACGCTCAGCGCCGCTTCCGCGGGCAACGCCCCAACCGGCGCGACGTGTGCGGCGCTTTGCCGGTGCATGCGTAACTTCAACCCTTACAGCGCAGACTTGCCTGAGAGTCGGCCCCCGAGCCAGGCCGGAAAACCCGTTCCGGCCGACACAACAGTCGTTACGACAATAAGGGAGCCACATGACCATTTCGATCCGTTCCATTCCGCTGTCGGCCGTTGCACTGTCGGCGCTGCTAGCCTGCGGCGCCGCGCATGCCCAATCGAGCGTCACGCTGTACGGCGTGATGGAAACCGGCCTGCGCTACAGCACCAACAACGACGCCGACGGCCACGGCAAGGCCGAGATGGCGGGCGGTTACTACAGCGGCAGCCGCTTCGGCATTCGCGGGTCGGAAGACCTTGGCAACGGGCTGAAGGCCGTGTTCCACCTGGTCAGCGGTTTCGCGCCGGACACTGGAGTGGGCTCCACCAACGACATGGGCCTGGGCGGCTACAAACCCACCACGCCGGCAACGTCGCGTCTGTTCGGGCGCCAGGCGTATGTCGGGCTGGAAGGCGGGTTCGGCTCGCTGACGTTCGGCCGGCAAGAAAACCTCGTCTTCAACACGGCCGGCCAGTACGACGCGCTCTCCATCGGCAACCTGGGCGCGACGGCCTGGCACGTGACCGCCACCGGCGTGCGCATCGACAACTCGGTCAAGTACGTGGGAGATTTCAACGGCTGGCGCCCGGGCGTGATGGTCGGCATGGGCGAACAGGCCGGCGCGTTCTCCGCAGGCAACTACAGCGCGCTGTCGCTCAACTACGCCAGCGGCCCGTTCGCCTTCGGCGGCGCGTGGGAGCAGCAAAAAGACCTGCAATCGGTCGGCACCCGCACGTGGACCACCGGCGGCAGCGTGCAGGTCGGCCCCGCCAAACTGATGCTCGGCTACATCAACTACCGAGACGGCACGCCCACCAAGAACGACCTCATCCTCGGCGGCGTGAAATACGACTTCAGCGGACAGTACAACCTGGTGGTGGGCGGCATGGCCACGCGCCAGCGCGACCCCGACGGCCTGCGCTACACCGCCTACGCGATCATGAATTACGTGGTCAGCAAGCGCACGTGGCTGTACGTCGGCATGGACTACACCCACCAGAAGGACGCCGGTACCGTGCTCGCAGCCGCACTGCCGAAGTCCTCGCAGACCGGCGTCATGGTCGGCATGCGCCACGGGTTCTAAAACGAAGACCCGGCCTGGGCGCAAACACACGCGCCCAGACGGTTTGGCTTTTGACTTTCCCTGCCCTAGATGGCGCCTTGGATTTGTGTGAGCGGGCGGATCAAGGAAGGAGGCCTGTCTGAGCGCAGCGAGTTTGCCTCCTTCCCCGCACGGTCACACAAATTCAAGGGGATGTCGCCATCTCGGGCGCGCCTTTCTTTGCTTACTTTCTTTGGCAAGACAAAGAAAGTGAGTCGGCCCCGGCAGGGGACGAAACCACAGCAAACCACCAACACCCTTACGCCGGCGCAGCGGCCGGTGGTTCATTAGAAGAAGCCGACGCCTCTTTCTCCGCCCCAACCCGCGTCATCCACTCCTCAAACGCCGCAGAAGTCCGCAACACCGTCCCCGGCGCCGCCAGCGGCACGTGCGCCTTGTCGAACGCATCCTTCAGCACAACGTTGAACGCCCGCAGCACGTCAGCCTGCTTCTGCGGACGGGTCTTGAACCGCCCCTTGACGATCATCGCGCCGCCTTCAAAGCGGTCCAGCCCGAAAATTTCCGCACCGCCGAGCAGCGTGTAGGCAAAGCGCGGCTCACCAGCAATCTGATCAGCCGCCGCGCGCACGAGATCGATCGCCTGCTGCGGCTCTGCCTCCATCGACACGCGCACTTCAAAATCGGCGAACGAATAATCGCGCGACAGATTGCGCACGGTCTTGATCTGGCTGAACGGAATCGACAGCACCGCACCCGTGCCATCGCGCAGGCGCACCGTGCGGATGGTCAGGTTGATGACGGTGCCTGTGGCCACGCCCACGTCCACCGTATCGCCCACGCTGATGGTGTCTTCCATCAGGATGAAGATGCCGGTGATGAAATCCTGCGCCAACGACTGCGCGCCAAAGCCCACCGCAAGGCCGATCACGCCGGCGCCCGCCACCAGCGGCGTCACGTTGACACCCAGGTTGGCCAGCACGCCAATGCTGGCCGTCACCACCAGCGTCACCTTCAGGCCATTGCGCAGCAGCGGCAGGATGGTCAGCGCGCGCGTGCTGGGCTGCGCCCGCGCCGAGGCCGGCGACAGCGCCCGCAGGATCGCCGTGTCGAGCAGGATCCAGACGAGCCAGGTGGCAAAGACGGTGCTGATCAGGCCCACCATGGCATCGGCGATGCGTTTGCCGTTGACGGAGCTGTGCGCCACCTCCACCAGCGTGTGGCCCCACACGCGCAGCACCAACTCAAGAAAGGCGATCCAGATGACAAGTTTGATCAGCGCACCAACGAATTGCTTGAGCCGCTCCACGTAAGGCGAACTGCGCGCCAGACGCAGTTGCGAGCGCCAGTTCGCGCGGGGGCGGATCAGCGCCGACAGGAAGAACGCCGCCACCAGCAGCAGCGACGTCATCACCGCGCGGCGCGCCACCACGTCAACGTTGTCGGGCGTCGTCAGCGTGGCCACGACGGTGGCGCTCGCCAGCACCACCACGGGCACCGGCCAGAACGCGGCCAGCAGACGGCGGACCTGGTTGCCCGCGTGTTCGCCGCTGCGCAGCTCCAGCGGGCGGTTGGCGATCAACTGCCCAATCGGCCGGCGCGCCCACAATGCGCCCACCGCCAGCATCAATGACGCCACCACGTTGCACACCGTGGCCAGCAGCAGGCTGAGCGAGCCGCCCAGCACCAACGCAACGCGCGGATCAACCAACGCATCGCCGCAAGCACCCAGACTGGCCGTCAGAAAGATTGGCCACATCCCGTGCTTGAACAGGTATTCCACCGCGACGCGCCGGTGCGCGCTGCCGGAAAAGAGCGAGAACAGCATCGCCACGCCCGCCGTAATGATCGCGCCCCATACGATGGCGTATGCGAGCACCAGCGCCAGGACAAAGCCGGGCGAGGCATCGCGCTCCAGCCGCATGATGACGGCAAAGGAAATCGCCCATGGGCCGATCTTGCGCGCCGCGTCGATCAGCAACGCCCGTGTGGTCGGATGCGACCCGAGGCCCGCCGTGAGGCCAAACACACGGCGGATCAACCAGCCCAGGCCAAGCAGGCCACCGGCAATGGCGGCCCAGATGCCCACGGTGCTGGCAAAGTCGGCGGCCAGCAGCATGCGTTTGTCGGGCGAGAGCAGCAGGCCGGCGTTGCCGCTGGCGGCCTCGATACGACGCAGCCAGTAGCGCGGCGCGCCAGCTTCCACATCGGCCTGCAAAGAGCCGTTCTCGATGAGCGACGCCACCGCGCCCAACAGACCGGGCGCCTGTTCGGCCTGGACCTTCTGCTGCGCGCTCATGCCGTCGCGCAACTGCTTCAGTTCGTTGACGAGGGCCGTGCGCTGCTGGTCGTTGTTGAGCAGCGTGATGACGGTGTCGAGCGACTGGCGTGTCTGCGCGGGGTCCGCTGCCGGCGCCGATGCGCTGGCGGTGGAGGTTGGCAGCCCGGCCAGCTTGGAAAACGACACCGGGGCAGCGTCAGCCACGTTGGCGACGCACGCCATCAGCAAAAGCAGGAACGATGCGAGCGGCCACAGTCGCCGCGTCAGGAAAAGAGAATGAGTACGCATGACAGGGAAAGCGATCGTCCAGACATCGACCACGGCACGATACGCGAATTCCCCGGGCGCACAACCTCAGCGCTTGGCGCCCGGTGGCAGCGGCGCCCGCCGCCAGAGCCAGGCGGCCGTGCCGAGCGCACATGCCATGCAGGCCATCACCAGGGCCACCACCCCGGGCCAGCCCCACGGTGCGTAGAGCTTGCCGCCTGTCGTACCGATCAGGCTGGAGCCCAGGTAATACGCCAGCAGATACAGCGCAGCAGCTTGCCCCTTGGCACGCTGCGCACGGCGCCCGACCCAGCCGCTGGCGACCGCATGCGCGCCGAAAAAGCCGAAGGTCAGCAACGCGATGCCGCCAATCACCAGTGCGAGCGGCCTCGCCAAGGTCAGCAGCACGCCTGCCGACATCAGCGCCGCGCCCGCCAGCAGCATGCGGCCCCGGCCATGGCGATCCGCCAATCGGCCAAACCATGCGGAAGCGCCGATACCCAGCAGGTACACCATGAAGATGCCGCCCACCGCCGTCTGGCTGAGGGCATACGGCGCATCGAGCAAGTGGAAGCTCGCGTAGTTGTAGATCGTGACAAAGCCGCCCATCAGCAGAAAGCCCATGGCAAACAACGAACGCAGGCCCGGCTCGCGCAGATGCGCGCCCAGCGTGTCGAACAGATCGCCCAGCGCCACGCCCTTGCGCGGCACAAAACGGCGCGACGGCGGCAGCAGCCACAGGAATGCCAGCGCCGCCAGCAAACCCAATGTGCCGGTAAAACCCATGGCAGCACGCCAGCCGAAGTGATCTGCCACGGCGCCGGTCAGTACGCGCCCGGCCATGCCGCCAAAGGCCGTCCCGCCGACATACAGGCCCATCGCCATGCCAAGCCCTTGCGGATGTACCTCTTCGGCCAGATACGCCATCGCCACCGCTGGCACGCCGCCCAGCACAACACCCAGCAGCGCCCGCGTGGCCAGCAACCCGTGCCAGCCAGGCAGCACTGCCGCGGCCAGCGTGAGCGCCGACGACAGCACCAGCGACACGCCCATCAGCGTCTTGCGATGGATGGACTCCGACAGCAACCCCGCAAACAGAATCGCAAACGCCAGCAGCAGCGTGGACACCGACAGCACCAGGCTCGTCTGCGCGGGCGTGAGGCCAAAGTCGTGCGCCAGCATCGGCATGAGCGGCTGCACGCAATACAGCAGCGAGAACGTGGAGAAGCCCGCCGCGAACAGCGCCAGATTGGCGCGCAGATAACCGGGATGGCCACGGACCAGCCAGTGGGAAGAATCAGCGGGTTCGATTGCGGGCGAAGGAGAAAGCGGGGCGTTCACGGCGGGCGGGTTGAAACAAGCGCAGAGGCAAGCGCCTATTATCGTTCGCAGGCACCGTTCCCGCTGCGATGCGGCATCGCGCTTGCTGCGCAGCCCCCACCACGCTTATCCGCCCGACCATGGAAACCACGCTCTACTACTGGCCCGAAATCCAAGGCCGCGGTGAATTCGTCCGGCTGGCGCTGGAGCAGGCCGCCGTGCCCTACACCGACCTCGGCCGAGAAGACGCGTCCGCCATCGAAGCGTTTCTCGACGATGCGGGCATTCCCACGCCGCCGTTCGCGCCGCCGTTCCTGGTGGCCGGCCCGCTGGTGATCGCGCAGACGGCCAACATCCTGCTCTACCTTGGTCAGCATTACGGCCTGGCTCCGCACGACGAAGCCGGCGGCCTTTGGGCGCACGGCCTGCAACTGACGATTGCCGATTTTGTGGTGGAGATTCACGACACGCACCACCCCATCGCGTCAGGCGAATACTACGAAGACCAGCGGCCCGAAGCGAAGCGCCGCACGCAGGATTTTCTCGATCACCGCGCCCCAAAATTCCTGCATTACTTCGAGCGCGTGCTCGAGCGCAACCCCGCCGGCCCGACGTGGGCCGTGCGTGATGCGCTGACGTATGTGGATTTGTCGCTGTTCCAGATCGTGGCGGGGCTGCGTTACGCGTTTCCGCGCCACATGCAGCGATACGAGCGCGAGCTGCCGCATCTGGTGGCGCTGCACGATCGCGTGGCGGCGCAGCCGAACATCGCGGCGTATCTGGAATCGCCGCGGCGCATTCCGTTCGACACGATGGGCATCTTTCGCCACTACCCCGAGCTCGATGCGCTGAAATGACAAAACCCGGCGCAGGCCGGGTTCGCATGGAGGTTCAATCGTTCAGGCCGCCAACGGCGTAGTAACGGGCAACTGGCGGGGCAACCGGCTGCGGATGTCTTCCAACGCTGTGGGCCAGCTCTCGATGGCCGCCAGATCGTGGATGTCCTGCAGATCGATCAGCAGATCCACCACCTGGTCGTCATCGACATTCACGCCGGAGCAGCGCAGCGCACACGCGAGCGCATCGTCGCTCGGCACACGCAGCAGGCTCACGCCTAGGCGCTCGATCGCGGCGCAGTAGAACGCATCGTCAATAAGGATGCCGACGCCGCAGCGGCGGTTGTCGAGCCCGCGATAACGCGGCTCGCCGTCGGCGTCTTCAGAGCGGCATTGCTGTGCGAGCAGGTGTGCGCGCACGCGTTCAAAAATGTCCTCGATGGCGAGGAACGTCCCCTTCCCTTTCATGGCGTCACCTTCTATAGGGTGATCTGTGACCGGCCGGTCGGTCAGAATGTATCGACAAGAGCGCCGCTCAGGCCAAATTGGCGCGCAATCGACTGCAGGCGGTCCTTCCACTCCCACGTGCCGAACACGTCGTGTGCGTTCTGCAGCTTGGAGAGCAGCTCGACGGTATCGCGGTCGTCCACGTCGATGCGCGCGCGCTTGAGCGCGCGGCGCAACGCCATGACGCCGGCGTCCATGTAACGCGGAATCTCGTTGGTGGGCTTAAGGATGTAGCGCACCGGCACGCTTTCCATCGACGTCGTGTAGTCACGCACGCCGATCAGGTTGCCGATCGGGCAGCAGCGGCCGCCTTGGCCGTGGTACGCCGCACCGCCGCGCGGCAGGATGGCAGCGCCGCCCTGGCCGAACAGATGGCGGACTGCGCCGTCGTAGATTTCTTGTTTGCTGAGATATTGCGTCTTCATGTTGTTTCCCCTGACCCCAGAGTGCAGGCGTCGCCGATTCGATTCACTTCCGACTTCCGGCCTGACGTTGCGTCCGACGTCGCACAATCTGCCATCCGTGCGATCTATCTTGGTTCAGGATGCACCAGAACCATGGGCCGAAAAAGGACCGGAATGTAAGTCATTTTTACCGTTTGCTTTTTGGCAACGGATTGCCCGCAAAGGTGCGCCAGTCAACGCTTTACGGGTGCTTCAGACACCACGCGATCGGACTGTTTTGACATGCGCTGATGCGCGTTCGCAACAGCATGTGCGCACGACTGCGCGCACGTGGCGCATGCGTCGTAGGCGCGGCGCTTACATCCCGATGATCTGGTCTGCGTGGCCGAGGCAGAAGCCACGTCGGTCATGGTGCCCACAGGTGGGCATCACCTCGTAGCCGGCAGCGCGCAGCAACACCGCGCGCGCGGCCACCTCCACCGGAGGCAGGGGCTGCCCCGAGTCTTCATCGCGCACCAGCCGGCCGAGTTGGGCAAACGGCTGGCGCAGCAGATGGTCCAGATCCAGCGATCCGCAGTACCGCATCACATCACCTTCTTCAAAATGGCGGCGGCACCGCGGTGCGCCGGTTACATCGATTCGTCTGCCAGCTCAGGACACGCAACGAGCGTCCGGCGCACACGCGCATAGGCGGCACGCTGCGCCCAGATCGCATCGGTCAAGGCCGCGATGAGCGCGTCGCGGGGCAGGCTTTGCGGTGCCACGCCGAACTGCGCCTCCACGGTACGTAGAGCCTCCGTCACTTCGCTTCGCCATCGGGCGTCGAGTCGCTGGGTCATGTTGTTCTCGTTGGGTCGGTTCTGGCGCGGTGGGCGGCGGGCTTGTGCCCACTCTGACCGCGCTGGGAAGGGATTGGCGGAATGGGTTCCGCTCTTGTTTGTGAAGAACGGCACACGGGGCCGAAACTTGATTGCTGCGGCGGGGGGTAAACCGGCTCCTCCGTTGCACTTGGCGACACCCGGCGCCTCTCCGCCAAATGGGCTCCCCCATTCGCGCAGCAACTTCGGCGGGCGCGCGTGGCCCAATCGGTTCTGCAACCGCCACCGAGCCACCGATGAAGATGGAGCGTCACGTGTCCCGACTGTCTTTCCTGCGCCGTACCGTACTGACCGTTGCCTGCGCGCTGGCCTTGCCCGCCGTTGCCACGGCCGGCGCCCCAGACCCGCGTCAATACATGCATGGCGTTGGCGCGGTGCCGGCCGCAACGGCCAACACCTTCAACGTGTTCTTCAGTGCCTCGGGCCTGCCCCCGCGCGGCGCCGATCGCAGCGGCAGCTGGCCGCACGATGTCTATGTCGCGCAATGGCACGCCGACACGGGCGTGCTCGATGCCCCGCGCATCTTCATCCAGAAGCCCGAAGCGCAGGAGCCCGTGACGGTGGCCCGTAACCGCGCAGGCCAGGTGATGGTGTCGTTTGAAGACGGCTGGAATGCACCGGAAAACGTCAACCAGCGGTTCGGCATCTACGACACCGCGCTGCGGCCTATCAAGCCGTATCCGCAACTGGTGGAATCCGGTGGCCACTCAGGCCATATCACGGCGGTGGGCGACCGCTTCGTTGTGTTCTATTCCGACGGCTGGATCACCGGCGGTGGCGTCGACAACCTCGGCAGCGGCAACGGCGTCTACCTGAAGGTCTACGACGGGCGCGGCCGTCGCCTGCATAACGTCGATGTTGCCGATGGCCGGCGCGAATGGTGGCCCATGGTGGCAGGCGGCAGCACCAATGCGTTGCTCGCCTGGCAGCAGTTCGTGCCGGGCCAGACCGAGGCCAATCTGAAGATCGCCGTCTTTGATCCGGTCAGCGGACGCGTAACGGGCGAGCAGCTTCTGCACAAGCATCTGCAGTACTACACCTACAGCGTCACGTGGATGCCGGCGATCGAGCGGTACTTGCTGGTGGGCGTGGCCAAGGGCAACGGCTTTGCCGATCTGATCGACACGACGGGCAAGGTGCGCGCATCCATTTCGTGCATGCCGGCAACAGTGCGCGAGGCGGGCATCACCGTGAACCAGAACACCGCCTACACGCCCGCCGCTGATGGCCGCATGTTGCAACTGCAGGCGGGGCCGGATTCGCTCACGCTATCGGCCACGTTGCTGAACACCGACGGCAAGCGCGTGCAATGGCGCCCGGTGGGCAGCACCGGTTTGCTGCGCACGTCGGGCGCGATCGACTGGATGTCGCTGACGGAAAAGGGGCTGGAGCAGTTGCACTTCGACCCCGCCAAGACGCAGCCGGCCAACGCGGTCGACCAGTGCCGCTAGCGCGACAGGCTCAAACGTCCGTAACAAGCACGCGCAGGCGTACGAGACCATCCCACCTGGCGTGGATGGCATCGGCAATGCGGGCGATTTCGGCGGCCAGTGCCGGCGGCAGGACCAGGTCGACCTCCACTGCGCCATCGACGTAGTGGAGCACGCAGTGGCGTGCGTCCAGCGGCGTGCCGGACGGCAGCAGTTGTGCCAGCACGGCGTGCAGCGCATCTCGGTCGGGTAGCGGCACGGGGTCGGTCGCGATGTGCTCGCGCGGGTCGACGTGAATCTGCACGTCGAGCACAGCCATTGCGATATGTGCCGTCAGTACATTGGTGCGCGCCCGAACGGCAATCGCATGGCCCTCGCTCACGGAGACGCGCGGGTCCACCTCGATATGCGCATCCACCAATGCCTGGTCGCCTGTCACACGCGTACGCAGATCGTGCACATTGATCACGCCCGGCGTGGCTTCCAGGCTGGTCCGGATCGCCTCCACCTGCGCAGGCGGCAAGGCGCGGTCCATCAGGTCGTTGAGCGCCTCCCAACCAAAGCGCACGCCCACACGGCCAATCATCAGCCCGACGATGCAGGCGGCCGCCGGGTCCAGCCAGTGATAGCCCATCAGGTTGCCCGTCACGCCAATCGCCGCCACCAACGACGACACCGCATCGGAACGCGCATGCCACGCATTCGCAATCAGCATGCGTGAGTTGATGCGCTTGGCCACGGCCAGCATGTAACGGAAAAGTCCTTCTTTGGCCGCCAGCGCGATCAGTGCCACGACCAGCGCCGGACCATGCACCGGCGTCGGCCCCTGCGGCGATCGCAGGCTCTCCACCGCGGCCCAGATCATGCCCGCGCCCGCTCCGATCAGCAGCAGCCCGAGCCCCAGCGACGCGGCGTTCTCGTAGCGCGCGTGGCCGTATTGGTGATCTTCGTCTGGCCCCTTGTGGCTGTTGCGGTTGGCAATGAAGACGATGCCATCGGCGATCAAGTCGGACAGCGTATGCAACCCGTCCGCCACCAGGCCCTGCGAGTGCGACCACAGCCCCGCCGTAATCTGCCCTGCCGAGAGCAGGCAATTGACGCCCGCGCTCACCAAGGTGGAGCGCTCGGCGCTCTGCTTGCGTGCGGCCGCAGAAGGTGCTGTCGAGGATGTGGGCGTCATGGGAAATCGGTGCGATCAAGCGTGCGAGGAAATCGCCAGCATTGTGCCACGCACCGGCGCACCGCCTGGGTCCGAAATGATGGCCACGATCGCAACGCGCTGCGACAAATTTGCACCAAAAAAGCGCGGATTGGGGCGTATTTATAGGACGTTTCCGATGTTCCACCCTGGAGGCTTCGGCGATTCTCAGCAATGCGGCAAACACGTTGCCGCACGTTACACGCTCGGAGACACGTCGACATGCATCCCACCATCCAAATCGTCATTGCAGATGATCACCCTGGCGTGGTGGCAGCCGTGCGGCGCCTCGTATCGGGGGTCGACGGCTTCGAGGTGGTGGGCGAGGCCAGCAACGCCGATGAGCTGCTCGCCGTGCTCGGCCGCGTGCGTTGCGACCTTGTCATCACCGACTACGCCATGCCTGGCAGCCGCTATGGCGACGGCATCCTCCTGCTCGAATTCCTCGTGCGCCGCCACCCCGACCTGCGCGTGATGGTGCTCACCATGCTTGAGACCCGCGCGCTGATGAGCAACATCCTGCGCGCTGGCGTCAAGGTCATCGTCAGCAAATCCGACGAGCCGCATCACATCCTCGAAGGCATGCACGCGGCGGCGGACGGTCGCATCTATCTCTCGCCAATGCTCAATGCCAAGCTGCTCTGCCGCAGCGGCGAGCCGCAGCCCGCCCACGATGATCCGGTCGCCAAGCTCGGCAAGCGCGAGCTGGAAGTGCTGCGCATGTACGTGACCGGCAAGACGGTCAGCGAGATTGCCGTGCAGCTCAACCGCAGCGTCAAGACCATCAGTTCGCAAAAGCAGACGGCCATGCGCAAGCTCGAGCTTGGCACCGAGGCGGCGCTGTTCGACTTTGCCGTGCGGCACGGACTGCTTGGCAGTGGTGAGGCCTGACACGATGGCCCGCGTCACGCGTGCGGCGTCTGCCCGCCTGCGCATCGGTATCGGTGCAGGGTTGCTCGCCTGCGCCGTCGCACTGGGCTGGGCGGGTGGCACGCGCGATGCCGACGCGGAAGACGCGGCGCAGGCCGTTCAACGGCTCACGCAGTTTCCGTCCAAGGTGACCGTGGGCGTCATCAGCGATGCCATGGCGCCGCTGGAAGGCGTCGAAGCCGACCGGCTCAGCGGCTTCTCCGGCGATCTGCTGATGCATCTGATTCCGCAGGATCAGGTACGCGTCATCCCGCACGTCTTCGCACGGCGTGACGACCTGCTCAAGGCGGCGTGCCGGGGCGACGTCGACATCATCATGAGCGTGGCACCCCGCTCGCAATACGATCACTGCCTCATCTATTCCGCACCGTATCTGGAACGCCCCACCGCGGTGGTCGCGCGCAACGACAACACGCAAGTCGCGCAGAACCCGTTTGCCCCCGGCATGCGCATCGCCGTCGAGCAAGGCTCTTCGCTCGAAGAAGAGCTGGCGGGGCAGTACCCGAGCATCCGCCTGATCAGTACGCCCACGGCGGCAGACGCCCTCGACGCCGTGCTGCATGACGCGGCAGACGCTTACGTGGGCGTGACCTATCCGACGCGGGAGTTGATGTCGCAGCCGCGCTACCGGCGGCTTTCGATCGTGCAGCTTGTAAACCAGCAGGTCGACGCGCTGCACTTTGCCGCGCCGCGCGGGCAGGCAATGCTGATCCGCTATCTGGACCGCCATCTTGCCCAGTTGCCCGACGCGACGATGAGCGAGCTGCGCGCGCGGTGGATCACGCAAGGGGGCGGGTGGTCTGTGGGCCTGCAGTTGTCGGACGACGAGCGCGCGATGCTGGCATCGCTGCCGCCGCTGCGCTACGCCGCTGATCCCGACTACATGCCGTACACCTTCAACGGATCGGGCGGCGCGATGCTCGGCATCTTTCCCGAATATCAGAACTTTCTCTCGCGTACGCTCGGGTTGCGTTTCGAGCGGGTGACCGTGCGCGACTGGGCTGAAGCGCTCGCGAAGGCGCGCAGCGGCGAGGTCGACATCCTGCTCGGCATGTCCGACCAGGATTCCCGCCCGCCGGGCTTTACGTTCACGCAGCCGATCGATGCGACGCCGATGGTGATCGTGGGGCGCAGCGACGCGCTCACGGTAGCCGCGCTGCCCGAGCTTTCCGGCAAGACCGTCGCTCTGCCGGCGAGCGACACGCTGACCACATTGCTGCATCAAAACGTACCGAAGATCCGCATTCTTCCGGCGCGCTCGGTCAACGAGGCGTTGTCCATGACAGCGACCGGAGAGGCCGATTTCACCATCGTCAACCTGCCGGTGGCCGACGCGCTGATCCGCCATCACTTTCCAGGCGAACTGAAGGTCACGGGTTCCGCAAACACGATCGAGAGCATCGGCGTGGCCGTGTCGGCGCGATACGCAGCGCTGGTCCCGCTCATCAATCGCGCGCTCTTTGCCATGCCGGAAGGCGAGCAGGTGAGCATCCGCAACAAGTGGCTGTCGGTCAGCTACCAGCTGGGTCCATCCGCTTCAGCCGTGCTCGGCAGGTTCGGCCCGGCGGCAGCGCTGGTGCTAGCGGCATTGGTTGCACTGTTCATCAAGCAGATGCAACTGCGCCGCGAAAACCATCAGCGCCGCCGTGCCGAAGAAACCCTGGCCCGTCAACTGAGCTTCCAGCGCGCGCTGATGGAAGCCGTGCCGTTTCCGCTCGTCGCCAATGACGCCGCACACCGTTACGTTGCCGTGAATGCGGCGTTCTGCAACATGTTCGGCCGCACACGGGCGTCGCTGCTCGGGCACACGCCGCAGGAGCTGGGGCTGTATTCGGTCAGCAATACGTCGCCGCTGTCCGATATCGACCAACGCGCGGTGGAGGCCAGCGAAAGCACGCGCGAAGAACTCATCATCGACACGCCGGACGGGCAATCACGCAGCGTGCTGTACTGGATCGAGCCGTTCCATCTGCCGGATGGGCAACCTGCTGGCACCGTCGCCTCGCTGGTCGATATCAGCGAGATCCGCGAAACGCAGGCGCGGGCCGAACGCCTTGAGCAGCGCCTGCGCGAGGTCACCGAATCGCTGCCGGCGCTGGTCTACCAGTTTGAGCTGCCGCCCGGCCAAGCACAGGGACGCATCACTTACGTGGCGGGCAAGGCCCACGAAACGCTTGGCGTTGAGCCCCAGGATTTGCTGGACTACCTGTCCACGCCCGAACTGCTCATTTACCAGGACGACCGGGAACGGATTCTTGAGAGCGTGCTGACCTCCGCGCAAGAGCTGACGCCGTTCGATCAGCGCTTTCGCCATGTCAGCCCGGACGGTTCAGTGCGCTGGCTGCACGCGCGCTCGATCCCGCACCGCGAAGCCGACGGCCGCACGGTCTGGAACGGTTACCTGAGCGATGTCACCACGGAACGCGAGCAGGCCGACGCGCTGGAAGCCGCCAAGAACGCAGCGGAATCGGCGTTGCACGCGAAAGACCGTTTCCTGGCCATGATGAGCCACGAAATCCGCACGCCCATGAACGGCGTGCTTGGGCTGGTCGAATTGCTGCAGCAGACGAAGCTCGAAGGCGAGCAGAAGCAGATGGTCTCGTTGGTGCAGGATTCGGGGCGCGCCCTGCTGCACATCCTCGATGACATCCTCGACTACGCAAAGGTCGAGGCCGGCCGGCTGGATATCTCGCCGTCGCCCACAGACTTGCGCGAGGTCTTTGACGGCACGGTGGGCCTGCTGGCAAGTCGGGCGCACGAGAAAGCGCTCGCCGTGCACGTGGAGGTGGCCGCCAACGTACCGGCCAGCGTCTCGGTCGATAGCATTCGTCTACGGCAGATCCTGTTCAACCTGCTTTCCAACGCCATCAAGTTCACCGATACGGGCAGCGTGCGGCTTTCGGCAGAATGCACGCGCGTGACGGACGACACGGCGCACCTCGCCATCTGCGTCTCCGATACGGGCATCGGCATCTCGCCGGAGGTTCAGGCCACGCTGTTCGCGCCGTTCGTGCAGGCCGAGCGCTCGACCACACGCCGCTACGGCGGCACCGGCTTGGGCCTGGCGATTTCTCGCCAGCTTGCCGGCCTGATGGGCGGCAAGCTCGTCATGGAAAGCGTTCCCGGGCACGGCACGGCAGTCACGCTGCACTTGGCCGTGCCGATGCTCAAGGCGCGGTATGCGTTGCCGCAACTGGCGGGCTGCAGCGTTGCCATTGTTGTGGACGACCCGGCCGTGCGGCACAGCCTCACGCAGTTCGCGATCGCGGCCGGACTGCAAGCGGGCCCCGCCGCTAACGCCGACATCCTCTTCACCTCCACCGCACAGGCAGAGGCGCACGCCATCCGCATCACCCCGGAAGCGTGCTATTCCGGACCCGGCAACACGCTGAGCATCAATCCGCTGAACTGGCACGCATTTGTACAGGCGTGCGAGCGCGCGCTTCCCCAATCCGACCATGTGCCGATCGCCACCGCGGCGGTGCACGCACAGCCCGCCGTCGCCCCCTGTGACGCGCCGGGTGCGCACATCCTCGTGGCGGAAGACCACCCGATCAACCGCGAACTGATCGCCAAGCAACTCCGCCTGCTGGGTTATCGGGTCACGCTGGCCGAAGATGGCGTGGTCGCGCTCGAGCGCCTGCACGAACACCGGTTTGACGCATTGCTCACGGACTGCCACATGCCGCGCATGGACGGCTTCGACCTGGCGCGGCACATCCGCCACGAAGAGCGCGCCGGCGGCCCTCGCCTGCCCATCATCGCCATCACGGCAACAACGCTTGCCGAGGAGCACGCGCGATGCCGTGCCGTGGGAATGGACGCAAGCCTGCTGAAGCCGACCACGCTTGTCACGCTGCAGGAAGCGCTGGCTGCGCTGTGGAGCCACGAAGCCGCAAGCGCAGATGCGCCCCCGGAGGCGCCATTCGCCCTGTCGCTCGACGATCTGCACGCCGCGCTGGGGGCCGACCCCGCCGCAGCCGGGTTGGCACAGGTCTTCCTGTCGTCGCTGGCTGAGGATGCGCAACGGCTCCAGCCGCTGCTGGACACGATGGACCGCCCTGGGCTGCGCCAGTGGGCCCATCGCACCGGAGGCGCGCTGGCGCTGCTGCACAACCCGAGCGTCGACGCCGTGGTGGAAGCCTTCCGCCGTGCCGTGAATGACGGTAGCGAGCGTGACATCCGCGTCTCCGGGCGCCATGCCACGCGGCTTCTTGCGCACATCAACGCGTTGTTGAGTGCCTTCGCACCGGCGGCCACTGACGTTGTGCACCGCACGCAAGTGACGGATTCATAAGGGAAAACCGTTTCAAGCGATCGATGCATCGCTTTTAGACGTGCCATTCCAATCGCCCGATTGACTCGGTTCTGGCGGCCTCCTACGATGACATCGACCAATGTCACATTAAGAGGCGCCCAAGTGGTGCCCACGGAGACACCACGTGAACGCACGGACCGATTTTCCGCGCCCCGACGCTTTTGCGCCGACCCCGCGCAGCCCTGACGCCCCCGCCCTGATCGATGCCGCCATCATCGGGACGGGTTTTGCTGGCCTGGGCATGGCGATCCAGCTCAAGCAAAACGGCATCGACAACTTCCTCGTCTTCGAAAAAGCGGGGTCTGTGGGCGGCACGTGGCGCGACAATCATTACCCCGGCTGCGCGTGCGATGTGCAATCACACTTGTATTCGTTTTCGTTCGCGCCCAATCCGGACTGGTCGCGCATGTATTCGCCGCAGCCGGAAATTCGCGCGTATCTAGAGCGCTGCACCGATGAATTTGGCGTGCGCCCGCACGTGCGCTTCCATCACGAACTGACGCGCGCCACGTTTGACGAAGCCGCCGGTGTGTGGAATCTGGAAATGGCCGACGGCCGCCGCTACCGCGCCCGCACGCTGATCTCCGGCATGGGCGGCCTGAGCCGTCCGGCCTGGCCGAACATTCCCGGCATCGAAACCTTCCAGGGCAAGGCTTTCCACTCGCAATTGTGGGAGCACGATTACGATCTGCGCGGCAAGCGCGTGGCCGTGATCGGCACGGGCGCCTCGGCTATTCAGTTCGTGCCGCAGATCGCGCCGAAGGTTGGCCGCCTCGACCTGTATCAGCGCACGCCGCCGTGGATCCTGCCCAAACCCGACCGCAAGGTGTCGCGCGCGGAGCATTGGCTGTTCCGCCATCTGCCGTTCACGCAAAAGCTGATGCGCACGGGCATCTATTGGATGCTGGAGTCGCGCGTGCTCGGCTTCGTGATTCATCCGAAGCTGATGAAGGCGGTGGAGCGCATGGCGCGCGGCCATATCAAGCGCCGCATTGCCGATCCCGCGCTGCGCGAGAAGGTCACGCCGAACTACACCATCGGCTGCAAACGCATCCTGATCTCGAACGACTATTACCCGGCGCTCACGCGCGAGAACGTCGACGTCATCACCTCCGGCATCGCACGTGTGGAACCCAACGCCATCGTCACCACCGACGGCACGCGGCGCGAGGTCGATTGCCTGATCTTCGGCACGGGCTTTCATGCAACGGACCCGTTCCCGCGTGGCGTGCTGCTTGGCAGCCAAGGCGTGGACATTGTCGATGCGTGGGACAAGCACGGCGCAGAGGCCTACCTGGGCACCACGGTGTCGGGTTTTCCGAATTTCTTCATGGTGGTGGGCCCGAACACGGGGCTCGGCCACTCGTCGATGGTGTTCATGATCGAGTCGCAGGTGGCGTACATCGTTGACGCGCTCAAGTCGATGCGTGCGCACAACGTGGCGGCCATCGACGTACGTCCCGACGTGCAGCGCCGCTTCAACGACGGCATCCAGAAGCGGCTGTCGAATGCGATCTGGTCGGCCGGCGGCTGCGTGAGCTGGTACCTCGATCCGAAGACGGGCAAGAACACGACGCTGTGGCCGGGTTTCACCTGGCAATTCCGCCGCGCCACGGCGCATTTCCGGCTGGCGGATTACCGCACGCGCCCGATGGCCGTACCGAAGGGCGTGCCCCTGCGCGTACCTGCCCGCACGGTGCCCGCCGCCCAGAACACCCCTAACGAAGAAGCGCTCGACCGCGTCTGACGCGCGTCAGCCCCAAGGAGACCACGCCATGAAGTCATTCAACAACCAGGTTGCCGCCATCACGGGTGCCGCGTCGGGCATGGGCCGCTCGCTGGCGCTGCAGCTGGCAGGCGAAGGCTGCCATCTCGCGCTGGCCGATCGCAATGAAGCGGCGCTCGCGCAGACGCTGCAACTGGTGCGTGCGCATGAAGGCGACCGCATCCGCGTGACCACGCATGCGGTTGACGTGGCCGACCGCGCCGCCGTGTATCGCTGGGCCGAAGAAGCGGCCGCCGCGCACGGCAAGGTCAACCTGATCTTCAACAACGCGGGCGTGGCGCTGTCCAGCACGATCGAAGGCATGGAAGACGACGAGCTGGCCTGGATCATGAACATCAACTTCTGGGGCGTCGTGCACGGCACCAAGGCGTTTTTGCCGCTGCTCAAGGCAACGGGCAACGGGCACATCATCAACACGTCGAGCATCTTCGGCATCTTCGCGCAGCCGGGCATGGGCGCCTACAACGCCAGCAAGTACGCCGTGCGCGGCTACACCGAAGCCCTGCGCCAGGAACTGGATCTGATGAACTGCGGCGTGTCGGCCACATGCGTCCACCCGGGCGGCATCAAGACCAACATTGCCAAGTCGAGCCGCGTCTCGCCGAGCATGAACGGCTTCCTGGTGCGCGACGAACAGCAGGGCAAGGCGGAGTTTGAGAAGTTCTTCATCACCTCGGCAGACAAGGCCGCGCAGGTGATCCTGGATGGCGTGCGCAAGAACAAGCGCCGCGTGCTGATCGGCCCCGACGCCCACGCCGCAGATGTGATGGCCCGCGTGCTGCCCGCGGCGTACCAGGCGCTGGTCGTGCGCGAAGCCCGCCGCACGCGCAAGAAAGCCCTGCGCGACGATACGTCGCCGGCCACCGTACGCGCCAAATAAGGGGCCGCCGATGAACACGGCCACCACCAGCGAACTGTTCGCCAGCCCCCCGCGCGCGAACCTGCTCAACGTCGCCCGCGCGATGCTGCGCCCCGGCCGCGTCGGCCTGCGCAGCATCGGGCGCGACGTGCTGATCGCGCGCTACGCCAAGCCGCAATCGCGCTATCTGCCGCTGATGGGCACGCGCGTGCATTACACCGATGAAGGCACCGCCAACTCGGAAGGCACCTTGCTGCTGATCCACGGCTTTGGCGCATCGCTGCATACGTGGGACGGCGTGCTGCCGCAGCTCACGCGGCGCTATCGCGTGATCCGGCTCGACCTGCCGCCGTTCGGCATCACCGGCCCGCTGCGCGACGCACAAGGCCACCCGCGCACGATGGAGCTACCGCTGTACCGCGACTTCATCGACGCGTTTGTCGATACGTTGGGCTTGTCGAAACTCACGCTGATCGGCAACTCGCTGGGCGGCATGGTGTCGTGGGACTTTGCCGTGCGGCACCCGGGCCGCGCCAAGAAGCTCGTGCTGATCGATTCGGCGGGCTTTCCGATGAAGCTGCCGATCTACATCGATCTGTTCAATCACCTGGGCGTGCGGCTGACGTCGCCGTGGATGCTGCCCGAGGGGATCATCCGCGCCGCCACGCGCGATGTGTATGGCGACCCGTCGCGCGTGTCCGAACCCACGCTGCGCCGCTACGCCGATTTCTTCTATGCCGACGGTGCACGACAGGCCATCGGCAAGATGGTGCCGAAGTTCCGCTTTGACGATGTCGATACCAGCGGGCTGGCCTCGATCCGAGTGCCCACGCTCATCCTCTGGGGCCAGCGCGACCGGTGGATCCCGCCTGCGCATGCCGGTGAATTTGCCCGCCGCATTCCCGGCGCCACGCTGCGCATGTATCCGGCACTCGGCCATATCCCAATGGAGGAAGACCCCGTGCGTGTGGGGACCGACCTCTGTGCATTCCTCGATCAAGGGCGCGCGTCGACGCGCCTTTCAGAAACCACATTCCAGGAGAACCGCCCATGATGCCAGTCCGCCGCGACGTGCATCCTCACCTGCCTGCTGATCGCATCAGCAACTGGCACGAGCGAGGCACGCACGTCACCCACTTCCTGAACGCGCTGTCGATCTTCTTCCCGACCGGCGAGCGCTTCTTCATGGACAGCGTGCGCAACTACCGCCATCTGGTGACCGACCCCGAACTCAAGCAGGCCGTGGCCGGCTTCATTGGCCAGGAAGCCATGCACACGCGCGAGCACGTGCTGTACAACGACCTGCTCGACCGGGCCGGCTTGCCCGCCACGCGCATCGACCGCTTTGTCGGCAAGTTCCTGAATGTGCTGCGCAAGTGGACGCCGAAGTCGCACCAGTTGGCCGTGACCGTGGCGCTGGAGCACTACACCGCCATGCTGGCCGGCCAGGTGCTTTCACATGAAGATGGCCTGGGCCGCAACTCGGAGCCCGGCTACCGCCAGGTCTGGCTGTGGCATGCCATGGAAGAGACCGAGCACAAGGCCGTCAGCTACGACGTGTGGAACCTCGCCATCAAGCCGGGCCTGCGCCGTTACATCCTGCGCACGTCGACGATGCTGCTGACCACGCTGATGTTCTGGTCGATGGTGTTTTACGTGCACTTGCGGCTGATCTTTGCCGATCGCACCTGCAAGAACAAGTTCTTCGGTCTGGGCAAGGCGTTCCACTTCCTGTGGATTCACCCGGCACCGCTGCGCAAGATCATTCCGGAGTTCTTCGACTTTTTCCGACCTTCATTCCACCCGTGGGATGAAGACAACCGGGACGCACTTGCACGCCTGCCCAAGCTGATTTCGGAAATCGAAGCCTACGCCGCTGCAAATGGCGAAGCGCCGTCGCCGTCGATCCGCCGCAAGCTCTCGACCGCAGGTGCAGCCGGGTCTTGAGCAGGCATTCAAAACGCCTGCAGCACCCGTCGTATCAGGATCAAACTAGAAATAGATAAGGCGCGCCCCACGCATGGGCGCGCCGGAGACACTAGCCTTTGTCCGGCCCGGGCGCGCTGCCAGGCGGTTCATGCATGTGCTCGATGACCTGCGCCACGCGGTCGCCCAGGTATTTGTTGGCGGCCGTCTCAAGCGCGCGCATCAGCTCGGCTTCAACCGCCACCAGCGCCAGCGGACGGATGCGCCAGATCACGTCGACCAGACGCGGCACGTCTTCGACCGGCGGCAGATCGCTGCCGTATTTGTCGAGTTCGCGCACGACCATGGAGACAAGATCGTCGGCCACCGCCTGCGTATGCGGCCGGGCACGCTCGATGATGTCGAGCACTTCGACCAGCGGGAAACCGGCCTTTGCCATCTGCGCGCCGGCCAGCAGTGCTTTCGGGCTGCGCGCCAGATAGCCGAGGCCATCGGGTTCAAGCAGGCCAAGCGAAATGGCCCGCGCCAGCGCCTGACGCGACATGGCACGGCCAAACAGCTTGGCCAGCGCCAGAAGCGAGTAGTGCTTGGGCGACTCATCCGACCACGGGCTGGCGATGGCGGATTCGAGCCCAAGGATGGAGCGCAGGTCATGGCCCTCGACGATGGCCTTGAGCAGCTCCTGGATGTTCGAGAGCGTGTAGCCGCGCCCGAGCAGGTGATTGATGAGCTTGAGCCGCCCCAGATGCGCCTGCGTGTAGATACCCACGCGACCACGCCGCTCGGGCGGATCGATCAGGCCGCGATCCTGATACGAGCGGACGTTGCGGACAGTGGTTTCAGCCGCGCGCGCCAGTTCATCGATGGTGAACTCGCGGGCAGGCGGAATGGCGGGTGGACCGGCATCGCCGGTTGGTTTGCGGGCAGGCATGCAAAAAATTCTACACGAGCGCGGCGACAGACCGCGTCGGTTGCCGGAACGTTTCCGGTGCGTTTCTCACGACGAGGAGACCGTCGATGTGGGACTTGACCTTGCGTCACCGTAATAGCGCGCTCCGGGCTGCGGGCGCGGTGGTTGCGGCGTTGCTGCTGCAAAGCTGCGCCACCGCCGGCGACGGACACGGCGCCATCGAAGCTGAAAAAGCCAAACAGCTTGAAGACGCCCGGGCCCAGGCGCGCGCGCCGTTCCAGTCGGGCAACCTCGCCACGCGCGAGGTGCGGCCCGCCACGCTGCGCGATTCCGGCCAGCCCGATGCGATCTCGTATCTGCGTCATGTCGATTTCCGCTTCGATGGTGGCGTGGGCTTTTTGGTCGATCAGCTCGCGCTGCGCATGGTGCCGCGTGCGCCAGGTGATCCGGTGTGGCTCGACGATGTGTCGTCGTACACGCTGCAGCCCGTGAATGGTTCAGTGCGCGTCACGGCAGAGAGCATGGCCGCGCTGTTCAACACCGTGGTCTTTGCGCGCGGGTCGGGCGATGACCCTCCGCTGCGCAACTTCAGCTTCTCGCTCGACGACGGCACGCTCGACATGCGCGCCGAGATGCGCCGTCGCGGCGCCTGGGTGCCGATCGAACTGCGCGGCCCGCTGGTCCTGCGCGACCCGCAAACCATCGTGTTCCGCCCCAACGTGGTCAAGGTGCGAGGCCAGGACGCCAGCGCGCTGATGGGCGCCGCGCATATCGAGCTGGCCGATCTGTTGCCGGTGTCGACGCCTGCCGTGCAGCTGGCGGGCAGCGAGATCGTCATGCAGGTGCCCAAGCTCTTTCCGCCGCCCGCGCTGGATTTGAAGCTCTCCGCCATTCGCGTCACGCGCGAGGGGCTGCTCATGCAGATCGGCGATGGGACCCCGCAGATGCCGCCGCTGGCCAACGCCGCCGATGCGCAGCGCCCGTACATCCTCTTTCGCGGCGGTGACATCCGGTTCATGCGCTCGATGCCGATGAATGCGCGCATCGACATCGTCGTGGCCGACCCGGCCAAGCCGTTCGTGTTCAACCTGTATCGCTATCGCGATCAGCTTGTGGCTGGGTCGCTACGCTTCTCGCCCGATGGCGGCATTCGCGTGCTGATGCCGTCGTTCGACACGCTCAGCGCCGCCAGAGCCGCCAAGGCACCTGCCGTCGCCAAAGCGGGCAAGCCCACCCTGCAACTCGCCAAGAGGACCGCGCCATGATCGCCCCCGCCTTCGCTCTCGCCGCCCTGATGTTGCGCCTGGTGTTGGTGACGCTCGGCTTGACGGGGCTTCTTGCCAGCGCCCTCGCCCGCGCTGCCGAGCCACCCATGGCCAGCGCACAGCGCAAGGAGTTGACCACAGTGCGCCAGCAATGGGTGCAGCGCTGCGATCCGTCCTCCGGTGCGCCAAACGCCAGCGGCCCCGCCGTTGCGCGCGACTCGGGCACGGCACCGCCCGTCGTGCAGATGCGTGATGTGGATTTCCGCATCACCGGCGACATCGGCTTCCGTGTGCACCAACTCACCGCGCAGCTCGTGCCGCACAAGCCCGGCCAGCCCGTCGACATGGACGACCCGAGCCAGTTCGACATCCGCATCCTCGGCGGCGAAGTAACCGTGCCCAAGGATTCGCTCGACGCGCTGTTCAACCGGTATCTGCTCGACTATTCGCCGCGCTCGCTCAATGCGCTGTCGCTCACGCCAGGCGACGGCGTGCTCGACGTGTCGGGCGGGCTCAAGCTGCGCAATCATTTTCCCGGCGTGTGGCTGCCGTTCGGCATGCGCGGCACATTGGCGCTCAAGGAATCGCGCTACCTCGTCTATACGCCTACCGAGGCCCGCGTGATGGGCATCCAGACGCTGGCGCTGCTCAAGGGGATGGGGCTGGAGTTGTCGCAGCTTGCGCCGCTCAATCGCGACGGCGCCAAGCTGGACGGTAATGACATGGTGCTGGACCAATACACTGTGTTTCCACCGCCGCGGCTGATCGGTCAGATGAAAACGGCGCGTGTCACGCCTGACGGGCTGGTGCTCGGCTTCGGCCCTGCGCCGGCCCTGTGCGCGTCTGCGCCCACCGACGCGGCCAGCCGCATCTGGATCCAGTCAGGTGACCTGAAGATGTACAACGTGCTGGTGACCAACAGCCGCGTGCTGGTTACCGATACATCAACGCACGGGCCGCTGCGCTTCGACCTGTATCACTACCGCGAGGCCGCTGCGCGCGGCACCACGCGCATGGATGCGGACGGTACGCTGCGCGTCGACCTCGCGCCGGCAGCGGCCGTCCAGTAACGCCGTCGTCAGCGCGCTATTTTTGGCAAACGGCGTGCAGGATCGCCTCGCCCTCTGAGCGCGGCACGACGGCTTCCCAGCGGGGGCCGTCGATGTTTTTGGTGAGCACCGTGGCGTGCTGGCCGTCCTGGATCAGCGCGCTGACCGGCAGGATGCGCCCTTCCTTGCAGTCGTAGACGGACGTGCGTGTGTCGTACTGATACGCCCTGCCGTCGGATAGCTTGCGCGGCGCGTCATAGGCGTCGCGCGTCGTGGCACGCACGGTGCCATCCTTGTTGTGCTCGATGGAGTCCTTGTCCAGATAGAGCGAGCCGCCGTTGTCGGCCAACGGGGCCAGCTTGACCCAGTTGTCGGCCGCCATGGCGGTCGAGCTACCGATTGCCAACGCGGCAGCCACCCAGTAGATCAGCGTCGTTCGTTCCGTTCGCATTGCAACCTCCGTTTGCCTCATTGCACAGACGTACGCGGGGTGAAGCAGCAGGGCTGCCTCGTTCTCCGCACATTCGAATTAGGCGTAGCAAACGGCATGCCCCGCGTCTGCCACTGCCGCGGCAGGCAAACAAAAAAGCCCGCACGGGGCGGGCTTCTTCGGGAATGCGGGACCGCTTACTTGGCAGCGGCGGCCATGTAGTCGACGGCGGCTTTCACGTCGTCATCGGAGCCGGCATAAGTGCCCTTGGGCGGCATCGCGGCCTTGCCGTGCAGCGCGGAGTCATACAACTTGGCCTTGCCTTGGGCAATGCGCGGCGCCCAGGCGGCCTTGTCGCCAAACTTGGGCGCGCCAGCCACTCCGGCGGCGTGGCACATCTGGCAAGTCGACTCGTAAACCTTCTTGCCAACCTCGCCTGCAGAGGCTTGCGGTGCGGCAGCTGCAGCCGGCGCGGCCGGTGCTGCAGCGGGTGCCGGCGCAGCAGCGGCCGGAGCCGGTGCAGCT
>NZ_JBGLYZ010000024.1:0-81426 GCF_047304345.1 Ralstonia sp. Ralssp135
AACGCTATCAGTCACAGGCTTGAGCGCATCGCCAATGCGGCGCATGGCTTCATCCCACGCCTGCCCGACTTCGGCCCATTTCTGTTTGGAGCTGGCGCGGCGGTCTTCCAGGTCTTTCTCGATCTCGCCGGTGGCCTGGGCGCCCTCCTTCTTCAAGCGCTGATACAGATCCGAGTTCTGCATGTAGGCCGTCAGCGCGGCCTTGACCTGCATGTCGTTGAAGAGATCGCCGGTCTTCATGGTCTCTTCAAACGCACGCATCTGCGCTTCGCGCTTGGCGGGGTCGGACTCGTTATTGAACTGCTTTGCCGCGGCGGCGAGTTGCTGCGCTTTCTCGGGGTCGGCCTGCTCGATGTACGCGCGGGCCAACACGAACGAGGCTTCCATCGTGCTCCAGCCCTTGCCGATGGCCTCGCGCATCTTGGCCTGATAGTCGATGCCAGCCTTGGCGTAGTTGCTGGCCGTCTCTCGGCTGCCGATTTTGGAGAACCAGTTCTTGGTGTTGTTGGCGGCCTCATCTGCGCTGCCGGCGGTTTTCATCTGCACCTGCAGCAGCGCGCCGAGCTGCTCGACAGATGAATTGCCGACAATGCCCAGCTTCTGCATATCTGCCAGCAGCACGGGGAACCAGCGCGCCATGTCGCTCGATTCGAAGGAACCTTCCTTGCCCTGAAACGCGATGGTTTCCAGCGCCTGCGCCATCTTGGCGGGGTCGGCAATCTTGGCGTTCTGCTCGAGCGCCTGAATCATCCGCGCGGTCTCTTTCGGGTCTGCGCCTTGGCTGACGGAGAACTTGCCCACCAGCGGCGCGAACGACAGGGCGCGGTCAACGTCCATGCCCGCTGACACCATCTGGTTGACGGCATCGGCCAGCACGTTGCGGCCGATGCCGCTTTGCTGCGCGGAGGTGGCAATGCCGCCGCTCATCTCGCGCTCTTTGTCAGTGCGCGCCGCACCCGCCTTGATGGCGATGTCGCGGATGATGGCCTCGTAACCCGCGGAAATGGCGGTCGGCACTGCTGCTGCGACAAACTTGCCGGTGTCGCCAATGGTGTTGCGCAGGCGCTCTCGGCCGCTGGCGAACAGCTCGGTACCGCGCGCACGCAATTCCAACCCGCGTGCGGTGCGGCCCAGCCGTTGGTACGATCGGTCGAGCCGGTCGACCTCGAACCCGGCATCGCGCAGCGCGCGGGTGTTGCGCTCTATTTTGATGCGCACCTTGTCTGCCGCGCGGTCGCCGGCGGCGTGCAGATCGCGGAACTCGCGCTGCAGGCGCTGGGTTTCGCCAATGGTGTTCTGCCAGACGCGGGCCTCTCCGGCGCGTTTCTTCAGTGCCTCCAGCTTGGTGCCAACCTCGTTGACGGCACGGCCCAGGGTTGAGCTGACCGCGCCGCCGATGAGGATGCCAAGGGCGATGTCTTTTGTTGCCATCCGTGCTCCTGCTACTTGGTGGCGTTTGCGGCGCGTTGCTGCGTCAGTCGGTCAACCACCAAACCATGTCGTCGACCGTCATGGCATCAATGTCAGACGGGCTGACGCCCATCGCCAGCAGGCGCTTGGCCAGCCGCTTCAGGTCCGGCATCGGCAGCCTCGCGGTCGGCCAGCAGCCGAAAGTAGCCGCGCTGCACGCGCTGGTAATCCACGTAGGTCAGGCCCTCGATGTCGTCCTGCCCGACGCTTGCAACGGACGCGAACAGCAGGATCTCGCGCAGTTCTTCATCGCCGCCCGACTGCTGGCCGGCGACGCGCATGTCGCGCACGGTGGGCTGGCGCAGCGTGAGCGCACTGACCTTGACGCCGTTGGCGGTGGCGGGAAACTTCAGCTTGATGGTTGTGATTTGCATCTTGATGTGTCTCTTGTGGGCTCTTACATGCCGATGGCGGCGCGCACTTCCGCGAGTTGGTCAACGCCGTCGATGACGCGTTTGCAGCCGAGCACGTCGATCTCGTGCCAGACGCGGCCGTCGATCTCCAGCTTGTAGAAATTGGCGCTGACGGAGTACTTGGATTCGGACATCGCGCCCGGCTTCCATGAGCCCGGGTCGACCTCGTAGAGCATGCCGCGCAGAACAAGAACGACGCTGCGCGTCTTGCCGTCCGTGCCGCGCACTGCGCCACGGAAGGTGCCGTTGAAGGCGTTTTGATCGGCCAGGCCGAACAACTTCAGCACGGCAGTGGACAGCGTGACGAGCGAGAACGACGCTTCCATTGCCTCCATGCCCATGTCGAGCTTGACGGCTGCATCCATACCGCCGGCGCGGTAGTCCTCGGTCTTGATCTTCAGCTTGGGCGGCGTGACCTCCGTCGCCTTGCCAGCGAGGTTCGTGCCATCAACAAACAGGTTGAAGTTGTAGAGTGTCTCGGGTACCAACGTGCACCTCCGTTATTTGGTGTCGAGCACTTCGGTCAGCCACTCGTTGGTGACCTCGAAGCGGAAGATCGGGTTTTCTGCGGGGATGACATCGGTGAACCGCACGTTCCACACGACGCGGCCCTGCTCGATCTGACTGGCGGTGTTGAGCACCGGGTCTGCGTAGACCTCGAAATTGATGAGCGCGCCCGCGTTGCGCTGGTCGCGCATGAACGCATGCAGACCTTCGGTGACGTCGTGCACGTACGTTTTCGTGATGCCACGGTCGACCGCCCATTTGTGGCCGGCCTGCGCAGCATCCATGAGGATGTCGAGCGTGCGCACACGCGTGACGAACGACCATTTCGGGTCTGCCGACAATGTGCGGTTGCCCCACAGCCGATAGCCACCGTCACGAATGATGGTGGCGATGCGGGCCTCGTTGAGCAGGTTGGCGCGGCAGGCTGGATCGTTGTCGAGAAACTCGATGGGCCGGCCGGTGCCGGTGATGCCGACGAATTCCTTGTTGGACGGCGACGCCCAGTAGCCGTATTGCGCATCGGTGTAGGCGAACAGACCTGCGACAAAGGCGGATGCCGGTGCGTCGGCCTCTGCGTTGGCGGTGATGTCCCACGTGCGCACGCCGGGGTCGACCATGTACAGGCGTTTGGAGCCGAAGTTGCGCGCATACGCGAGCGCGGCTTCGTCGGTGGTGTTCGGCCCGTCGATGATGCCGATGGCGCGCAGCTTGGACGCCAGTGCATCCACAGCAGTCGCAACCGGCTGGCGTGCGGAGAACCCCGGCGCGATCAGCAGGCGTGGTTGGACGTTGAAACGTGATTTGGCATCGAGCAGCGATTGCAGGCCCGTGCGCATGCCGGCGCCCGTTGTGCCGCCGATGACGCTGGAGGTGAGCGCGTCTGCATCGTCGGACTCGGCCACGCCGGTTGCAACGATGACGGCCGATGTGCGTTCTTGGATCGCCTTGATGGCGCGGGTGATGGCGCTGTTTTGGCCGAAGGCCTGCGCCGCCTCGCGCGGGTTAGTGATTTGCACCGGCACATCGGGCTGCACGAGATCCGGGCCCGGTGTGTACGTGTCAACCAGGCCGATGATGGACGACGACGGCACGGCGATCGGGCGCGGGCCGGTGTCGACAATCGTGGTGGTGATGCCGTGGAAGAATGAAGATGCCATGCGGCTCCTCGATGGGATGTAGAAATGAAAAAGCCCCGCTTGGTGGCGGGGCTCGTTTGGGTGTGCGGTCAGTGGCCCTTACGGCAGGCCGGCGGCGGCGTCCGGCATGCTGGGCCACGTGAAATCGGCCGGAAAACCGGGTAGCTCCGGCACCTCTCGCAGGGCCTGCCGGTACTGGCCCACCTGCTGCGCCTTGCTAGCGTCGCCGGTGTCCATGGCCTTGTAGAACATGGCATCGGCTGCTTCAAGGCGGCGATCGCGCTCTTCGCGGGCGCGTTGCCCCAACACATGCAGCCGGGCAGCGTCACGATACTGCTCGACCAGCGCGGCCACCTCTTCGTCGGTGGGCTGGTCGTCTACGTGCCACGCGATGATGCGGGCGGCTTCGGTCTGCTTGCCGGTGTCGCGGCACATGCTCTGGCCGACCCAGAAATCGACGCCATGAGAGAGATTGGGGTACTTCTGCTGCAGGCAGAAGATCAGTTCATCGTGGGTAAGCATTGGGCTGTGTCCTCATTGGTTGCGCAGTTGAACTGCGCGCAGGTAGTGCGTGTAGAAGCCGTTGCGCAGGCCGACCAGTACGTACGGAGCAGGCAGGTCAGCCTCTCCGGAGCTTGAGCCGGTGGAGACGCCACCAAACTCGGTGATGTCGGTGTTCCATTGGCATACCGCCCCCGAGTTGGCTTTGCCACCGCTCAGGCCTGAGAGGTATTCGGAAAGCCACTGCCCAGCCCACGACATGTAGAGATTGCCGTTGGTGGCAAGAATGCCGCCACCGTTGCCGACTCGGATTGCTCCTTGCGCCTCGAAGTCCCCATGTCCGTTGAAGGTGAATGCGTTGGCCCGGCCGTCAACGTGCATGGAGATATAGGCCACGGTTGTATCGCCACCGCCTGCATAGCAATCAATGGCCGCAAGGTGCCGCGTGCCCCACTGTGTCCACCGAATGCCCATGTAGGCCGCTTGGTTCCACGGGCAATCGATCTGAAGCGCCGGGGAGCGTGACTTGTTCCATTCAACGAAGGCGCCGCCGATGGAATCTGTGCCGTTCGACGAAACGGTCAGCGCGTATCTGCCGTAACCAACGCCAAAGTTGAAGCCTTGATTTGCGATTAATCCGCCGCCATCCGTCGTCAGCGGATTTGGCAGGTTCGCCCTATCCCAGGGCTCATGTCCGGCGAAGTTCGGACGCACGGCAAATGTCCACTGGCCCGTTGTGTAGTTGATGTTGAACGGCTGATGCCTGTTGGTGCCGTCAGCGTTGTAGCTGTTCAGCACCAAGTTTCCAGACGGGCCAACCATAAACAGCCGCCAAATAACTGTGTCCCCACCGAACTCGAGAAACCCACGTCCGTCGTTGTTGTAGGGCGGCAGGTTCACCCCGCCCCGCGTCTTGATTAAGTCCGCCACGATGCCGGCCGGTGTGGACATGTTGCCGTTGCCATCGATTGCGCAGACACGTACATACGTTGAGAAATCACCCTTGGCGGCCGTATTGCGATCGATGATGAGGCTGCCGTTGCTGGGGACCACACGAAAGCGACCTACCGTGATGGGTTGGGCCGTGTCAGTGAAAAGCAGCTCATTCGATGGGCCGCTGATGTCAACGATGCCAGTGACCACGCCGCCCGAGCGCGGCAAAGCGTCAGCAGCTACTTTTCCCACCGCGTCGACGTGATCTGATAGCGCCGCGACCGACGCTTTTGTCGCGTACCGCTTCTCTGCGTCTGTGACGGCCATGCGAACGGCGGTCACCTGCTCGTCGACATACTCGCGCGTTGCCACAACGACGGCTGGATCGATCTTCAGAACGATGTTGCCGGCCGCCTTGTGGATCAACATCATCCGGAAGAACTGACCACGCCCGGAACCCTCTGCCAGTACTGGCTTGTAGCTGGGCGGCACGTTGGCAACCGCGAACAGGTCGCCGTCTTCGTCATACAGCCCGAGCTCACGCGACCACCATCCGCCCACCTCTTCGGGCAGGTAGACCTCGGCAATCACGATGCTTGCGTTCTTCTCGTCGCGAACGAGGCGGTTCAAGGGCCGGCGCAGGCGTTCGCGCACCAGGGCGCGTTGCGCGGCGCTCGGCATCACATCCGCGTCCGAGCCGCCGTCGATGCCGCCGTCGCCCACGGCCATCTCGGTGAGCGGGACCATCGTATTGGAGAGCAGCGCGCGAGCCATCTTGGCTTCGCCCGTCTCCGTCAAAGTCGCAAAATACTTAGCCATTCGATACCGTAGTAATTTCAACAACGTGGGCGGCCACCGCCGAATGGGTGGGGCCTTCTGAGGTAACAACCTCGGGCATGTACGGGTACACCGTCACCGTGTCGCCATCGAAGCAGGCCGCGTGTGCGCCAACGTACCCGGCAATCTCGGCGCTGACGGTCAAGCCGGTGATGTGGCGCGAGAGCGGTCGAACGTCATCGACGATCTGCTCGATCTCTTGGTAGGTGGCCTCTGTGACGCCCGTGTTTTCAATGCCGACATCGAGCGAGAACGTGCCCCGCTGGCCGGGTGGCTGCGTCTGCCACCACTCCTGAATCGTCAATCGATAGCCCAGCGGTTCGAGCGCGCGCCGCAACGCCCCGGCTGTGCCCTTGCGCTGGTGCACGGCAAACGCGTCGCGGATGACTCGGCGCTTGACCTCTTCCGGCCAGTTCGCATTCCAGCGGTCTACCGAGCGTGCGCTTGCCAAGTAGGGCAGCAGCCGCACGGGGCACGTGTCCGCATCCCACAACTGATTCAGCGGGACGGGCGTGTCGAGCAGCGTCAGGATGGTTTGCGCCAGGGCGCGCTCGAGCGGCGTTGCGTTTGCGGGCAGCAGCGTTTTGTCACTCATCCGCGCCCCCGACAACAACATCGATGCCCGTGCAGTAAGACGCCTCTGTCAGGTCGACGATGATGTCTTCGGCGGGCTCGGGAACCTCCACGCGCTGGACGCCCGCAACGTGTGCCGCGGCAAAGATGGCGGAGCGGCGTACGTCTCGGCCGATGCGGCGTTGCTCCTGCGCGTAGGCGGTGAGCCGCTCCCACGCGGCCGCCACCATGGGCTCGGCTTCCGGGCCGGGGTAGTGGTACAGCACGACGCGCAGCCGGTACGGGATGATGCGCGCCGCTCGCACGGTCAGCCGGTCGGCCAGCGGGCGGACGTCTTCATCGCTAAGCGCCTGCCGCACGCGCTCCACGAGCTCGTCTGAGGCTGTGCCATCGCCTTCGTTGCTGAGTACCGACACGATGACTTCCGCCGGCGCCGGCGACATGGCCCTTGCGTCGGCCACGCGACCGTCTGCGGCACGTGCATGAAGCTCATACGCTGCGCGTGGGCCGGCGACTGACAACCGCTCGAAGGCGCCCTGTGCGCGCGTGCGCAGGCTGGCTTCCGATTCCATGACCGGGGCGACCGGTGGAAACGCTTCCGGGTCGCCCGGCACGGCAATGAGCCGTTTCGTATCGAGGCCGGCGGCCAGATGTTCCAGATCCGCGCCGACTGCGAAGCCGAGCATGGTCGAGCGGGCGGAATCGTTGACGTGCGCGCGTTGTTGCACGTCGACGTACGCGAGCAGCTCGATCAGCTTGACCACGGGGTCTGATTCCATGGTGGTCGACCATTCGGGGCACAGGCCCATGAAAGTTGCGAGCAGCCGCTGGTAGCACGCCTCGAAGTCGAGCGGCTCGACAACATCGGGCGGTGGCAGCGCGGATAGGTCGATTACGCTCATGACATCACCTTGAGATCGACGGCCCGCTCGTTGTAGATACCGACGACACGCCAGACCACCCTGCCGTCTTCAATGCCCTCCACCCGCACGCGCGAGAGGCGCAGGCGCGGCTCCCACCGGGTGATGGCGCGCGCCGCTTCTGCCTGCGCGGCGGCAACCCAGCCGCGCGTGCTGGGCAAGTCCACCTTGTCGGGGAGATCGCTGCCGTATTCGGGGCGCTCGCGCCGCGTGCCGCGTCGTGTGCTGAGGATGTCGGTCAGGCTTTGCAGGAGGTGGTCCATGCCCGAGAGCAGCGCTCCCGTACGTCTGTTCATGCCGACGACGGCCACGGTGCCTCCAATGAAAAAAGGCGGCACATGGCCGCCTTGCGATTAATGGACTACTGAACCTAGAACGGCTTTCCGACCGCCGCGCCGTCGCCCTGCTCCATGTGCGAGTGACCGCGCAGGGACACATCCCCGGCCACTACATCGTCTGTGGCTTGGATGCCGCCTTGGATTGCGACAGCGGTGGCGCCGGCGGCGCCCTGCCCTGACAAGCCGCCCATGAATGCAAGCGCCTTTTCCACGAGCGCATTGCCCGTGAAGGTGGATGCCGGCACGTCGGCGCGCAGTTGCGGCGCCTTCAGCTCGGCGCCGTCGCTGCGCAGCGTGAGAGACGTGTCGCCAACCTGCAGGACGATTTGTCCGCCTTCCGGAACTGCGAGCCGGTATTCGTGCGCGGCATGGTCGTACTGCTCGCGGGCGCCGTCCTCATAATCGACGGCCGTAACATCTGCCGAATCGTCATTCGCGCCGCCGTGCTGGTCTGTGTAGAAGCCGGCCAGGACAAAGCCACCTTCAAGGCAGCCCGATGGCGAGATCAACAGCGCCTGCTCTTTGGGCGACGGCGGACGCCATTCGCGCACACGGCCGCCGGCGCGCGTCCACCACGGCAGCCAGTCAGATGTCCAGTCCCCAACGGTGACGGTGCAACGTGCGGCAGCATGGTCCACCTGGGCAATGACGCCGGCCTGCACGATGCAGGCAAGGCGCCGGTCTGCTTCACCCGCTTCGTAGCCCATGGTCAGCCTCGCTGTGTCGCGGTTGGATGTCGAAATCGACGGTCGTGCCGCTGGTGTCTTCAAACGCCCATTCGGGCGGGCCGAGGTCGAATTCGTGCCGCCACTCGGCAGCGATGACGCTGTAGCCGTCGAGATCGGGCCGCATGCCGTCTGGGTGGAAGCCGTCGGCCTCCAGCTCGGCCATGGTGACGGGCAAGCCCCAGGTTTGATCGTGCAATACCTTGATGAGCCGCGCAGCGAGCTGCCACATGGCGGCTTCTGCGTTTGGCTCGGTCGGATCTCCGACAACGCGCGCCTCTACCACCATGACAACGGGCGGCTGGCCGGTGCCGGGGTGGGTACCGGGGCGCAGCGCGCCGACGTACAGGAGGATGGCCGGCAGCGGCAGGCGCTCTTCGATTTCAGGTGCCCAGCCGATGAGGGCGACGTCGGGGAATTGCACTTTCAGGTGCGATTCAACGGCGTCAAACAGTTGCTGCAGATCAGCGAGCATGGCCGGTTGCCTTGAGGATTTCGTATTTCACTTCCTGCTCCAGTAACACCATGAGGCGCGCTTCGATCTCTGCCGCGGCTTTGCGGAATGCAGCTTCGCCCTTGTCTGCCCAGTCGAGCTTGACGCCCTCGATGGGCATGCGCGCCTTGCCGACGCGGCGGTACACCTTGCCGTCGTTCTTGCCGCCGCGCTTGCTTCGGTAGATCCACGCCTTGTCGAATCGATGCCGGCCGACGGACACGCCGCGCCGCGTTTGGCGCGGGTTGCCGAGCCGGTGTGCCTCGATGGCGTTGAGGCCAAGCCAAACCTTGCCTTTGTCTGCGCTGTGCAAGAAAAAGTAGAGGCGCTGCCGTATCAGCTTTTGTGCGATGTGCATCTCGGCTGAGACTTGCTTTGCCGTCTGGCCTTTTACCCAGTTGGCGCTCTTCTTCAGCGTGCGGCGCCAGGCGTTGCGCATGGCTTCTTTGCCCAGACGGCTGAGCGGTGCGAGCGCTGCGGCAATGTCGAGCTCGGTCTTTAACGTGACGGACATGGCTCTGGCCTCAGTACGAGCTTGGTCATGCCGGAGCCATCCGGTTGCAGCTCCATGACGCTGAACACATCGCCCAGCGCCTGCACACGCGTGCGCTGCCGAACGCCAGCGGCGTCAGCATCGCGCAGGATCACGAATGGCTCGCGCAAGCCCGTGCGCTGGCCGCGCATGATTTCGACGTCCAGCCACGGTGAATAGAACATGCCCATCACCGGGTCGGGCTTGCCGTCGATTTGCACCTCGTCGGAGAGCGCCTCGAAAACTGCCGTGTCGAGATGCGCCACGTGGTCCCGAAACGTCATGTCAGCCTGCCTTGCCCGTTGTGGCCGCCAGCTTGATCACCGCACGCGGGCGGGTGCACAGGTGCAGCGGGTTGGACTGCGCTTCCAGCTCGACGGCCTTGCCGAACTTGCCGGCTTCCTGCTTGGCGTAGTACGGCAGGCCGTTGGTGTTGACGGCCTCCATGTAGTCAGCCGGGGCGAAACGGGTGATGAACAGTTCGGGCACGCCTTCCGGCACGGCGTAGGCTTCGTCGTCGCCGATGTAGCCCACGTTGCCGACGCGGCCGCGATAGCGCTCCCACGTGACGCCGCCGAAATCGAAGGTGTCGCGCGGGTCGCCACGCAGCGAGGCGGCCATCTGGGTGTTCAGGTACGTCTCCCGGATGTCCTTGGACGTCATCAACTGACGCCAGAAGTTGCGCCCGCACAGGGCGCGCACGCCGGTGTGCGGCGTGGCACCGAGCGAATCCTCCACCATGTCAAGCAGTTCCAGCGTGGAGGAGCGCACGTCGCCGATGAGGATGGGCAGTTGCTGTTGCTTCAGCCCGAAGCGCTCGAACAGGTCGACTAGGACGGATTGGCCGTCCGAGTCGAGGATCTGGCCCTTGATGGCCCCGATGCGGTGGAACTCGTGGGTGGCGTCGAGCTGGCGGCGCATTTTCTGCAGGCGCTTGCTCACCACCGTCTGCAAGGCTTCGAGTTCGGACTCTTCGCCGAAGGCGCGCAGGTTTTGCACTTCGTCGGCCTTGATGGTGGCGATTTCCGGCAGGTGCACGGCGTTGAACGGGATCACCTGACGCTTGCTGCCGACAACCACTTGCCCGGGCGAGCCGCGCTCGGCCGAGGCGACCAGCTGCAACTGTTCACCGTCGCGCTCGATCTGTGCGGTGGTGACGGTCATGCCCTCTTCTTCGAACAGGCCGAGAGCGGCCAGCCGCGAGGGCGTCGTCTCCAGCTCATTGATGCTGGCGGTGAGCGCCGTCATGGAAAAGGCGTCGTCATTGAACAGGGCCATATCAGCCATGGGGTTCTCCTGAATTCGGGTGAGTGCTTAGCGAACGGCGATGAAGGCCGCGAGCAGGTCGGTGCGGGCTTTGGCGTCGAGGCCAGTCAAGCGGGCTTCGGCGACCTCTGCGAGGCGCACGATGGCGGTGGCGCGGCGGTCGGCTTCGGATGCGCGCAGCGGTGCGTACAGGATGGCGGCGGCTTTGCCGTCTTCGGTGGTGCCGTACGGGACGTAGCCGGTGCCGTCGGCGTCCTGCTCGAGCAGTTGGCCGGCCGGAAGCGCATCGCCCGCCGCCACGGCGATCTGCTCGCGCGAGAGGCTGCCCGGCGCTTCGGTCAGCAGGAATTCGGCGGTTTGCACGCCTTGTGTCTGGATCTGCATTTGGGTGACTCCAATGGGTTGCTTCAGGCGAGAGCCGAAGGCGTTTTCTTGCGGCGGGCGCTGTAGATGCTGGGGCCGTGCGGGCCGGTCTTGCGCTCGGGCGTTTCCTGACCTGCCTGCGGCTGACGGTTCGACAGCCCGGTCGTGCTGGCTGCCATGACGCGGTCGTACAGCCGGGCGCGAACCTGTTCGGCGTTGAGCCCGTCGGCAACGAATTGCGCGGTCAGTTCAGGCAGGTGTGCCGCCGTGCACAGGCCGGCGATGTCTTTGGCGCGGGCGACCACAGCGTCGATGGCTTCGTTGCTGGCGAGCGCGCTGGATGCCACGACAGCCTCAGCCAGTTGCGGCAGGCCGGCGGCGCGGCAGGCTGCAAAAGCGTGTTGCGCGAGCGCGCCAGGATCTGGCGGCGGCGTGGTGGCGACCGGTGCTGCCGCTTGCGCGGCTGGTGCTGCAGGTGCAGCGGCTTTCGGCGGCTCCGCCGGCGGGGCTTCGAGCGCTTTCAGCAACGCTTCGGGCGTGTGTTCGAAGCGCGCAAGCAGTTCTCCGGTGCGCACAGACGCCTGCAGCTTGACGGGCGCCTCGATCTGATCGGCGAAGCCGCGTTCCTTGGCCTCGCTCGCGGTCATCCACGTCTCTGCGTCCATCATGGCGACGATCTCGTCGTCGGCCAGGCCGCACTTGTTTCGGTAAGCAGCGACGATGCCATCGCGCGTCTTGTCGAGCAGCTCGGCCGTCTTGCGCAATGCCGAGGCGTCGCCGGCGGCGATGGTCCAGGCGTTGTGGATCATCATCATGGCGTTTTCGGGCATGACGATGGTGTCACCGGCCATGGCGACGAGTGACGCGGCCGAGGCGGCGATCCCATCCACGCGCGCCGTGACCTTGCCGCTGTAACGGCGCAGTGCGTTGTAGATGGCGAAGCCGTCGAACACATCGCCGCCGCCGGAGTTGACGGCCACGAGGACTTCATCTGCGTCCTTGGCGACGGCATCGAGCTCGTTGACGAATGCCTTGGCGGTGGTGCCCCAAAAGCCGATGTCGTCATAGATGCGCAGTTCTGCGACCGTTTTGCCGGCGGCATTGCGCGCGGCCTTGAGGTCGTACCACTTCCTTTGTTTAGCTTTCATCGTTGGTGTGTTCCTGGTTGTCGGTCACGTTGCCGGCGCTGTCGCGCCTGCGCGCGTCCGAGTCGAAGACGAGGCCTAGCCTGTCGGCGCGTTCGTTGTCGGCGGCGTTTTCGGCATCGGTGGTTTCCGGGTCTTCGCCCTGCGCGAGGATCGTGGCCGAGCGACTGGCGAGCCCCGCGCGGATGGCGATGCGCTGGGCCTGTACGTCTTGCACCGGGTTGATGTACGGCCAGCCCTGCGGCACCCAGCGCACGCGCTGATAGAGACGCCGGTTCCGGTAGTAGTCGGGCATGGGCAGCACGCCGGACAGCGCTACTGCGTCTGTCCAGGCGGCCCACACGGGGCGGCAGTACTGGTGGATGAAGACGTTCCACTGCAACTGCTCGAGCTGGCGCCGGAACTCGCCCAGGATCACGCGCAAAGCGCGGTCGCTGACGTCGCGCAGGTCGCCGGTGAGCACTTCGTACGGCAGGCCAACCGAGGCGGCAGCGGCCATGAGCTGCTGCCGCATGAAGGGGCCGTAGTCCGTGCCGGCGCCGGGTGGCTCGGCAAACTGCACTTCCTCGCCGGGGAGCAGTTCCTGCAGGGAGCCGGGCTCCATCGATGTGAGCACTGTGCCGTCGCCATCGAAGTGGGCTGGCTGGCCCGTCACCATATCCAGCTTCACGCTGGTGGGCGCCGGCCGGGTAATGAAGCCTGCGAACAGGTTCGCCACCTCCTGCCGGACGAGCACAGCGTCGTCGAAGCTGTCGAGCGTGTGCAGGCGCAAAAGCACCGTTGCCAGCGCCGAGCATCCACGCACCGCACCCGGCCGCACTGGCTCGAATACGTGCTGGATCTCGGCGGCGGACACGCGCACCGTTCCTGCCTGCGTGGCCGCGCGCCCTGCCTCGCCGGGGTGCCGGCGGTGCAGGTGGTAGGCAACGCGATCGCCATCGCGGTCGAACTCGACGCCCGAGACGATCTCGCCGCCGTTGGGCAGCATTTGATTCAGGTTGGCTGGCAGGTGGTCAGCTTCGAAGAGCTGCAGCTGCAGCGGCACGCAGAGGCCGCGCTCTGGCCTACGTGGCCGGGTGCGGTTCAAAACCTCGCCGTCACCAAACAACGCGCGGGCGGCGAGGGTCTGCAGGCCGTAGAAATCAAGCAGGCCATCGGCATCAGCCTCGGGCACCCAGTCGCTCCAGAGTTCTTTGAGTGCTCGGCGCACCTCGGGATCGGGATGCTGCGGATGCGGCACGATGCCGGTGCCGATGGCGTTTGCCACCAGCCCGGCAATCGCTTTCTTCGCCCACGGGTCATTGCGGACGGCGGCGCGTGCACGTGTGCGGATGGTTGCAAGGTTCTGCGTGACAGAGGCGTTGGGCCCTGCGCCCGAGGTGCGCCACGCGCGGCCCCGGCTGCCGGTGGTACCGCCGGCCTCGTACGCCTGCGCCCGAACCGCCCGCTCCGCCGGCAAGACGAAACCTAGCTGGCCCAGCGCAGGGAATCGGGTCATGTCACCCCCTTCCCTGCCGAGCGCAGCCGGATCACCCGCGATGACGGTGCGGCGTCTTCGAGGTTGCGGACAATTTCGCTGCGGATGCGCAGCATTTCGTCCACCGAGCGATATCGGGCGCGCCGGTCCTGAAACTGAACCTCGAGCTCGCCCTTCACCAGTGCACGCTCGATGCGCTGGAGATCTTGCTTTGTGTAAGCCATGCGGTTCTCTATCGTCGTTTGAGGTAGCGCGATGCGGCCACGCGACGGCGTGTGTGCGCGGTGCGCGGCGGCTCCACGGCCGGTGATACGGCGGGTTGTGGTGGCGCTTCGTCGTTGACGGGCGCCGCGGCAAACAAGCTGCCTTGATCGAAGTGCATACGCAGCCGGCGCCAGTCGGGCTCCTGATACTTGTGCACGCCCAGGTAATGCGCGACGGCCAGGTTGTAGACGTTCAGGTCGAGGATCTCGTTGCGGTCGCCGCGTGCCTTGACCCACTCGGTGCGCGGGAAGCCTTTCACGTAGCGCACGATCTGTTTCTCTGCCGTGAGCTGCTTGTAGAACTCAAGCGGCAGGTCATTCGAGAAGTGCAACGCGCCGGGGCCGCTGGTGAGCTTGAAGCGGTTGTAGATCCAGTCCTTGGCCGTGTCGGTGCCGACGATCCAGAGCTCGGCGCCGTCGACTTCGGTAGTGCCTTGCCATGTGACATCGACGCGCGATGGCCGCTGCGCGATCACCGGCTTGTTCGGCTTGCTGGCGCCCTTGACGGCCAGCACGTGCCGCCATTGCCGCAGGCGCGTGAAGTGATAGACGTCCTGCGTGTGGCTGCCACCTGAGTCGATGGCAACGGCGCGGATGTTCATTTCCTTCCCGGAGGCGTGCAGGAACGTTGCCTGCAGGGCTTCGTCCAGCGTGGCCCACAGCGCCGGGTCGGCCGGGTCGCCCATGAAAATTTGATGGTCGATCGTCCAGCGCTCCATGCCCTCGCCCCAACCCATGATGAGCAGTTCGAGGCGGTCGTCCTGGGTGTCGACGGCTGCGGTGAGCAGCAATGCGCCAGGGGGCACGGTGCGCAGGCGGTAATCCTCGGCGCGCTCGCGCAGTTCATCGGCGTTGGTGCGCTGCTGGGCGTTGTCCCACAGGCGCGCGAGGCGCGTGTTGTAGAAGACCTGCATCAGGCCCGGATCGCCCTTTTCCATCGCCAGCTTGGCTTCGCGGTGTTCCTTGGCAAGCGCGCGCCAGGACACCCAGCCCAGTGGCGCGTACATCGTCGACAGGTGGAAGCCGACTGTTTCGCCATCGCCCTGCCCGTGTGCAATCCAGCGGCCGGTCTTGAAGAGCGAGGGCTTCTCGTGCTCGCGGATCTTGTAGAAGCATGCGGGGCACTCGCAGTAGACGTCGGATAGATCGTCGCTCGCGCGCAGCTGCTCGAATTCAAGGATGTGCTCGTGGCCGCAGTGCGGGCAGGACACGTAGTAGTGGCGCTGGTCGCTCTGGGCGTAGAGCTCCGCGATGCGCGAGGCGCCGTCGATGGTGGGCGAACTCGAGTAGTAAAACTTGGCGTTGCGGCCGAAGGTGCTGGCGCGCTTTTCGGCGATACCGATGGGGTCGCCCTCGTTGTTGAGGTCACGCACCCAGCGGTCGATCTCGTCGCCGTACACGTAGCGCGCGGAGACTTCTGCAAGGTTGGCGGCGGAGCCGGCGGTGTTGATGAACAGCGTGCCTTTGCGGAAGTCTTTGCGCTCGGCGGTGTTGGCGGCGTCGCGCGAGCGGGCCGATGCGACGCGCTCCCGGAGCACCGGCACCGCCTCAAGTGTCTTTGCCACACGGGCGGAAAAGCGGCGTGTGAGGCTGAGGGTCGGTTGCAGCGCGAGGAAGTTTGCCGGGGCGCGGTGGATGGTCGCGGAGATCCAGTTCAACGCGATCTGCGTCTTGAACAACTGCGACGCAACCATGGCGACCACGCGCAAACACGGGTGCGCGGGCGACAGGCACTGCATGGGCTCGACGGCGTACGGCGTGCGCGCGGAGCGGTATGGCCCGGTTTCGGCGGCGCCCGACTCGTCGGGGATCACCATGAATTCTTCGGACCACTGGTCTACCCACAATTCGGGGTCGGGCTTGAGGCCGGCCAGGAAGGCGCGGGCGAACAGTGCGGCTCCGTCGGGATGGCTCACGATGTGTCGATGGGCTCGATGGAGCCGTACCTCTCTTTTCCCGCGCGTGACAGGTCGGCCAACTTGCCGCGGTCGGGATCGTTGATGGATTCGGAAAGCACTGCGGCGCCGTGGTCGATCATGTCGTCGAGCACTTTGCGCAGTGCGGTTTCGAGGTGACGCTCGACGGCCCATGGGTCGGTCATCGAGGCAAGCTCGGGTGCGATCTGACGCGGCAGGCCCATGACGCGATCGCGCAGATTGGCGCCCATCTTTTCGGCGGCGTCTTCTACGGCAATGCGGCTGACCAGTAGGCCGGAGACCCATTGGTATTCGGTGCGGGCTAGCTGTGCCTGGTAGTACTCGCGTTCGGCGCGGGCGGCTTGGAAGTCGTGGCCGAGGGATGGGTCGGCGTCGGGCGTTGTGTCTCTTGCGCTGTAGACGTCGCGGTCGATGCGGGCGGCCTCGTGGCGGGCGCGGACGGCTTCTTTGGCTGGGTCGGCGCCGCGCTTGATTTTCGCGAGCGTGGCATCGACGTCGACCAGCTTGCCGTCGGGCGTGGTGACCAGCTTCCCTTCCTTGCCAAGCTTGGTGACGTAGCTGGGCGACCAGTTCTGGCGCGCCGCGAACGCAGAGCGCGTCAGAAGGATCGTTTCACTCATGATTTCACCGTTTCACCTCATCGGAGGTGAATTTCACTAAGCTGGAAAACTGGCCGCTAACGAAGAATCGCGGGTGCCCGCCCCCGCAGTAGCCCTTGAGCCGAGGGGCCCCCGGCCGCTTGCGACTCGAAGCAGTCAGCTTTGGATGCGCTTGGATGCTGCGGATCGCTGGTAGTCAGTGTGGTGCTGTCGTGGACTATGATTGGAGCCAACAGCGCCGCACTAAATCGGCCAGGAACGCAAATGAAGCTCTTAACCATCTCCGGCAGCGCCCGCCGCGATTCCGTCAACACAGCACTGCTGCTGGCATTGAAAGACGTTGCCCCTGAAGGGGTTGAGCTGTCGGTATTCCACCGCCTCGACACCTTGCCGGTTTTTTCTCCCGATTTGGAAGGACAACAGACACCGGTCGAAGTCCTGGAATTCCTTGCTCGCGTGTCAGGATGCGATGGGATCATCATTGCGAGCCCCGAGTACGTTCGCGCCATCCCTGGCGGTCTAAAGAACGCCATCGATTGGATGGTGTCGCGATTCGAAGTCATCGGAAAACCTGTTGCGCTGGCGCACGCATCTCATCGCGGCGATGACATGTTGGGATCGCTCCGGCTGGTGCTGTCCACCGTCAGCGATGGATTTCTTGACGACGTATTTCTGCGCATCCCACTGATCGGCAAAACACCGCCCGAGATCAAGGCCATATTGAAGACACCTGAGTGGCAGTCCGAGATGCGCGGATTCTTGTCCGCATTCGTGGCTGCTATCCAATCTCGACAGACGTGTGCGCATGATCCAGTCTCAAATGTCTCTTGATGGTCGTGAGCGCACCGAACAAAACAAAAAGCCCGACACGGCAATCCGGTCGGGCTTACGTTTTCTATGGGCGTGCGTCGCCCCACGAACCGAACTGTAAGCGACGCCCCCGCCCCCATCAATACTCGACACCGAATTTAACAATCCAAGGCCTGATCGCCACCTTCGCCGCCGCATACACCAATGGCTGCCGCAGCCCCGCGCGCGGGTTCCGCCACACGCCCGGCCCTAGTCGATTCCGACACTCCACCCGAATCGCCAGCGCATGGTCGCCCGAGATCGCCTCCATCGCCGCCGCCACCTGCTGCATCTGCCACGCATCCACGCTTGCCTCGTGAATGTCATCCGTCGACATCCACTGCCGCGAGCTCGCAGACCCACCGCACGTCGCATCCCGGTTCGAAAACCACTTCTCGCCCGAATACTGCGCCTCCCAGCAGAACCACGCGAACAGCAGATCATCGAGCGCCTGATCCTCGCTCGTCACCAACGCAGATTGCCTCGTCACCTCACGCGGCTTAGCGCAATACATCCTGCCTCCTCGATCCGACGATTTCATGCATACGCGCAAGATGCGTCTTCGCCTGCACCACAGACGCCGGCGCCCCCACCAACGGCGCCTCCGGAATCGGCGGCAGATGCTCAGCCACCGCCACCCGCCAGAGCGCCGACCATCGCTCCTGAGCATCAGCCCAGCACGCCGCCTCAACGGCCCTCATCCCAAACCGCACCGCCGACCAGAACACCGCCCGCGACGGCCACTCACCCTTGCCACACGCCGCCAGCCGCGCCGCGTCGAACGCCTCCTCAGCCGTCATGCCGCACCTCGCGCAACGCCCGCCGCCTGCCGCAACCGCCCCGCATGCCACGGCATCCCCGCCACCGCCTGCTCCGCCTGCGCCTGCAACCGCGCCAACGCCTCATCCTGCTCACGCCGCAGCGCCCTCGCCCGCTCCCGCGACTCACGCACCTCAGCCGCATACGACGGCACCCAATCCGGATCGCTCGCCCGCTTCGCGTGGTAAGCCAGCATCGCAAACGGATCATCCACACCACCCGCCGCCATACGGCCCCGCCATTCGTCGATCACCACCTGCCTCATGGCCACAGGTGCCCGAGCCACGATCCGTGCAACACGCGCCCGCTCAGGCCCTCTCAGGTCAACCGGCCAGGCAAGGTCTGCTTGCCACGCCACGCCCTGCCCATCCTCACTCTCTGCAAGCCCATCCCCAACCACACTCATGCTCTGACCACGTTCCTCTGAGAGCCGGTGCCGCCGCGTGCGACGGTGTTGGGGGTCGTTTCGATCCTCCCGCGCCGCAGGCGTGGGGGACTCAATCTCCTTCTTCTCACGCCCCCGGCGTGGGGGGTTAGGGGGGTTGGTTTTATAGGTGTTACCGGAATACGGATGTGTGGCGGCTTTCGCGTTATCCACAGACTCAGGCACATCCGTAAAACCCGCGTCAGCATTGAACTCATAACCATCCTGCGGGTGTATCGAACCTCGACCGGCTTTCTTTTGGACGCACGAATCCGTATCCGCCAACGGGCACGCAAAAACAAGCTCGTACTGCCCGCCAAGCCGGCGCAGCAGCCCCAGCTTCTCCAACTGCGCCAACATCCGCTGCAGCTTCGACTTGTCATGCGCCAGGTAGCGCACGCCACGACGCGCAGTGCGCTCCGTCCACTCACGCAACGCCTGATACGAGATCCGCACCACGCGCCCCACCACGCCCGTACGGAAGTCCATACGCGGGCGCAGCGCCACCAGGTACAGGTGCGCGATCTCCGCGCCCGCCCCGGCCAGCGCGCTCAACTCAAGATCATTGATGCGATACGCCGACACCCTCGCCTCCATGCGTGCGCGTCAAGCCCATATACCCCGCCAGCCACGTCTCGTGATGCGCGCTGCCAGCCGGATACTCGTTCGCCTCATCCAACGGACGGCCAGACAATGCAGCCGCCCTGCCCTTGGCCCAAACAGCGCCAACGGCTTCGATAGGAATGTCCATGGAATCGCCCTTACAGCCGCAGCGGCGCGGCCTTACACAGCACGTCAAACACCGCCACAAACTCCCGCGACGTCGACGCAACAACGGTGGATCGAAAAGCGAGGCGCTCCGCCTCAGTTGAAATCGCGCGATAACGCGACGCGCAGGCCAACGCCAGCGCGGAAGACTCACCAGCCGCATTGAACGGCCAAAACACATCAGCCAGCGGCCACGCGCAAGCATCCAGCAGATGCTCCGCAAACTTCGACAGCACCGGCAACCCGCGTGGCTTGAACGCCCCCGTAATGCGGTGCCACGCACAACACATCTGGTCCGGCCGGTCGCACGACAAGCCCACAGCAACACGCCCCGCCTTGCAGCACGTCATACCGTGTGAAAAGCGTGGCGTGTTGCTCTGCGTTTGTGTCATGCGCGATCTAGCCCTGTCAAAAATCGATACAACGTGGCGCTACAGGTTGCCGCCTGAACTACTGGCGGCAACACTGCGTCGTCGGATCGCACAACCCGACAAAGACCACTCACAACCTTTTCTAGGAAACGCATGGACCACCTTCAGCCGCGTAAAGACGCTGAGGACTTGCTCGACCATATCCTCAAACATCAGCCCACCCTACTCCAGAATCAAATAGGCGCGAACGAAGAACCCGGCAAAGCTGTGGCCCGATTCTGCGAACAGTTCATCGAGACCTATCACGCTTACCTTTCCGGGCGGGCTCAGTAACCTCCGCCAGCAGTCTCAGCTCGCGCGTCAGGACTTCACGGGCCTCCGTAAGACGCGCGGGCATCGACGTAGAAAAGGTCGCCCGTTTTTCCGCCGCCATGCCGCACAGCACATCCGCTATCCGCTTGGCATGCTCTTCAGACAGCTTCGCCAGCCCACCGCAATTTGCTTTACAGCCTTGCATCACTTCTCCTATGCGCTCCCGCGCTTCAAAAAACAGTCAATCACGCCTTGCCACGCAGCCGCTGCAACCGCTCCGCATCACGCTGCGCACGCACACGCAACAGCTCACGCAGCACCATCACAGAAGCCGTTGCCTCTTCAAACTCCCGCTCCAGCTTCCGCATCTCGCCCTCCGAAAGATGGTTGTCAGCCAGCGCCGCAGACATCGCGCGGCTCACATCTCCCACCTCGGCCAACACATTGCAAAGCGCCTCATACAGATCCGTATTCGGCAGATCCTCGCGTGCCACCTCGGGCAGCGGGATTGCCACCATCCCGTGCCGCCAGCACAGCGCCTGAATCGGCAGCTTCGCGTTCGGCACGCCAGCGCCTTCTGCGTGCTCGACAATCACCGACACCTCTTCAAACGACACATAGTTCGTCTGCACATGCGGCAGCAGCTTGTTCCGCAGCACTGCGGCGGACTTGTCCATCCGCGCGGCCAATCCTTCAACGCCGCCCGGATAACCGCGCGCTACCCAATAGAGCGCATCGTGTTGATTGATTTCGGAATAGTGTTGGCTCAAGAGGTGTCTCCTAAAGTGGGGTCATAGGGCCGCCGTGCGCATCGCACTACCGGCGGTTCTGGCGGGCGCGTACACTCGCCTCATCGTTGGAAAGGCGCGATCCAGCGAGCGGAAGCAGCCCCTGCGACGAACGCGTCGAAGACGGGCCACAGATGCCACAGCCGGTATCATTCGAGGCTTGGGCCGTATTGGCCGTTGGTGTAGCCGTGTAGATGACGCGCGGGCGGAGATAAGCTCGGGCCAGATCAGATGCCAGTCGTCGGGCCTGAGATCCGGACGTCGAACCGCGCCCTGCGTCGCGACTTCAATTGCGACGCATCGTGCTGGGTTGATCCGCAGACCCTTGTTTACGACTTGCGACAAGTAGATCGGCGACATGTCGATGGCGCGCGCGAGTGCCGTCAAACGGCCACGTCGAGCACGGACATACTCGGTTAGTGTCATGGCCATGACGATAGCTTTTTCTATCGCACCAAACAATAGAATCACATAATTTTGCAATCGCTAGGAAAGGGACACCACCATGGATTTGCGCGCGCGAAGAGTTGAGAAACTTCGCCAAATGGTGAATAACGCGGGCGGTCCCGCTGCCTTCGCTCGATTGCATGAAGGCGTCAATCCGACCTATGTCTCGCAGCTGCTCAATGGCACCGCGCCGTTCGGCGATCGAGCAGTCGAGAAGATGGAGAAACTCATCGGCCTACCGGCCGGGACATTCGACGCTGGAGAGGCCGCCCCTGACACGCAGCTCGCAGAGCGTGATCGAGTGATTGCAGAACTGCGGCAACAGTTGGCGGCGAGTCGCGCCCGCGAGGCCCGCGCAGTGAAATTGCTGACTGAAGCGGCCAGTCTGCTCGTGGACTCGGACATACCTGCATTGGACCCGTTAGGGACCAAGTCACGACGCTTCGAGGAAGCACCGGCAGAGGTTGCCGAGCCATCCGACTACGGCTATCCCCCGCTTCCCAAGGCGAAGGCGCAGCGCAAGCGCGCCAGTTAAAGAATCCCGCTTCGGCGGGATTTTTTGTTTCCTGTTGAGCAGGATGCGAATAGGAGGATTCTTATTCTATTGTTGGCTGCCCACCAACAACATGACTGCCCGCGCGGGCCGTCAGTCGAACCACAATGGGCATCCTCATTCAGTTTCCACAACCAAGCACGCGCACACGGCCTGGAACGCCGTCATCCACCCAAAGCGGAGGTCAAGACGCGCGCCTCGCCGGAGCGTACCGACGCGATCTCGATCGCGCGGTTGCGCTGCTGCTCGAACACGTCCAGAGCGATGCGTACGACGGGGTGGCGCTCGTCCTGAAGCCGACGTCGTCCGCTCACAAACCGGCCTTTGTGGTCGGAGGGTTCTACAGGCACAGGCTGTCAGACGCCACGCACGCGACCATGAGCCTGCACCTCGCCATCAAACTGCGCGCACGCGAACGCGACCACACCCAAAACTCGGTGGACGCGCGTGAACCAACTACGGACACCAAAATGGACACGAACATGCACCCTGCTATTCTCAAAGCGACATGGGATGATGCGACCGCACGCTATCACCGGTGCGAACAGTTGTTGCGTATTGCTTTCGGCAAGCAACTCCGCGCATCGCCAGAAACCACTGCGATCCTTCTGAGCATCACGCAGTTGCACATCGAAACGGTCGCCAACTGTCTCTGGGAACTGGTGCGCCAGCCCGGGCGAACGACGCCTCAAGCGAAACAGGAAACGCTGACTGCAATTCAGCTATTCCGCAATCTGCGCGCTCAAGTGTCAGCTTGGATGCCACCTGCCGGCCAAGAAGCCACATATTTTTCGGCAAACGCAAGCGCCCTTTCTGAAGAGATGTTCTCCGAAAGCGACTCTCTGCTCAGGCAAGTGGAAAGCCTTCTATCGACCATCGCTTACGCCGACTTGTCAAAGTGCGTCGGCACGTAGAGCGCCGCCAAATTGGCTGCACCCTTTTATGCAAACAATTCTTTTTACTTGGATACACGACGAAATCAATTAATGACGCGCGCGTATGCCTCAAGAACTTCATCTTTCACTTTCTCCCTTCCTGCCGAACCGTAGCCAATTTCGTAATGATCAATATAACGCATCAACGTTTCAGCATCCTTATCAGCAGCTGCAAGTATATAAGAAAGGTAGAATAGTGAGACGCCTTCCGTAAAACCGGAAGATCTATCATTCTCATCTTCATAGTCATCGTGAAGCCAGATCTCTGCAAATGGCTCAATCTTGTGACCATGCTCGCGAATCGAGTCCATTAGCTTAGCGGCAGTGTTTATACCAAAGAATCTCAATCGCTCGACCTCTTCTCCCGCCTCTTCAAGACTGAGTCTGTGCGCCATTCTCGATCTACCAGCTTTTGCTATCGCCGCATCGAGGCGCTTGATCTCAATGCTGGTTTCAACAATGGTCTTTAACGATGCCGCATTCAATTCTACTTCAGCGGGAGCCAGCTCAATACGATCACCTACTGAGCTTGAGTAGTTTTGCAAATAGTCACGGATTGTATTGAACTCCTGATCGGCAAGCTCCAGGAGGCCGGCCAACCTGGAAAACTGTCGACGAATCTCCCGAGGAATCGCATTACTAGATTTGTAGCCGAGATCATGCTCAATCTCTGCCCAAGCATGTTGCAAGATTGACCTGATCTGTATTTCCGCTTTTAATCCATTAAATTTACGATACTCCGCCAGATCAGCACGACTTTCCGCGTTCGAGACAATATGATGTACGGAAAGATATCCAAATCTATCGGGATCCAGTGCATGGGCCTTGTCTCCGGAATTTTTTTCGTCGATGGAAAATTCAGACTTGAGAATTCCCGATACTTTCTCGACGTCATCTTCGAAATATGTAATGACGCGAAGACCACATATATCAGTTATCTGCTCAAGCGAAGAATATCCAGAACCCGGTTTTGATAGCTTTCTTTCGAGACTTTTTCTATTTTTGCAGCGGAATGCCACCGAGTGGAACGAAATTCCTGCCCCAGTTAATAGGTCTTCAATCAGCTGCTTTAGCTTCGCACCAAAAGCATCATACAAGTGCTTTTCTTGGTCGAAGGCCGAAAGAATATCTTGCCCCTCGCCGGCAATGGCATTGTCCATCGTCAATACATCCTTTCAATAGCAGAAAATCTGCATCGCCAATCATCGTCATAGCACTCGTCGACGATTTTTCCTTCAAGATCGCTCGCCACGAATATACCTGACTACGTTGGAAAGAAATGACGGGCGCAGTCACTCCAGAAAAGTGCGCCGCCTAAGATCCTATGGACTGTTCGGACCCTGAGTCGCATCCGAACCGACCTCACGTTTGTCAACGGAAGTGGAGATATCAATCACCTTTGTTGACGGCAAGCTTAACCACTTGCCGGCACGCCTCGATCGTTGCATCGACACGCGGCGACTGGATTGGTAGTTCAAGCTTATAGTCCGCATCAACTCGTGCGCTGCATGCCGGACGCAGGGTCTTCGAAATCGCTACGGATTCCGCAAACCTAGGGTCTTGAGGTGGAATGTTCGGGAACTGAAGCTGATTCAGCAATTGCTGATGCATCCCAGAAGCACCGCGAATGTCTCCGGGCAAAGGAAGCGCATTATGGTAATTACGCGCCGCGTGGAAGGCTGCATAGTAGCCGCGACTGATTGCTGCCCTGCCCGCAGCCTCAGATCCATCGAGCTTTGCTATCCGAAGAGCGCAGTCAAGTAATTCGGATGGCTTGACCATCATGCTACGGCAAACGAAACATCGAATGCAGGATGCCGCTCGATACCGGCTTCCTGCTCTGCATTGGCCAACGCAATGTTCATATTGAAGACGGCCTCACTCGACATCCCAACTCGCAAAATGTACGTCACCCCAACATACACACTTGGTTCATCGTTCACGTCGACAACGGTCTCGCCAACATGCAGTTGACCTGTTTCCGCCAATAGTCGGCCAGCAACCTCCAACTGCCGTGCGATTGCTTGGTCCTCGACCCCCGCCTCGGCCAGAATCTTTGCGGCTTGAGGTAGGTACTCAAAACCAAGCCCTTCCACGTTCAAACCAATCTCCTTGGCGCGCCTGATACGTTCGGCCGCCGCCTGAATTCCACCTGCGCGCACAAGCGGTCCAAACCTCTCACTGAAAAAACCCGATTCAACCGTCGCGTGCTTCAGTGCCAAATCCAATGCAGCTAAGTTGCGACCGAGGTTTGTCCGCATGACGATCCAGTTGTTCGTGTTCGTCCGGTCATTCGGAGCCAGCGCATGCGCTGCACGAAAACAACGCTCCATCTCCTCTACATCGCCTGCAATCGCGTACAGGAGCGCCAACACCCCCCAACCGGCGACCGCATCGACATCGCGCACACGCTCCGCACGCCTTTTTAAACTGCGCCACGTGAACTCGTTCGGATCGGCATAGGGACCACCTGCTCGAATTATCACGTCGAGTTCTTGGATAATTTCGACAGTTTGGGTGGCAGGATTAGCGGCAACCATGCCAAGAATATAGCACTGAGGAAGTGGTCTGAAGCTCCGCAAGAAGGAGGGTTGCAGATCGGACAAAGAGCTATGTCACGTGGGCAGAGGCCAATAAGTCACCATAACCCCAGGGAAATTGCAGGGTAAGAGGTTTTGCCGTCGTGGGAAGCCACCAGCGGCGGCAGCCGAACTGGTACCAAATATTGACCTTCTCACTATTGTTGTAACCGATAGTTTTAACTATCGTTCTCCTACCAAGTAAGTGGAGAACAATGTGAAAACCATCGTAAATGCAGCCCTCGCTCTTGCCTATCTTGCCGCCCTCGCCGTAGTCCTAGCCTTCCACGCATACGCCCTCCATCTCGACGAGACATCGGAGATCGCCGCCCCCAATCGCGTATCGACGTGCGAAGCTTGAGGAGCGGCCATGGCAAAGCACCTCACTTTCCATGAGCTTTGCAGCCTATCGCTGCTCAATCAGGCGCGTTGGCACGAAGAGAAGCGCCACGTCCTCCGCATGGCAGAAATCCAGAAGATGGCGAAAACTCTCAACGCTCTGGAAGCCGAACGGGCAGCCATTGAGCGCAGTGGCTATCGCCTCTTCGGGGACAGCATCTCACGCGATTTTGCGAGCTCGACGCTGAGGTATTCCGGCCTGCTGTCCAACGACGAGATACGACTCGCAAGCGCGTTGCTGCGCGCGGGCTGGAAGGTCGTTGAACGAGGCACGGGCCAATACCCCAGCCCCACGTTCAAGAAAGGCCGCGTGAAGCTCATGCTGTCTTGCTTGCTCAAAGATGCACTCGAACAGGCAGAACAGCGGGTTGCCGCTACGCCTGCGACGGAGGCGGTATGACGCAGCCCTTCAATTCGCGTGTCGCACGCCTTGCCAACGGCCCACTAACGGAGCGTCCTGCTCTCGCGCTCGCACTTGTGGTGCTGCTGTTCGGCCTCGCCGGCGCCATCGCGCCAGACGCCGCCATGGTGCTCGGGGGCTGACATGCCTCCGCGCCCCATCGCAGACGCGGCAGTGCTCGCCGAGCGCAACAAGCTGCGCCTCATCTGCACCGACGCGCAGGCTCTGGCCGCCGGCCCCGTCCGCACCGCCATCGAGGCATCTGCGCACGCCCGCACCCATCCGCGCATTCGCACGACCCGCCGCGTGTGGGTCGACCTCAAGAAACTGGCTGCAGGCGACTTCGACGACTGACCAGCCGCAACGGAGACCAACCATGCATCGCATAGTGAACCGTACCCCCGCCACCATCCGCATCGGCAAGCACGACGTGCAACGCCGCCTCCTGCCCGGCTCGCTGCATTGCAGCTACAGCCTGCGCGTCAAAGGCGTCGTCGTATGGGAGAGCGTCAGCATCCCCTGCGCACGAGATCTCGACGGCGCCGTCAAGACGCACCGCTCGTGTCAGGAAGTCATTGAGGCCGCGCGCCGCGGCGGGCGCCGGATGGGTATGCAGAAGATCAACGGCGCTGTTCGGCCGAAGCGGGGGGCGTTGTGATGTTGCCCGTAGGTATCCCGAAGGAACGCGCGTTCAATTTCCCGACCGGTTCAACGGAGCTTGCCAAGCTGCGCGCCCTGATCGCGGATGACGCCTTCGCCGCGACGTTCCAAACGATGGGCCAGTACCGGACGGCACTGCTGCAAGCCGCATCCATGTTTGCGGGAAGCCCTTCGAGCATTGAAGGGGGTGAAACCCTTAAGGAGTGCCCATTCTGCGGCGACGACATGAGCAGCTTTCTCCCGACGCATGACGGCTTCTCGCAAGGCCCAGGATCTCACTACGTGGAGTGCGATTGCGGCGCCAGTGGTGCCGGTGCCAAGACAGTTGCAGAGGCCATTTCCGCATGGAACACGCGCGCACAACGTAGCGTGGAGGGAGGGGGGACCGCCCTGCTGCAAGCCGCCCCTGTCCTTGCACAAAACCCGACTTCGAACGCTGAGCCAGTTGTTACCGACCATTCTGTTGACGCCGACGAAATGGTTCAGCAGCAGGCCGAGGCCGGAACGGTTGAGTTTGTGACGCTTGCCAAAGTGATGCGGGCCATCGAGCACGGGTGCCATGGCCCTCGCACCTATCGCGCTTTGGTGAAACTACGTGAACAACTCCTCGCCGCAGAAACTATGCAGCGGGAAGGTGCACGATAAATGTTGGGGAAGAACCTACATAGCGGGCAGATCGCGAAGCAACCGTCCTTCGTGCTTTTCAGGCTCCTCGACCTCGATCCACTCATAGCCGTTTTCGCCAACAACGACACCCACTTTCGGGCCAAGCGGCCCGAGTCCTTCGATGGTGTGGAGCGCGTAGACATGATCATCGCTCATGAGAAGCATGATGATCTGATCAATGTCTACATCTGCAAAAGGAGATCCCCACGAGTTCGTCTGTGGGTTGATCAACGCGTAGCGAACATGGGTTGCACGCCCCGTTGCGTCGTCAATGCGCGCGTGGGTAATCCCGTAGTACGCCATCTACACCTCCGGCTATTTCGAACATCGTAACACCGGCAGCAAATGACCAAAGCAGCAGTACGAATCATCGAAACGACCAGCAACACACGGAGCACACCATGAACCAATGCCTGATGACCGGAGCCGACAGGTACCCAGCAACGATCGTGTCAGGGAGACTCCGAGTCCGCGCGCTGATTCTCAACGGCAAAGATCTACAGGAGCCATCGCTCCCACGCGACTTCCCACGGCTCCGCAAACGTACTGTAAATGCCGAGCCCAATCACGATCAGGAGCCACGCCTTGGCTCGACCCAACCATCGATCGGCAAGTAGTTCGATTTTTGAGATGGGGTGCATGTCCATCTACCGATGGTACGAAGGCACCGAGCAAGCAAGGCGAGACGCAACAGAAGTTAACAAGCCGACAGAGCGGCAACTACCAATTGGAGCGCAGTATGAAAATCATCGAAAATGCCACGCCGGACACCGGGGCTCTCATCTACCGCATCAACGTGGCGCAGGCGAAGCTGGGTGTGTCCCGCTCGACGATCTACCGTCTCGTCAATTCGGGCGCACTGGAGCTCGTGAAAATTGGCACGCGCTCGAGCGGCATTACCGCTGACAGCGTGAGGGCGATGATCGACCGGGCCAGGCTCGCTCGCTGATACCATAGTGGCATTCGCGCAACGCGGATGCCACACTCTCCAGTGCCCGCAAAGTGGGTAGCTAAATGGGTAGCCAGAAGGAAATTTCCGGCTGGCTCCCACCCTAAGCAATTGAAGTTAAAAGAAAACTCCCGAACCATGCGCGTCGCAACTTGGAACGTTAACTCTTTGAAGGTCCGCCTACCGCACGTGCTGCAGTGGCTGGCTGAGCGCGAAGCCGACGCCACGCCCATCGACCTGCTCTGTCTGCAGGAACTCAAGCTGCCCGATGATCGCTATCCGCTAGCCGAGCTGGACGCCGCCGGCTATGCGTCGTTGTTCACGGGTCAGAAGACGTACAACGGTGTCGCCATCCTCGCGCGCAAGGCGTCGGTGCCTGAAGGCCGCGATGTGGTGAAGAACATCCCTGGTTTTGCCGACGAGCAACAGCGCATCGTGGCCGCCACGTACGACGTGGACGGTGGCCCGGTTCGCGTGATTTCTGCGTACATTCCGAACGGGCAGGCGCTCGATTCTGACAAATTCGTCTACAAGCTGCGCTGGCTGGAAGCATTGCAGACATGGCTGACGAGCGAGATGGCGGCAAACCCCCGACTGATGCTGCTGGGCGATTTCAACATCGCCCCCGAAGACCGCGACGTGCACGACCCGAAAAAATGGGAGGGCCAGAACCTCGTGTCGCCGGAAGAGCGCGCGGCGTTTCGTGCAATGCAAGGCGCCGGGCTGGTCGATGCCTTCCGCATGTTCGAGCAGGAAGACAAGCTGTTTTCTTGGTGGGATTACCGCATGTTTGGTTTCAAGCGCAACGCCGGCCTGCGGATCGACCACATCATGCTGTCGCCTGAACTCGCCAAGCTGTGCGAGTCGTGCCATATCGACCGCGTGCCGCGCACGTGGGAGCAGCCCTCAGACCACACGCCCGTGGTCGCCGCTTTGCGCCGCGCATAAGGAGCGCCCCGCATGGCCTCTGCCTTCAAGCACCGCAATCTCCCGCATCTCCTGCTGCGCGCCCGTGAGACCTTCATGGCGCGCTTTCGGCCGATCCTGCGCGAGCACGGCATTACCGAGCAGCAATGGCGCGTGCTGCGTACGCTCAACGATAACGGCGACATGGAGCCCAACCAGCTCGCCGATGCGTGCCTGATCCTGAGCCCGAGCCTGACGCGCATGCTGGCCGCGATGGAGCAGTCCGAGATGATCGTGCGGACAAAGTCGTCGGTGGACCAGCGCCGGCAGTTGATTTCGCTCACCCCCAAGAGCCGCCAGTTCCTGGCCGACGTGGAGCCGCAAGTGGATGCGGAATACGCACGCATCGAAGCGCAGTTGGGCCGCGCACGCCTCGACGCGCTCTACACCACCATCGACGAGTCGATCCACGTCATGGAAACACACACGCCGATTGGGCGTTTCACAGGCGACGAGTAACGCCCGTCAATACACGCTGCCGCCCGCCTGCGGCTTGGCAGCGTCCTCCCCCCTGAATGCCTGGGCCAGCTGTTCGGCGCTGCGCGCCAGCAGCGTGACATCCGTCCCGACCGCAACGAAGGTCGCTCCGAGCGACAGGTAATGCTTCGCCTGCGCCTGATCCGCTGACAGAATGCCCGCCGCCTTTCCGGACGCAACGATGCGTTGAATTGCGCCTTCGATCGTCTTGCGGACTTCTGGATGCCCCGGTGCGCCCAGGTGCCCCATGGATGCCGCGAGATCGCCAGGGCCAATGAAGACGCCGTCGACGCCTTGCACGGCAAGAATCGCATCGAGATGCTCCAGGCTCTCTGCGGTTTCGACCTGAATCAGCGTGCACATCTGCGTATCGGCCTGGTGGAGGTAATCGTCTACGCGGTTCCAGCGCGATGCGCGGGCCAGCGCGCTGCCAACGCCACGAATACCGTTCGGGGGATAGCGCATCGCTTCAACGGCGGCACGCGCCTCGTCGGCGTTCTGAACCATTGGCACGAGCAGGGTCTGCGCGCCAATATCCAGCAGGCGCTTGATCTCGACCGGATCGTTCCAGGCAGGCCGCACGATGGGATGCGATGCATACGGCGCAACCGCCTGCAATTGCGCGAGTGTCGATTGCAGTTGATTCGGCGCATGCTCGTTGTCGATCAGCAGCCAGTCGAAACCGGCACCAGCGACGATCTCCGCTGGGTACGGATGCGTCATTGCGAGCCACAGACCAATCTGCGGCCGGCGTTCGGCCAGCGCACGCTTGAAGTTGTTCACCGGGAGCTGCATCGCGAGGACATCCTTTGAGCGTTAGACGGTTAGACGGTCAGACAAAATGGCAGGCGATGCTGCCAAGCGGACCGTAGTCGCAATGGAATGTATCACCGGGCCGCGCGGGCACCGGCCGTGTGAACGAACCGCCAAGGATCACCTGCCCCGGTTCCAGCGCCACGCCGTGCGGCGCAAGCTTGTTGGCCAGCCAGACGACACCGTTGGCCGGGTGGTTCAGCACGCCGGCTGCCACGCCTGTCTCTTCGATGACCGCGTTGCGTGAAAAGATGGCGCTGACCCAGCGCAGATCCACGTCGCGCATGCGGATGGGCCGGCCGCCCATCACAACCCCGGCATTGGCCGCGTTGTCGGCAATCGTGTCGAACACTTTGCGCGGGCGCCCGCTGTCTGGATCGATCGATTGCGAGCGCGCGTCGATGATCTCCAGCGCCGGTATCACGTGGTCCACCGCGTCGTACACATCGAACAGCGTCACCCCAGGCCCCTCCAGCCGCTTGCCGAGCACGAAGGCGAGTTCCACTTCCACACGCGGCACGATAAAGCGGCTGGCGGGGATCTCGCCACCCTCGGCGAAGAACATGTCGTCGAGCAGCGCGCCATAGTCCGGCTCGTCGATCTGTGAAGACTGCTGCATCGCGCGTGACGTCAATCCGATCTTGTGGCCCTTCAGCCGCCGCCCCTCTGCCTGCTTCATCGCGACCCATTCGCGCTGGATGGCGTAGGCGTCATCGATGGTGATGTCGGGGTACTCAAGCGAAACCTGGCGAATCTGCTTACGGTCGATCTCGGCCTGGTGCAAGCGGCGCGCGATCGTCTGGATGGTCTTGGTGTCGAGCATGGGTCAAGCCTTGCGAAAACGCGCGTGAATGTTGTTGTGCTTATAGCTGCCGCCCTCGTCGAATTCGGTCAATTCCATCGACAGCGCCAGATAGCGGCGCGCAAAGGCCTGCGCAAAATGTGTCTTGATGGCCTCGAACAGCGCATCGCACGCAGCCTTCTTGACGTCGGGCGTGCGGCCCGCTCCGATTTTGAGCGTGACGTGGACGAAAGCATCGTCCTCCTTCCCGTCCGCCACGCGGTAGTCGGTCAGCTTGATGGCGCGCGAGCGGATACCGCCAGTGGGAAATACGCCGTTCTGCGCAATCAGCGTCTCGTTTATCGCCTGCAGCAATTCCGGAATGCGGGCGTCGTCGCCCAGGTTATCGGTGTATTCGACGATCACATGTGGCATGGCGACCTCCTCACACTCCAGTTTGACCACGCGTGGGCAGCGGAAAGATCGCGTTGATCTGCCCGGTGCCGGAACTGGGGAAATACTCGGTGACGACCTCGACGCCCTTGTCATAGGCGTCCCAGCCAAGCAGACCGAGCAACATGGCCGTGTCGTGCATGCCGCCCTCGCCCTCGCACAGCGAGGCGTATTCGGGCAGCATCGCGCAGAAGGTCTTCCAGTCGCCCTGCTTCCATAGCTCGACCACGCGCAGATCGACCTGCCTGAAGAACTCGCGGCTGATCTGATGGATGGATTCTTCGGGGCTTCCGTTGTCGTTGAAACGGTGCGAGAGCGATCCGCTGGCGAGAAATGCGACGTTGCTGTCGCTGGCCTCGATGGCTTCAAGCAGCGCGGCGCCAAAGCGGCGGCTTTCTTCCAGTTTGTGCCACGCGCACCAGCCCGCGATCGACACGACCTTGAAGTGCTGGTCGCTGTTCATGTACCGCATCGGCACCAGCGTGCCGTACTCGAGCTCAAGGCTGTCGATTTCGTGCGCACGCGTGAACACACCGCGCGCCGATGCCGTCTCCGCAATCAATCGACCAAGCGCCGGGTTGCCCGGATACGCGTACCGCATGTCCTTGATGAAATGCGGCAGCTCATTGCTCGTGTAGACGCCTTCGAAGCGCGCATTGCAATTGACGTGGTAGCCGGCGTTGACCAGCCAGTGCACGTCGGACACGACGATGGTGTCCACGCCCAGATCGCGGCAACGCTGTCCGATGATGCGGTGGCCCTCGATGGCCGCCTCGCGGCAGCCATGATGCTTGCCCGGCAGCTCCGACAGGTACATCGACGGCACGTGGGTGATCTTCGCGGCCAAGGCCAGCTTGCCCATGGTGTCTCCTTCCGCCTTTGTTGTGGTGTCTCCGGCGGTGCGTCAAACGCCCCAGCGCGGAATGTGGTGGCTGCCCATCGAGACACAGACGTTCTTGATCTCGGCAAACACCTCCAGACTGTACTCGCCGCCCTCGCGCCCGGTGCCGGATGCTTTTACACCCCCAAAAGGCTGGCGCAGGTCGCGCACATTCTGGCTGTTGACGAATACCATGCCGGCCTCGATACCGCGCGCCACACGGTGCACCTTGCCCACATCCTGCGTCCAGATGTACGAAGCCAGGCCATATTCCACGTCATTGGCGAGTTTCAGGCCATCGGCTTCATCCTTGAATGGGATCAGGCAGGCCACAGGGCCAAAGATTTCTTCCTGCGCAACTCGCATGCGGTTGTCGACGTTAGCCAGCACCGTGGGCGCGACGAAGTTGCCGTTCTTGAGGTGGTCGGGCAGGCCCGCGGGCTTTTCCGCACCGCCGGCCAGAATCTTCGCGCCTTCCTGTTCGCCCAAGCGGATGTAGCCCGTGACCTTCTCCCAATGAGCGCGCGTGATCATCGAGCCGACATTGGTCTTCTCGTCCGCCGGATCGCCCACCACAAGCCGTTTGGCACGCTCGGCAAACTTGTGCACAAAATCGTCGTAGACGCTTTCTTGCACGAAGATGCGCGAACCGGCCGTGCAGCGCTCGCCGTTGATCGAGAAGATGGTGAATAGCGACGCATCCAGCGCGCGATCCAGGTCCGCATCATCGAAGACGAGCACGGGCGATTTGCCGCCCAGCTCCATCGAGAATTTCTTCAGGCCGGCACGTTCCATGATCCGCTTGCCGGTGGTCGTGCCGCCGGTGAACGACACCACCCGCACATCCGGATGGCGCACCAGCGCATCGCCGGCCGTGGCGCCATAGCCTTGCACCACGTTCAGCACGCCCGCCGGAATACCGGCTTCCAGCGCCAGGCGGCCGAGTTGATCCGCTGTCAGCGGCGACAGTTCCGACATCTTCAGCACGGCCGTATTGCCCAGCGCCAGACACGGTGCGACCTTCCAGGTGGCCGTCATGAACGGCACGTTCCAAGGCGAGATCAACGCGCACACGCCCACCGGCTGATACAGCGTGTAATTCAGCATCTGATCGTCCACCGGATACGTGCGGCCGTTGACCTGCGTGCACACCTCGGCGAAGAAATGGAAGTTCTCGGAAGCACGCGGAATGAGCTGCTTGCTCGTCTGCGCGATCGGCAGGCCGGTGTCCATCGTTTCCAGCGCGGCCAGGTGCGGCACATTCTGCTCGATCAGCTCGCCCAAACGGCGCATCAGCTTGGCGCGCTGCTTGGCTGGCGTGTTGGCCCAGGCCGGGAATGCTGCCTTGGCTGCCGCTACCGCCGCGTTGATCTCCGCTTCACCGCCCGACGCCACCTCAGCGATGGCCTCGCCCGTCGCCGGGTTGGTCGTAATGAAACGCTCGACGCTGTCGACCTGCCGGCCATCGATCCAATGCTTGACAGGGTCCATGTTGACGAGGCTCATGCGGGCTCCTTGTTCGGTTCTTCGGCAACGATGGTGCTCACCAGCCTGCCGATGCCTTCAATTTCGGTAATGACCTCGTCGCCGGGTTGCGTGTCGGCCAAGCCCTCGGGCGTGCCTGTCAGGATCATGTCGCCGGGGCTGAGCGTCATGAAGCTGGAGAACCACACTATCAGCGCCGGAACGTCGAAGATCATGTCGCGTGTGTTGCCCTCCTGCGTGACGCGGCCGTTGACGATGGTGCGCAACGCGAGGTTCATCGGGTCGGGCACGTCATCTCGGTCAACCAGCCACGGCCCGATGGGCGTGCAGGTGTCGCGGCTTTTCACGCGCAGGTTCGGACGGTAGTAGTTCTCGAGGTAGTCGCGGATGGCGTAATCGTTGGCCACCGTATATCCAGCCACATAGTCATAAGCGTGCTCGCGCGGCACATTACGCGCGGTCTTGCCGATGACCACAACCAGCTCGCATTCGTAGTGCATGAACGCAACGCCAGCTGGGCGCACGGTATGGGCGCGATGGCCAATCAGCGTATTCGGCCCTTTTAGGAATGCGAGCGGCTCCTCGGGTGCTTTGAAGGCCAGCTCCTTGGCGTGGTCGGCGTAGTTCAGGCCCAGCGCGAAGACCGTGCGGGGTTCCACCGGCGGCAGCCATACGACTTCGCTTTCATGCAGGACGCGGCCGTCGGCCAATCGCAGACGCGTGTCGTCACCGGGCATGGCGGTGGCGTGATGGATCGCGCCGTCATAGGCAATACGCGCGTGTTTCATCGCGAAACCTCCGATTGGCGGATCAACGTGGTCGTCAGTGTGCCCACGTGGGCGATGTCGATATCGATGCGATCACCTGCGCGCGCCAGCGGCGGACTCTCGGGCATGCCAACGAGCAGCACATCGCCTGCTTCAAGCGTCATGAATGCCGTCACGTCGGCGAGCAGTTGTGCGACGGGCCGCACAAGCGTCGACGTGTTTGCACGCTGTCTGATCTCACCGTTGACGCGCACGGTGATATCAAGTGCATCAGCGTCGGGCACATCTTCGCGGTCGATCATCCATGGTCCCATCGGGCAAAAACCGTCGCGACACTTGTGGCGAATCGCCGGGCGGTAGTAGCTCGCATGCGGCACGGTCAGGTCGTTGACGATCGTGTAGCCGGCGATGAAATCCGCGGCGTGCAGCGCGCGCACTCGCGTGGCAGTGCGACTGATCACCACGCCCAGGCAAGCACCGGCCCAAACGCCATCGACGTCTGCCGGCAGCACCACATCGCGGCCATGGCCAATGCGCGTGTTTGCCGGCTTGAGATACAGGATGGGCGCCTTAGGAGGCGCTTGGTAAGGCGGCGCAGATAGCACATCGCCAAGCGCATCAAGTTCGCTGCGGTAGTTCAGCAACGCGCCAACGACGGTACCTTCGACCGGCGGCAGCCAACGCAGGGAACCCTCGGGCTCTGCGGCGGATGCGAACACCTTCTCCACGACTTGACCTTCCGGCGATACGAGTCTGCCTCGCAGCATGGCGTCTCCTGCCTCCTCATGTAATTAACATGTTAATCATCTGATCGGATTGCAGCCATGTCAAGTCGGGGAAACTGCGGCGCAATGAAAAAGCCGGCCACGCGGACCGGCTTTTCAGGCGGCGGACGATGTGTCCGCCATGCAGAGCATCGGGCACGCCGATGTCTGCGCAGGCAATCGATCAGACTCAGATCACCGCAATATGCGCGCGCTTGACCACGATCGGTTGCGGCAAGTCATCTAATCCATGAGATCGCTGCACGCAGTCTGCAATAAGCACGCGGGCGGCATCCTGGATCCGCTCTTGTCCAGCCTCGAAGGCTGCCTGAAGCGACAACACCTGATCACCTTCCAGCCCTTCCCAAAGCGCCTCGCGCGTTGCCACGCAAGTCACCTTTTCACCGTCGACCAGTGCGTCGAACAGCAGGCCTTCGTTGTTGATGTCGTACGCCTCTTTCTTTTCGAACTTGATTTCCATCGTCAAAGCCCTCCGATTGCAATGGACAACAACGCACACGCTGTTGCGTGGAAACTTTGCGGGGGGGCCGGCAAGGTTTCGTCAGACATTGGTCTGGCTGCACAGATCATTTTAACCACAGCTTGCGATGCACGTGCGAGCGTCATATGCAGCATCGCAGCCATTGAAGGGTGGCTTGAGGCCTCCATCCTAGGCGGCATCAGGCTTCGCGCGCCCATCGTCGGAGCTATGCTTTTTTGTCAGGGTCGTGCACTTGCTCGTTTGAGCAAAGCGAAAGCCACATGCAAGGCGCGTGCCGGACGTGCAGCCAAACGGTGCCTGCTCACGCAACCACATGGTTTGCGACACGTTGATGTCAACGCCGGATGCGCTGGAACCATCGCCCAAAAAGAGCGGCGGTTGAACGCAATACATCGGCGTTGTAATAGTTGCGCACCGACTGGGGAAAAAACACCCAGCCGGCGACCTGAACGGCAGTGTTTGGCCGCGTGGCAGCCATGTCGTCAGGGAATGGACGCGCGTTCTGATCAGTGGACCGTTTCGGAAACTGGCGCAGCGCCATGTTCCGACGTGTGCAGCAGCGAACGACGACGTGCATATCCGAAGTACACCAGCAAACCGATCGCGACCCACACCACAAAGGCGATCCAGGTCACGGCCTGCAGATGGCTCATCAGGAACAGGCACATGCCGATGGCCAGCAGCGGCACCACCGGCACGCCAGGGCAACGGAAGCCGCGATGCAGGTCCGGTCGCGTACGGCGCAGCACCAGCACGGCAACGGCAATCAGCGAGAACGCCGCCAGCGTACCGATGTTGATCAGCTCCGCCAGCACATTCAGCGGGACGAACGCAGCAATCACCGCGAAAACGATGCCAACCACCCAGGTGTTCAGGAACGGCGTCGCATAACGCGGATGAATGTGCGACAGACGCTTGGGCAGCAGCCCGTCGCGCGACATGGCGAAGATGATGCGGGTCTGACCATACGCCATCACCAGAATCACGGTCGTCATGCCGATGATGGCACCCAGATCGACAAAGCCCGCCACCCAGCCTTCACCGGCCATCTGCAACGCCAGCGACACGGGGTGATCCACGCCCGCAAACTTCGCGAACGGCACGATGCCAGTCATGATTGCCGCGACCAGCACATAGAGAATCGTGCAGACCGCCAGCGAACCGATGATGCCAATCGGCAAGTCGCGTTTGGGGTTGCGCACCTCTTCGGCCGCCGAGGTGACCGCATCGAAACCGATGAAAGCGAAGAACACGATGGCCGCAGCGCCGAACACGCCTTCCATGCCGAACGGCATGAACGGCTGCCAGTTGGCAGGCTGCACATGGCGCACACCCACGAAGATGAACAGCAGCACCACCGTCACCTTGATCGCGACCATGATGTTGTTGGCACGCGCCGACTCGCGAATGCCAAACGACAGCAGCGTCGTGATCAGCAGCATGATCACCAGCGCCGGCAGGTTGAACAGCGTCTGCACGCCCGGAATCGCGCCCGGCGCAGCGGTGAGCGCCACAGGCAGATGGAGGCCGAAGCCCGACAGCAGCGATTGGAAATAGCCCGACCAACCCACAGAAACAGCGGATGTGGCCAAGCCATATTCGAGCATCAGATCCCAGCCGATGATCCAGGCGACCAGCTCGCCCATCGTGGCGTAGGCATACGTATAGATGGAGCCCGACACGGGAATGGTCGAGGCGAATTCGGCGTAGCACAGCGCGGCAAACCCGCAGGCAAGCGCGGCGAATACGAAGGACAACGTTAGCGCCGGCCCAGCCGTCAGCGCGCCGGTGCCGGTCAAAACGAAGATGCCGGTACCGATGATGGCGCCAACGCCCAGGAAGGTCAGGTCGAGGGGCCCGAGGACTTTTTTCAAGCCGGTATTGCTGTGGCCCGTGCGGATCATGTGATCCACGTTTTTGGTACGAAACAAACTCATTGACTGCGTCTCCTGTCTGCGTGCTGCCGAATGTGACGGCATGCACTGTCGCGCACGTGTGGTGCGCGGCGGCGGATTATGCAAAAAAGCGGGCATTTTACCCGCAGGCGACATTCCGCCCTTCTATCGCCGGCTCATACAGACAGGAAAATAGGTCAATTCGTACCCGATCGCCGGGTCGAGCCCGATCTCACTCGGCGGCGGAGTCTTCTGCAAACAGCGGTTGCTGGCGCGCATGCGCATCCGACTCATACAGCCGCACTCCCACGCCGAGCAATCGCACTGGGATGCCGCGGCGCTCAAACCCCTGCACCAGCAGCTTGGAAAACACCGGCAAGGACACCTGCGGCGAGATGCACTCCACCGTCGTGCCACGAAAATCGGCGAAACGCAGCTTGACGTAGGTTTTGTGGATCATGTTGCCTGCGCGGGCCCGCTCGACGCGGGCGGCAAGCTGCTCGACGAGGATGAGCAACTCGCGCTGGCAGTCATCGAGCGTGCGCAGATCGGTGGCGTAGGTCTCTTCCACACTGACCGACTTGCGGATCTGCGAGGGTTGCACCTGCCGATGATCAATGCCGCGGCAAAGGTCGTGGAGCCGGAAACCAAACACGCCGAAATGCTGCTGCAAGCGGTCGGTGCCCCAGCCGCGTAAATCACCGCAGGTTTCCGCACCGAGGCGGCGCAGCTTGGCAGCGGTCACCTTGCCCACGCCGAACAGGCGATCGACGGGCAGCTCCGCCACAAACGCGTCAATCTGCTCCGGCCGCACGACGAACAAGCCGTCGGGCTTGTTCCAGTCACTGGCGATCTTGGCGATGAACTTGTTGGGCGCCACGCCGGCCGACACAGTAATGCCGACTTCTTCGCGCACGCGGCGGCGAATGTCTTCAGCGATGCGCGTGCCACTGCCCGCAAGCATCGGACTCTCGGTCACGTCCAGGTAAGCCTCGTCCAGCGAGAGCGGCTCCACCAAGGGCGTGTAGCTGCGATAGATGGCAAAGATCTGGCGCGCGACCTGGCGGTACTTTTCCATGGACGGCGGCACGATCAGCAAGTCCGGACAGCGCTTGACGGCCTGCGCCATGGGCATCGCCGAATGGATGCCGAACTTGCGCGCCTCGTAATTGCAGGTTGCGACCACGCCGCGCCGCTCCGGCCGCCCACCGACGGCCAGCGGCTTGCCAACCAGGCGCGGATCGTCGCGCATTTCGATGGCAGCGTAAAAACAATCGCAGTCGCAGTGGATGATCTTTCGCACGGCACAAGGCCAGAACCGGCCGCTGGAAGCCGCGTCGGTGTCGGGCTTGCTCGTTCAGGAGGAACGCAAGCGTATCAGCTTCCGCCGGCTGCGCACGCAACGCCGCGCAACAATGCATTTCGCCGATATTGCAACGCAACATCGGCGAACGAGGGTACCGAAAGAAAGCGGATTAGCGGCCGATATCGTGCGCCACGGCGCCGAGTTCGTCGTTCAAGGCGTGCTGCTCATCGCCGGACAAGCCACCGCGATGCTGGCTGGCCATGTCGTTGGCTTCCTGGCGGATGCGACGCAGGCGGTCGCGCAGGCCGTCAGCACGGTACGGATCGATGTAGCCCTGCGATTGGCGAACGTCGATACGGTGGAATTCTTCCGCGAGGCGGCCCTGGATTTGGTCAAAGCGTGCGCGCGGGTCCACGGGCGCCGCAACGGGAACCGGCTCACGCACCACCACCGTGCGCGTTGGCTGCGGTGGCGCCACGACACAACCGGCCACGGAGGCCGCCAGCACTGCGCACAGGGTCAGACGCGGAAGAATCGACATGATTGGGCTCGTATTGTCGTTGTGGAACGCGCAGTCGCGCGAGAACTGGCGCTATCTTACGAACCGCTTCACGCAAAGCTGTGACGATTGGTAACAGCAGATTACTTCCGCGACAGCTCCGGTGGTTCGACCGGCGGCGGGGGTTCATCGGGCGATGGCAGATCGGGGGGAATTCCCGGCGGCGAAGGCTCGTCGGGTGGGGGAACGGTATGTGCGGGCAGCACGCAATTGACGGACATGGTTTCCCTCCGGGCAAAACGCATTGACAATCTAGTATGCGATTCGCATGCCAACAAGTCACTCCGCCCAACCCATGCACGACCTGCCCACCGCCCGCTTTCAGGATCGCACGCTCATCCGCATCGGCGACACGCGCGCCGATGGCTCCATGCTGCTGCTCGCGCCGGAAGCCGGCGGCCGGTTGGTGCGCTGGCGCCATCGCGGCGAAGACATCCTCTTCTGGCCCGAACCGGCCGATTGGTCCAATCCGGCCAAAGTGCGCGGCGGCAATCCGCTGCTGTTTCCCTTCATCGGCCGGCATTTTGTCGATGGCGAAGTCGGTCGCTGGCGCGACGCGCGCGGACAACTTCACGCGCTACCGCAACACGGCTTTGCTCGCGACCTGCCGTTCGAGGTGGAAGACGCAAGCGACGCGCACATCGTCATGCTGCTGCGCGACAGCCCTCAAACGCGCCAAGGCTATCCGTTCGCCTTCGAATTTCGCGTGACGTACCGGCTGATTGACGACGGGTTGGAGGCGAGCTTCTCCGTGAAGCATCTGGACGAAGGCGACGCGCATGCGCCGATGCCTTTCTACGCGGGCCATCATTTCTACTTGGCGCTACCGCATGCACTGCGTGGCGCAACCGAGCTGTCGATGCCGCCGGCGCGGCTATCGCGCCAACTGCCCGATGGCAGTCTCGCCAGACCCGAGCCGGGGCGCAGGACCTACCAGCTCAACGACCCGGCCCTGCAAGACCGCTATCACCTACTCGATGACGCCGGGCCGGCCACGCTGGTCATTCCGCCGCATACAGAAGCGCCGCTCGGGCGGCGTATTCGTTTCGAGGTGGACGGCGCGCCGGTGCCCTGGCACGCCATCACCACCTGGACAGAAAACGCCACGTCGGACTTTTACTGCGTCGAACCATGGATGGGCCTGCCGAATGCGATCCACCACGGCGAAGGCCTGCACCTGCTCGCCTCCGGCGGGACCCGACAGGCAACCTGCCGCCTGCGGATCGCCCGCTAACTAACGCGGTCAGAGCTTCTCGTAGGCCTGAACCGCGTCCATCACGCGCGCCGAGTACACCAACGCCGCCCCGGCATTGAGCGAAATCGCCACGCTCAGCGCGTCGGCAATCTCCTCATGCGTTGCGCCATGCTTGAGCGCCTCGGCAGTGTGCACGGTGATACAGCCATCGCAACGCGCGGTCACTGCCACGGCCAGCGCGATCAGTTCGCGCGTCTTCGCGTCCAGGCTGCCTGTTGTCGCAGCCGACAGCGTCTTGTAGCCCTTGACCGTATCCGGCGTGATCTGACCGATCTCGCCAATGCGACCCAGCAATTCCTTCCGATACTCGACCCAGTTCAGCATGATGTGCTCCTGCGGTGTGGCGCTGGCCCGATGCCGCGCCGTTGGGAAGAGTATTGTCTTGACGCGCGATCCGTTGAATACTTGATAAACGCAATTTCTATCGAAATCGTCTCAATGGATGCGCTCAGCCAATTCATTCAACTCACCCGGCCGCAGGCCAGCCTCGATTTGCGGTGCCTGTTCCAAGGGCCGTTCTCGATCCCACACGATCCGGAGCCGAATGGCCAAGTGCTGTTCCATCTGGCGCTGTCGGGCAGTTGCCTGATCGACACTGGCGGCCGCACGCTCACGCTGCGCGAAGGCGATTTCATCCTGTTCCCGCGTGGCGAGGCACACACCATTCACGACCTCAGCGCTGCCGACGCACCCACCCGGAAACCCCGCAACTCGCATGACGGCATGCTGCCGCTGCGCCAAACCGGCCGGGGGGCCGCCGACGTCGATCTGCTTTGCGGCCGCTTCGTTCACGAGCACGGTTCGACCACGCTGCTCGTGCGTACGCTGCCCGATCCGCTGCACGTGTCATTGAGCGATAGCGCGTCGTATCCGGCACTGCAGGCACTCATTGGGCTGATGCGCGACGAAGCCGAAACCCGCGCGCCCGGCGCGCTGGCGATCGTTACCTCGTTGAGCCAAGCATTGCTGACAATGGCACTGCGCGTGTACGGCCAGCAGGAAAACGCGAGCCCCGGCACGCTCACGTTGCTGTCAGACGCGCGCCTCGGCCCCTCCGTACAAGCCATGCTCAGCGCGCCGGAGCGTGCGTGGACCATCGACACCCTCGCCGATCTGGCGGCGATGTCACGCGCCACCTACGCGCGGCACTTCAAGGCGCGCGCCGACATGACGGTGTGGGACTTTCTCACGCGCGTGCGCATGACGCTGGCATGCGACGCGTTGGTCCATACGCGGCTCAGTGCAGGAGAAATCGGAGCGCGCGTCGGCTATCAATCCGAGGCGGCATTCGGCAAGGCGTTCAAGCAGCAACTGGGAATGACGCCGGCGCGGTATCGGCGCGCGCAGGGTTGATCATCCGCCAACGTCGCAGCCATCGCTAGCGCTCCGGCTTGCGACGCGTGCTCGTTCTCGCGATGCTTTGCGACAGCCTAGGCTCGCGTACCGGCCGCGTTCCCGTGGCCACCCATTCGCCGTAGAAATCGATCTTGCCGTCGATCAGCGCGAGCGAGCGCGTCCACTCGGCGATCATCTGCGTCACCTGCGCGCGATGTGCAATCAGCAACGCATGTCGAGCCTTCAAGGTGCTGCGGCCCTCACACACTAGCGCTGTGTATTCGCGCATCTGTGCGACCGACATTCCCGTATTGCGCAGGCGCTCCATCAACTCAAGCCAGTTGACGTGCTGCTCGGTATAAACACGTCGGCCCGTCGCATCGCGCGCAACGCCGGGAATCAGCCCCTGGGCCTCGTACCAGCGAATCGTATGAATGCTGCGGCCCGTGCGTTCAGCCAAGGCACCGATCAGCAAGCGAGCCGGATCGCGCTCAGCCATGGGACTCAGTGGAGACAGCCGCCGGATCGCCAAGCACCCGGTTGACGAGATCGGTGTCGAAGTACTCGATCAGTTCGCGCATCTTGCCCTCCTGCATGTGGATGACGAAGCAGTACTGATTGTTATAGGCAACGCCATCGCGCGTCGTGTTACGGCCTTGCGCTTCTACGACCACGGTATCGCCATCGGCAGTAAAGCGGTTGGCAACGGTCGTGATGCGGCCGAGCTTCGCACGCAGCGGAGCGAACAGTTCGCCCAGCACCGTCTGCTTGCCTGCATAGCGACGAGACCACTGCGTCGTACCAGTGCAAACCCAGCAGAAATCATCCGCCATGAGATCAACGAATGGCTTGGCGTTGCTCACAGCCAGTTCGGCAAAAGCGGCTTGCACGATCTGCTTGTTCTCGAGCGCGTTCATGGGAGTCTCCTAGTGTGAACGCTCTGATTACAGATACTAGAGCGCACTCTAGCGCAAGGATTTTCTTTGCCGCCGCCCGGCGCAACATGGCCACACGTGGCTTGATCGAACTGCGAGCGAACTACTAGTCATCGGTGCTACGCCTCTGTTATACTTTCAGGCTTCGGGGCGTAGCGCAGCCTGGTAGCGTACCTGCATGGGGTGCAGGTGGTCGGAGGTTCAAATCCTCTCGCCCCGACCAAACAAAAGCCAGTGTAATCAAGCGGTTACACTGGCTTTTCTATTTCTCCGCGCAGCGCGGTTGGGGCCGAATATTTGACAGTGTCCAATATTCGAGTGCGCTGATCCGACGCCCCGTGCCGCAGACTCCCTATTCCACGCTCACCTCGCGCTCGTACGAGTGGCACGGGTACGCACATCAGTGCCGCCCCGCCGGCAAACCGGCCTTCTACGACGAGCAGTATCCCGGCACCTACAACGCCCGCCGCGACAACCTACGCGGCTTCTGGAAAGGCCAATACGGCCACACGCACGGTCTTGTCCTGGTCGACGCCTTCTATGAGAACGTAACCGGGCCAGACGGCAAAAACGTCGTGCTCGAATTCCGACCCGACCCGCCACAGACCCTGCTCGTCGCCTGCGTGTGGTCACACTGGCGCGCGACCAAGCCGGGCGAGAAGGATCTGCTGTCGTTCGCCATCATCACCGACGATCCGCCGCCTGAGATTGCCGAGGCCGGGCACGACCGCTGCCCGATTCCGATCAAGCCGGAGAACATTGATGCGTGGCTGAATCCCGAAGCTCGCAGCCTCGATGCGGTAGACGCGATTCTTGAGGACAAGCTGCGGCCCTATTACACGCACCGCAACGCGTCTTGCCCCCCCTTCGACACCTTGGAGCGCATCGCCATCCTCGATACCCGTCCGGAATTGGCTTACTCTCACGAGGTTGCCTCGTACGCGCAACCACAGCAAAAGACCAAAGGATGATCCGTTGATGGGTTGCGAAAAGTTCTATGTCATTACCGGTGCTTCAGGCGCCGGTAAGTCGACTCTTTTGAACGCGCTCAGCGAACGAGGCTTTTCAGTCATGCCCGAGGCCGCGCTTTCAATCGTTCACGAACAGGAAAAATGTGGGGGAACGCTGCTTCCTGGCACCAACCTGCAGGCATTCATGAACGCGGTTGTAGCGCGAAACATCAAGGCGTACGAGGCGGCAAAATCCCTCCCTCAACCTGTGTTTTTTGATCGTGGCATTCCCGAATGCTTCGGTCACATGGAACTACTCAACCTCGACATCAACCCCGAGTTCATTGAGGAATCGAAAGCGCGGCGTTATGCAGCTACCGTGTTCGTGGCAGAGCCTTGGCCCGAGATTTACGTTTGCGATCAATGGCGGCGCGCGCCGTTTGAGCGCGCCGCACGCTCGTTCGAGCCGACCGTGCTGCCCTATGTAAAGGAGGGCTACAGAACATGCGTGCTTCCCAAAGTAACGGTGGAACGGCGGGTTGCATTCGTTCTTGAACACTTGCGCACCGACTGAAGTTAGACGGTTCAAGGACCTAGCGTGCAGGCTATACGGCCCGTCGTGGCGGCCAATACTATGAGAACACCCGTCACATTCCTGATCCTCATTGCGGCATTGAGCGTGCCCGCAGGCTCGCTCGCCTTCGAAAAGCTCACCAACGGGGTCGACCTATCTTTCGCACCAGGCTCTGCTCAATTGACGACGGCCGAACGGGTCAAGCTTGTTCGCCTGCTTGAGATGATCAAAGAGAAGTGGTGTCCGCTGGAAGGCGTAGGAGTGTCGTCTCATGTCGATGCGACGGAAGCGGCGAACGCCCCTGCCCGTGCAGCGCTCGCCAAGAAGCGGGCAGACGAGGTCGTGAGCGAGCTGAAGGCATTCGGGGTTCCCTCACACATCCTCTACGCTGAATCTGACAAGCACGTCGCCAGACCGCTCCCTTGGACAGGCATCGTGGAAGTTGAAGCCGTCGGGGGCAGTTATCAAATGCCATGCCCTAGCCCGCAGAATGAGCACGGGTTTCACGTGCCCGCTGGGCACTGAACGGTTCACTGGCGCAGCATCCCTACTCCGATTTGCGCAACTCAAAGACCATCCTCTTCCGGGAAGTTAAATGAAGCGTGCAGCCATTGGCTTGACAGGCTTGCTCTATGGTGCGCTGCTGGCTTGGACCTGCCTCTACGTTATCAGCCGTATAGGCTGGCCATTGTCGAACAAGGCGTCTAGCGAATGCTACGAAATCGACAAGTGTCCGGTTCCATGGTGGGTTCTTCCTTCGCTGATCTTCTACATCGTTGGACCGGCGATGCTCTTTACTGTGCTCAATGCCATCGCTTGGAAACGTTGGTCATTGACGAAGTGGGGCTTGGTCTTTTCTATCGCCACTGCAGGAATCGTCGGGCTGTACTTCCTGCCGTACGCGCTGCGTTAACCTGCTCGACAATTGAAGACCTGACCAGGCAAGACGAGTACGCCGGTGCCATCTGGGCGTTCGTTGAAATCGACGACGAGGAGCTTGACCGTACCCCGGAGCGTATCAACGTGTCACTCCCCCGCTTCGTGCTCAGAAAGCTGGATCGGTTTGCCGAGAAACGGCATGAAACACGCAGCGGACTTCTGGCCCGCGCGGCCATGGCGCTTATGGCGCATGGGTAGGACGGGCGGCCGGCTGACCGCCACTCATTCCTGCCAGGGCGATACGGCGCTACATCACCAGGGTCGCCCCAGTTGTCTCTAGAAGACCTTTACTCCGCTCTTCCCGGCGGTGTGCACGCCGGGGAAACAGCACCCGTCCTCAAGACACCGATACACCCAAGAGGTGCCCGATGCCGAATGTGAATGCCGCAGCGACAAGCCCGATGACAACCTGTCGAACAGCAGAGAACGCGGCGCTTCTGCCGTTGAACAGGGAGGTGAACAACCCTATGGCTGCAAGGGCGAGAATGCTGAAGGCAACGCACTGAAGAACTGCCACCCTGCCCGACGACCACAAAAATGGCATCGCAGGGAATATTGCCCCCACCGAAAAGAGGCAGAAGGACACCGCCGCGGCGGACCATGGATTGCCGCCCAGTTCCGCCGGATCAAGGCCGAGTTCTTCGCGCGTCAAGGTATCGAGTGCCTTGCCTTTATCCTTCATGATCTGCGCAGCGACACGCCCTGCCTCTTCTTGGTCCAGACCCTTCGCGCGATAGATCAGACGAAGTTCATGCTCTTCGGCCTCGGGAGTGTGTTCGAGCTCGTCAGCCTCCTTGGCGATCTGTATGGTCGCAAGTTCTCGGGCGTTGGTTACCGACAGCCACTCGCCGAGCGCCATCGAACAGGCCCCGGCGACGATCCCCGCTAGCGCAGTCAACAGGATGGCCTTGTTTTGCGCTCCGGCGCCGGCAACGCCCATGATGAGGCAGAAATTGGACACGAGGCCATCGTTGGCGCCAAGGATCGCGGCGCGCAAATCATTGCCCGACGATACGCCCCGGTGCCATGACTCGGCGATGGCGATCTCCGCGCCTTTCGTTGCTTCGGGCCTGCCGTCGTTTGCCAGCTGTTGCACCACGCTTGCGTGATGGCGCTCGTCCTCGGACATTCTGGCTGTTTCCGGATTGCGAGCATATTTGTTTCTGTCGGCAAACTCCGCCGCTGCAAGTGAGGGAAGGACGAATCGCGGACCAAATAGATGAACGAGTCCTTGCATCAGCAGCGTTTTCACGCCGGGCCGGGTACTGAACCGCTGATGATTTGCCTGAAGTTTGTCAGACCATACTTTCGCATGCTCGCGCTCCGAGGCGGCCAAACGACCGAATATCTTCTTCCTTTCAGGGTTCGATTCCACACGCGCGAGCGTCTCGTACACCGCCGCGCCATGCAGTTCATCGGCCAGGTTTGCGCGATAACGCTTCAGTTCATGCTTCGATGCCATAGGGGATGGAAGACAGGTCAAGGTCTGCACAGCATATCGCTGTAGCTGGCGAATGCTGGCGATAACCGCAGAACGTGCGTTTACCACGAATGAAAATCGTTTTTATTCTCGCTGGACGGGCTGGCTGATCGATCCGCTCTGCGCAAGTAAGTTGAGGCCAGTGAGCTCCTAGGCGGAGATCGACAGGTGGTTCTTCATGCCGGTTACGCCGGCATGCTCATCGTCCTGCAGCACGACGACGCCAAAGAGCCCGTCGTCATCTCCGCCGGCAGCTATCGGCACAAACGCGCCCGCGCGCTGACTGACTTTGCGCGGGCGTCGGTGCAGATTTCGGATTTGATTGAGGCGGGGATGTTGCAAGTGTGGATGGGCTCGCATCGCTGGCCGGGTTGGCGTCGGTGCAGGCGACCGTCGATTCACTGCCCCCCTCGAAGGCAAAGGGTTCGGTTGGTGGCAGCGACCAAGCCATGATCCTTCTGCCCATCTCATTCAGTGACGCGACCTCCGTGGGAACCGCAAACCGGACGGACGAAGAAGTAACGGCATCGCCCCGCGATTCCGCCTAGAACTCAATTGCGCAATGGCCCGCACCGTCGTAGACAAACGCGCGCACCAACACGTAGTCAACGTACATTGGGTCCATTGAGCCGCCCGTGGATATCGGCCGCCCAGCCGCGACTGGGCCGCTCGATCGTCAGGTTGCGCAGCTGCGGTGCCTCACTCTCGGCTGAAATGCCTGCCATTATCTCGTGACGACGATCGAGTAAGGAATGCTCCCCGTGACGACCGCCCCAACGCCCGTCAGCGCGCCGGTGGTGGCGTTGATAGCGTAGGCCGAGACAGTGTTGCTACCGGTATTGGCCACATAGACGAACTTGCCGCTCGGATCGACCGTGACTGAGTAGGGAAGGATTCCCGTGCCGACCGAACCGATGGCCGTCAGCGCGCCGGTGGTGCCGTCGATGGCGTACGCCGAGACAGAGTTGCTATTGTAATTCGCCACATACGCGAACTTGCCGCTCGGGTCGACCGTAACCGAGGCGGGGGCGGTACCCGTGGGGACTGAGCCGATGGCCGTCAGCGCCCCGGTGGTGGAGTCGATAACGTAGGCTGAGACAGTGTTGTTAGCCTCATTTGCTACATAGGCAAACTTGCCGCTCGGGTCGATCGTGACAGAGTAGGGGTTGGCACCCGTACCGACCGAAACAATGGCCGTCAGCGCGCCCGTGGTGGCGTCGATGGCGTAGGCCGAGACAGTGTTGTCAGCCTCATTTGCCACATAGGCGAACTTGCCGCTCGGGTCGACCTTGACCGAGTGAGGGTTGGCTCCCGTGCCGACCGAACCAATGGCCGTCAGCGCGCCGGTGGTGGCGTCGATGGCGTAGGCCGAGACATTGTAGTTACCGGCATTTACCACATAGGCGAACTTGCCGCTCGGGTCGACCGTGACCGAGTTGGGGGCGCTACCCGTGCCGACCGAACCAATGGCTGCCAACGCGCCGGTGGTGGCGTCGATGGCGTAGGACGAGACGGTGTTGCTACCGGTATTTGCCACATAGGCGAACTTGCCGGTCGGGTCGACCGTGACCGAGGCGGGGGCGATATCCGTGGGGGCTGAGCCGATGGCCGTCAGCGCGCCGGTGGTGGCGTTGACAGCGTAGGCCGAGACACTATTAGACACGCTACCGTTATTCGCCACATAGGCGAAACGCGGCACCGGCGCCCCACAAGTGACGGCCACGCTGGTCACATTGGCCATCGCCGTGCCGCTGTTGCCCGTCACCGTACAGGTCTGCAGCGGCTGGTACGGCTGAGTCTTGATCGTGACGGCGTAGGACGCGCCGCTGGCCAACGACGTGGTGAACGTGAAACTGCCGTTGGCCGCAATCGCCAGATCGTTACCACCGTTATCCTGCAACACCAGCCCAGAACCGGCCAGGCCGCTAACCGCGCCGCTGACGGTATAGGTATTGGTCGCGCAGACCACGGCAACGTTGTTCACATTGGCACCGGCAACAGTGCCGTTGCCATTGTTGACGGTACAGGTCTGGGCCGGAGCGCCGGGCGGGGTCTTGACCGTCACAGAGTAGCTCGCGCCATTGGCGAGCGGAGTGGTGAAGCTGAAACCGCCATTGGCCGCAATCGTCAGATCGTTGCCACCGTTATCCTGCAACACCAGCCCGGTACCGGCCAAGCCGCTGACCGCGCCGCCAATGGTGTACGTATTGGCCACGTTGGGTCCGGCAGGAACATCCGCATTGCCGCCGCAGGAAGCCAGGGCTGCGATCAGGACTGCGCCCACGGCGTGGGACAAGAAGGTGACCTGATGGCGGCGAGCGCGAAAAGAGATCATGTCGGTAGTCGGTGATTACTGTTTAATGAGGCAACTGTTGGAGTGTGGATTAGCAGCGTAACTTGCTGTCAATCTTCGCCTTCGATGAATCGCTTCATGGGCCGCCCCGTGCTGACAAGTTGCTTCAGTCTAGGCGAAGCACTAGTGTTTTCACACAGCCTAGGCCGACAGCGGACGTTCGCGCCCAACCGATTTTCTGACGCCCGTCAGGGCTCGACACAAACACCAGCACCCTCAAGCGCACGCTCGCGCGCCTGAAAATACCTCAATTTCTCAGCATCCCGCTCAGCCCCGGCGAAGAGATCGACAAGATCCGCCGCATCCTCTCCAGATAGCTCACATCGACCGGCGGCTCCATCGCCCAGGCCGGCGCCGGGCTGATCTTCACTTGCGCCGGCACCGGCGTCGGGCTGGCAACGGGCGCGCACCGACATCCGTACATCACCAGCAGCAAGAGCGTGCTGCATGCGCGTGTTTTCAACGGTGGCACGTTGCATCTCCGAGAAATGGGTACGGCCGAGCGCGTCGAGCTGGTCGGTAAGCTGCCGGTGCTTTGTGATTGCAGCCTGCAGCGCCGTCACGACGGTATCGACGGCGGCCTGGCGCTCGATGGCGTGGTCGCGTTGCATCTGCGCGATGGTCGTCTCGTACCGGTTGGCTTGCCAGCCCCACGCGGCTGCTGCAGCCACCGCTGCCACTGCCAGGAGCCGGACGATTGCGAAGTTCATTGGCTTTGCCTTGTCGGATGATGTGAGTGACCCACAGGCCCGCCACCGCCAGTGCGCAATGCAGTTGCACGGTGGCAATGTCGGGGGTGGCGTACAGCGCTGCGGAAGCGCTGCCGAGCGCGCACAGAGCGACGGCGCCCAGCAGCAGCGCACCGCGCAGCCCGTGCGGAATGGCTTGCGTGAGCGCAGACCAAGCCGCACCCGCGCAGATGGCCACGAGCGCCACGATGTCGGTGGCGGTGAGCACGTCGTTTTGGGTGATCGTCATTCCTTGCGGCCTCCTGTCCAGCGTTGCGCTGCCTGCTGCAGCCAGTCGTGCACCAAGCGCCGCAGCGCCGGGAGTTCGCCATATGCGTGGCCGACGATGGTCAGCCCGAACACCCCGGCGATGAACTTGATGGCGTCAGACACCAGCCCGACCGGCACGCCGCTCCACCCAATGACGCCGTTGCCGAGGTAATGCGCGCACACAATGCCCAACAGCAGCGCAGCCAAGGTGACGGCCAATGCGGGTGTGAAGCGCGAGAACATAGCCGGCAGCGCCGCCACGGCGTAGTTGAAGGATTCCGTTACGCGCGCGAAGCCACCGGACTCGTGCCCGATCTGCGCGATAAACGCCGCCTGCTGTGCTGGCGTGGAGATACCGAAGCGCTTGGACGTGGCCTCGATGTGCGGCCACCGGCGATTAGCGAGCGCGGGCGGCAGGGCGGCAGCCTTGCTGAAGGTGTTTTTGTTCATGGCTTGAAAAAAAAGCCCGCCGGGTGGCGGGCTGTTTGGAAGCGCTCGCAACAGCGAACGCGTGTGTCTTATTGCTTTGGCGGCGCAGGAATGACCAGGTTGGTCACCTTGGCCGCCTTCTTGGCTTTGCCCTGCCCCGCCTTGGCCTTGCCGGTGTTGCCGCCGTTGAGGCTCACGTTCACCAGCCAGCTTTTGTTAGCGTAGATGTGCGTGACCGTCTCGGCCAGGTAGTCGCCATCGGCCTGGGCTTTGAAGCCTTGCAGGCGCAGCGTCTTCTCGGCGCTGATATCGGCCCGGCCCATCATTTCGAGCTCACCTTCGGCGGTGCTGCGGTTCATGTGTTGCAGCGTGGCTTTGGCGGCAGCCTTGGCGGCCTGCGGGCTGGCGTGCACGTGCCGCTCGGTGTGCGTGGCCTGCGCGGGGCCGCCGTCTGGCGCGTCCGGGTTCGGGATGTACAGATCGACCTTGCGGCCGGTCTTGGCATCGTGCGCGCGGGTTCTGACACCGCCGACGCTGCTGCGGTCAGGAAACGTCAGGCGGTAGCGCATCAGGTCTTCCGGCCGCAGCGCGATCGGCGCGAGCGGTTTGCCCTCTGCGGATTTGCCGCCGCCGCGCGGGGCGACGATCAGCCGGCCGCCCTTGACCGTTGCCGTGCCGCCGTACTGGCGCGCAAGCCGGGTGATGAAGTGCAGATCGCTCTCGCCAAACTGGTCGGCGCGATCGATTTGCGCCTCGATCGTGCAGGCCGGCTTCCAGCCGTGCCGGGCGGCCACGCTAGCCACGATGGCCGCCAGCGTGGTGCCGGTGTAGCTGGCGTTGCGCTGCGCCTTGGCGGTGGCGCGCATGTCGGCCGGCTTGCCGCGTATCACGATGGTGGCGGGCGGGCCGCTCAGTTCAATCTCATCAACGGCGTAGGTGCCGCGTGTCGACAAGCCTTTGCCCGCCCAGCCGAACGAGATGCGCAGCGTGGCGCCCTTGGGCGGGAAGGCGATCTTGCCGTCGCAGTCATCGAGGCGGATCTGGACACCCGTCGCGGAAACCGTTGACGGGCGAGGATTTGTGACTCATTACGTATCTGCATGGAGTGCAGGTGATCGAAGGTTCAAATCCTCTCGACCCGACCAAAACAAAAGCCCGCGTAACGGATCACGTTACGCGGGCTTTTTCGTTTCTATCTGCGCCCTTCTTGCCTGCAATATTGGCTTATGGCTTATGGCTTATCGGTACGCAGCACTTCCAACACGGCCGACAGCTCACGCCGCAAGCTCTGAACATCAACCGAACCACTCGCAGCGGCGGAGATCGGCGCCGCGACTTCCATTTCCTGCTCATTGGCCTCGACCGGCGATGCGGCGGCCACGCCATGCCGCAACTCATCCAGCCGGTTCCGCGCGCCATTGATCGTGAAGCCCTGCTCGTACAGCAGCTCGCGAATACGCCGGATCAGCAGCACTTCATGATGCTGGTAGTAACGCCGATTGCCGCGTCGCTTGACGGGCTTGAGCTGCGTGAACTCCTGCTCCCAATAGCGCAGCACGTGCGGCTTGACGGCGCACAGGTCGCTCACTTCCCCAATGGTGAAGTAGCGTTTGGCAGGAATCGGCGGCAGGTTGACCCGCTCCGTGTGTTTATCGGCGGCCATACAGGGCTGGCGAAAGAAACGGATTGAACAGACGGCTGAACGAGATCACGCAGCAGAATTACGCGACATCGACCGGCAGCGGCTCGACGCGCTCTTCAACGAGCGCCTTGAGCTTCTGACTGGCATGGAACGTGACGACGCGACGCGCGGTGATGGGGATGATCTCCCCCGTCTTTGGATTTCGGCCCGGACGCTGCGGCTTGTCGCGCAACTGGAAGTTACCGAAGCCGGACAGCTTGACACTGTCGCCCTGTTCGAGCGCCTCGCGAATCACGTCGAAAAACGCCTCGACCATGTCCTTCGACTCACGCTTGTTCAAGCCGACCTGCTCGAACAGCATCTCGGCAAGCTCGGCTTTGGTAAGCGTCGGCACATCCTGACCGCGCGCATCACGTGCGTCGGCCAATGCTGCCGAAGAAGAACCGAGCGAGTCGCCCAAGGATGCCGCCAACGCTGGCGCGTGTTGATCGTTCATAGGATTCGCTTAGCGTATTCGATCCGAATGCGGAGGTTCGTTCGAGCGGTCTCTAGCGCAGTGCGGACGTCTGACACGTCAGGCGCGCAGGCGCGCGCCGAATGCATCGCCGGCCGCTCGAATCAATTGCTGTGTGGCGGCCTCGACAATGTCGTCCTGAAGGGTGCTGTCAGTATCTTGCAACGTAATTCTGAAGGCAAGGCTTTTCTCCTGCGCCCCAATGGCAGCCGTGGCGGCCTTCGGACGGAACTCATCGAACAGCACAACGCCCTGCAGATAACGCTGCCACGGGGTACCGACAGCCGCTTTCTCGAATGTGTCGACCAAATCCTGCACCGCGACATCCTGGCGCACGACCAGCGCGATGTCGCGCGTCACGGCCGGCACACGCGGCACTTCACGATACTTCGGCAGGCCGACCGCGGTGATGGCGTCAAGCTCTACCTCCCACACCACCGGCGCTGTCGCCAGATCGTACTTCTGCAGCCAACGCGGATGCAGTTCACCGATCCAGCCGACGGCACGGCCATTCAGCACCACGCGCGCGGAGCGCCCCGGATGCAGCGCGGGATGCTCAGCGCGCTCGAAACGCGCCTGCAGCGGCCACAGCAGCGACTCGACATCACCCTTTACATCGAAGAAATCAACCGGACGTGTCTGCACGCCCCACTGCTCTTCCTTGGACGGACCATACGCAATGCCGCCCGCCATCATCGGTTGTGCGTAGCCTGCGATCGACAGACCACCGTCGGCGACACTCGCATCGCGGTGGAACACGCGCCCCACCTCGAACATACGCACGCGCGAAGCCTTGCGGTTCACGTTGTAGCGCACCTTGTCGAGCAAGCCGCCGACAAGCGTGCTGCGCATCACCGAGTACTGGCTGGCAATTGGATTCAGCAGCGGAATCGGATTGGTGTTGCCGGCAAAGTCGGCTTCCCACTCGCTTTCGACAAAGGCGAAGTTGACGACCTCGTGGTAATCGCGCGCGGCCACGGCATGACGCACGTCGTGCATCGTGCGGCGAGCCTCGTCGGTCGGGCGCATCGCGCTCTCGGCCACAGGCGGCTTGGCGGGAATCTGCTCGAAACCGTAGATGCGGGCGACTTCTTCGATCAAGTCTTCCTCGATTTCGAGGTCGAAGCGATACGACGGCGGCTCGACGACAAACACATCGCCGTCCACGCTGAACGTGAGGCCGAGGCGCTTGAACACATCCGCCACAACGTCGTGCGACAGCGGAATACCGAGCACACGCGCAGCACGCGCAACACGCATGCGCACCGGCTCACGCTTGGGCAGATTGACGATCTGATCGTCGATCGGACCAGCCTGGCCGCCGCAGATTTCCAGGATCAGGGCACTGATGCGTTCGATGTGTTCAACAGTAGTCGCGTAATCAACGCCGCGCTCGAAGCGATGACCTGCATCGGTCGAGAAGTTGTAACGTCGCGCGCGGCCCTGAATGGCAGCCGGCCACCAGAATGCGGCCTCGACGTAGATGTTCTGCGTATCGAGCGTGACAGCCGTCTTGTCGCCGCCCATGATGCCGGCGAGGCTTTCGATGGCCTGCTCGTCCGAGATCACGCCGACCTTTTCGTCGACGGTGATGGTGTCGCCGTTGAGCAGCTTCAGCGCTTCGCCGGCCTTGCCCCAGCGTACCGTCAGGCCACCGTGGATCTTGTCCAGATCAAACACGTGCGACGGACGGCCCAGCTCCAGCATCACGTAGTTCGAAATATCGACCAGCGCCGACACGCTGCGCATGCCCGCGCGCTCGATGCGCGAGACCATCCAGGCCGGCGTCTTCGCGTGCGCGTTCACGCCGCGGATGATGCGGCCCGAAAAACGACCACACAGGTCCGGCGCCTCAACCTTGACGGGCAGCTTGTCAGCCAGCGTCACCGCCAAGGGGGCCATCGACGGCATCGTGATCGGCGCGCCCGTCAGCGCGGACACTTCACGTGCCACGCCGTGGATCGACAGGCAATCCGCCTTGTTGGGCGTAAGTTTGATGATGAAGATCTGGTCGTCCAGATCGAGCACCTTGCGGATGTCTTCGCCCACCGGCGTGTCGTCCGGCAGGATCAGCAGGCCGCCGTGGTCTTCCGACAGTTTCAGCTCGCGCGCCGAACACAGCATGCCGTAGCTCTCCACGCCACGCAGCTTGCCGATCTTAATCTTGAACGGCTTGCCATCTTCGCCAGGTGGCAGCTCGGCGCCGACCATCGCGCACGGCACCTTGATGCCCGCCGATACGTTCGGCGCGCCGCAGACGATCTGCAGCAGCTCGCCCGTGCCCGCATCGACCTTGCACACGTTGAGGCGATCGGCGTCCGGGTGCTTGCTCACCTCGACCACATGGCCGACAACGATCTGCGAGAACGGCGGCGCAACGGGGTTGACCTCTTCCACTTCGAGGCCAGCCATCGTCAGACGGTGGGAGAGTTCATCCGTGGTGATCGACGGATTGACGAAACTGCGAAGCCAGGATTCCGGAAATTGCATGGCGCGACAGGAAAGAAAATTCGATTAACGGGGCGATGAAGTACCAGTGCGAGCGCTCAGCGCTTACGCGAACTGGCGCAGGAAACGCACATCGCCCTCGAAGAACAGGCGCAGATCGTTGATGCCATAGCGCAGCATCGTCAGGCGCTCCAGGCCGGAGCCGAACGCAAAGCCAATGTAGCGCTCAGGGTCCAGGCCCATATTGCGCACCACGGTCGGGTGCACCTGGCCGGAACCGGAAATCTCCAGCCATTTGCCGTTGCCGAACGCCATGTCGATTTCGGCCGACGGCTCGGTGAACGGGAAATACGACGGGCGGAAACGCACCTGGATGTCGTCCCGCTCAAAGAAGTTGCGCAGGAAGTCGGTATAGACGCCCTTCAGGTCGGCAAAGCTGATGTTGTCAGCAATCCAGAGGCCTTCGACCTGATGGAACATCGGGGAGTGCGTGGCGTCGCTATCCACGCGGTAAGTGCGGCCCGGGGCGATGACCTTGATGGGCGGAATGCGATCGAGATGTTTGTATTTCTCGACATGCATGCGCGCGTAGCGCACCTGCATCGGGCTCGTATGCGTGCGCAGCAGCAGAAGCTTGTCTTCGCTGTCGCGACCATCGATGTAGAACGTGTCCTGCATCGAACGCGCCGGATGGTTGTCCGGGTTGTTCAGCGCCGTGAAGTTCATCCAGTCGGATTCGATTTCGGGGCCGTCGGCCACGTCAAAACCGATCGAGCCGAAGATCTTGGCGACGCGCTCCCAGGTGTTCATCACCGGGTGCAGGCTGCCCTCGGCCACGTCGCGGCCGGGCAGCGTTACGTCGATCGCCTCGGCGGCCAGACGGGCGTTCATCAGCGCATCGGCCAGCGCCTGGCGGCGGGCGGTCAGCGCCTCTTCAACCCGGCTCTTGGCCTGGTTGATGCGCGCGCCTTCGGACTTGCGTGTCTCTGGATCGAGCTTGCCCAAGCCTTTGAGCAAGTCGGTCAGCACGCCGGACTTACCGAGAAAGCGTGCCTTCTCGTTTTCCAGCGAGGCGTTGTCCTCCACGGAGGCAAACGCGTTTTGGGCATCGAGGACGACTTGATCCAGATCCAGTGACATGGGAAGGCGAGCGAAAAAATTCGGGTGATTCGGGTCCGCGAAATGCGCGGAATAAAAAACGGGGCTCGGTGAGAGCCCCGTCAGGGTGATCAGCCGGCAAAGTTACTGGGCTATTCCAGCAGCCCGCCCGGCCAATCCAATTCAGGCGACGTTGGCTTTCACCTGGTTCACGATGGCGGCAAAAGCCACCTTATCGTGAATGGCCATATCCGACAGCACCTTGCGGTCCAGCTCGATGGACGCCTTCTTCAGGCCGTTCATGAACTTGCTGTAGGTCAGACCATGCTCGCGCGCGCCAGCGTTGATACGTGCAATCCAGAGAGCGCGGAACACGCGCTTCTTGTTGCGACGATCACGGTAGGCGTACTGGCCAGCACGCATGACCGCCTGCTTGGCGATGCGATAGACGTTATTGCGGCGGCCGCGGTAACCCTTGGCTGCGCTGATAACCTTCTTATGACGGGCCCGCGCTGTGACCCCACGTTTTACTCGAGGCATGAAATGCTCCTTTCGTAGTTAGTTAGGGTTAGGCGTACGGCATCATTGCGCGAACGGACTTCAGGTTCGTCTCATGGACGCCCTCGGTACCGCGCAGGTGACGCTTGTTCTTGGTGGTCTTCTTGGTCAGGATGTGACGCTTGAAGGCTTGGCCACGTTTGATCGTGCCACCAGGACGGGCAGTAAAGCGCTTCGACGCGCTTTTCTTCGTCTTCATCTTCGGCATGGAACAACTCCGCTTTTGACATGAAGCCAGGTGGACGGCTGGCGCCGACACTTGCAAGACCCGGGCTCACTTGTTGTATCGCCGCAGGCTTTGACACCTGCCGCGTTTTCCGACGTTTCCGTCTGGAACCTGCTCAGCGCAGCCGGAAACGTCCGGCCGCCACTGCATTACTTTTTCTTCTTGGGTGCCAACATCATCACTGCCTGGCGCCCCTCCATCTTCGGCATCTGCTCAACCTGGCCGAATTCCTCCAGGTCAGTCTTGATACGCTCCAGCACGCGCATGCCGATTTCCTGGTGAGCCATTTCGCGGCCGCGGAAGCGCAAGGTAACCTTTACCCTGTCACCATCCTCCAGGAAGCGCGTCGCGTTGCGCAGCTTGACGCCGTAGTCGTTGTCGTCGGTGCCAGGGCGGAACTTGACTTCCTTCACCTGGATGACCTTCTGCTTCAACTTGGCGTCGTGGGCCTTCTTCTGTTCCTGATACTTGAACTTGCCATAGTCCATCAGGCGGCAGACGGGCGGCTGCGCAGTCGGCGCGATCTCGACCAGGTCGACGTCTTTCTCTTCTGCCAGACGCAGTGCGTCGAACAGCTTGACGATGCCGAGCGCTTCCCCCTCAACCCCGGTCAGCCGGACTTCCGGTGCGCTGATCTCGCGGTTGATGCGGTGAGATTTCTCAGTAGCGATGTTGATGTCCTCGAAGAATCAAAAAAACAGGCCGTGCCCAGCTCATGACTTGTTGGCGAGATCGTTCTGCAGTCGCTCAACGAACGCCGACAGCGGCATAGAGCCTAGATCGACGTTGCCACGGGCACGCACGGCCACCTGATTTTCATCCCGTTCTTTGTCGCCAACCACAACCTGGTATGGGACCTTCTGCACGGAATGCTCGCGGATTTTATACCCAATCTTCTCATTCCGCAAATCAACGATCGCCCTAAATCCTTGTTTTTGCAGGGATTGCACAACGGATCGGGCGTATTCAGCGTGCGAATCGGTGATGCTGAGCACCGCAACCTGCACTGGCGAAAGCCACGCCGGCAGCGCTCCGGCGTATTGCTCGATCAAGATACCGATAAAGCGCTCCAGGCTGCCGACAATGGCCCGGTGCAGCATGACGGGGCGATGGCGCGCACCATCCTCGCCAACAAACTCGGCGTCGAGGCGCTCCGGCAGATTGGGGTCGACCTGCATCGTGCCGCATTGCCATTGGCGACCAAGTGCATCTTTGAGCACATATTCGATTTTCGGGCCGTAGAACGCGCCCTCGCCCGGCAGGTACTCGAATTCGCAACCCGACGCACGCAAGCCTTCGGCCAACGCCGCTTCAGCACGGTCCCAGCTTTCTTCCGTACCGATGCGCTTGTCCGGTCGCGTCGATAGCTTGTACAGAATCTCGGTAAAGCCGAAGTCCTTGTAGACCTTTTGCAGCAGCGTCGTGAACGCCGTCACCTCGGCCTGGATCATGTCTTCCGTACAGAAGATATGACCATCGTCCTGCGTGAAGCCGCGCACGCGCATGATGCCGTGCAAGCCGCCCGAAGGCTCATTGCGGTGGCAGGCACCGAATTCACCGAAGCGAAGCGGGAGGTCGCGGTAGCTCTTGATGCCCTGCTTATAGATGAGGATGTGGCCCGGGCAGTTCATCGGCTTGAGCGCGTATTCGCGCTTCTCCGATTCCGTGATGAACATGTTCTCGCGGTACTTGTCCCAGTGGCCGGTCTTCTCCCACAGCGACTTGTCGAGAATCTGCGGCCCCTTTACTTCCTGGTAGCCGTTCTCGCGGTACACGCGGCGCATGTACTGCTCAATCTCCTGCCACAGCGTCCAGCCCTTCGGGTGCCAGAACACCGTGCCGGGCGAGTACTCGTCGATATGGAACAGGTCGAGTTCGCGGCCGAGTTTGCGATGGTCGCGCTTTTCGGCCTCTTCCAGCATGTGCAGGTAGGCTTCCTGGTCTTCCTTCTTGGCCCAGGCCGTACCGTAGATACGCTGGAGCATCTCGTTGTTGTGGTCACCGCGCCAATAGGCGCCAGCCACCTTCATCAGCTTGAAGACCTTGAGCTTGCCGGTGGACGGCACGTGCGGGCCGCGGCAGAGGTCAACGAAATTGCCTTCGCGATACAGGCCGATTTCCTGATCCTCCGGAATGGAGGCGATGATCTCGGCCTTGTACTTTTCGCCCATGCCTTGGAACAGCTTGACGGCTTCGTCGCGGTTCAGCACTTCACGCGTGACCTTCTCGTCTTTCTTGGCGAGTTCCGTCATCTTCTTTTCGATGGCGACGAGGTCTTCAGGCGTGAAGGGGCGCTTGTAGGAGAAGTCGTAGTAGAAGCCGTTCTCGATGACCGGACCGATGGTGACCTGCGCGTCCGGATACAGCTCCTTGACTGCGTAAGCCAGCAAGTGCGCCGTGGAGTGACGGATCACGTCGACGCCGTCGGCGTCCTTGTCGGTGATGATGGCGAGCTTGGCATCACGGTCGATCGTGTAGCTCGTGTCGACCATTTGACCATCCACGCGGCCAGCCAGCGCGGCCTTGGCGAGGCCTGCACCGATGCTTTGCGCCACTTCAGCCACGGTCACGGGGCCGGGAAACTCACGCCGGGAACCATCCGGCAACGTGATTGCGATCATGCTTGCTCCTGTGGAGTCACCGTCGCGCATTTCAGAGATGCGCAGCGGTCGTTATTCTGTCGTGCGCCACGCCAAGTCAGCGCAGCAAGTTGTCGAATCGAATGCTTCGAAGCGCTTTCAGCTTGATCGCCACGCGTGACACGAAACTGCGGACGAAAAAAAACGCGGCCAAGGCCGCGTTTTCATTTGCGCCATCCACCGCTTGGGCAGACCGCAAAGGGCGAAAAACGCACCTTGACTACTGTCGCTCCGAAGCGGTTGTAGTTCGCGGTGCCTGAATCATATTTCGCCTTGTGTTCAGTTGTACGGGACAAGCCCGGGAATTGCGAGGATGACGGCTTGGACACCCTACCCGACGCGTCCTGCTAAATGCGTTGGTAGGCTCGATTGGACTCGAACCAACGACCCCCACCATGTCAAGGTGGTGCTCTAACCAGCTGAGCTACGAGCCTGCCGAAGAACGAAACTATACCGTCACTTCCTTCGGGCTGTCAACACCCCCTGCACTTCTTCGATCAAAGTCAGCGCGCGCTGCAGCTGTGTCGCCTCTGACACCTCCGCGGTGAACTGCATTTTTGCGACGCCCTTGCTCGACAGCGTGCGCACCCCGGTCACGTTGATCTTCTCGCGCGAAAGAATTTCCGAGATGTCGCGCAACAAGCCCTGCCGGTCAAGAGCCTCGACCTGGATGTCGATCGGATAGACCGAATCGCTGCGTTGGCCCCATTCCGTCTGGATCACACGGCCCGGGGCGCGGGCGGCCAGTTGCTGAAACGTCGCACAGCTCTGCCGGTGGATCGATACGCCACGCCCGCGTGTGACAAAGCCAACGATCGGGTCCGGGGGCGCCGGCTTGCAGCAGCGCGACATCTGCGTAAGGAGCGAATCGACGCCCACCACCAACACGCCACTCTTGGCGCCACGGGCAACGCTGGTGGCGCGACTCTTCTTGGTGAAGGCCGCCTCGTCGTCCACGGGTGCGGGCGGCGGCGCCCCATCAGAGCGCAGGACAGCCTCGATGCGGCGCAGGCTCAACTCGTCCTTGGCGACCACGGCATAGAGATCGTCCGGCGTCCTGTAGCCGAGCTTGGCGGCCAGCTCTTCCAGGTTGACTGCGGTCTTGCCCTCGCGCTGCAGCGTCTTGTCGATGAGCGCCCGGCCCTGCGCTAGCGTCTCTTCCAACTCCATCGCGTTGAACCACGCGCGCACTTTCGTCCGGGCACGCGGGCTGACGAGATAGTGCAACTCGGTATTCAGCCAATCGCGCGACGGCCCGCCCTGCTTGACGGTGACGATCTCGACGGTCTGGCCGTTCTTGAGCGGCGTATTCAGCGGCACCATCGTGCCATCGACGCGCGCGCCGCGGCAGCGGTGGCCGAGATCACTGTGCAGGTAGTAGGCAAAGTCGACCGGTGTCGCGCCTTGCGGCAACGCGATCACGCGCGCCTGCGGCGTCAGCACGTAGATGTGGTCATCCAGCTCGGTATGCTTGAGTTGCTCCCACGGGGAATCCTCGTGCGCGACGGTGTGCTCGGCGTCATCTTTCCAGGCGAGGAGTTGGCGCAGCCAGGCGATTTTCTCGTCGTAGCGCTCGCTGGCGGAGAACTGGCCGGCGTAGCCCTTGTTGCCCGCTTCCTTGTAGCGCCAGTGCGCGGCCACGCCGTACTCGGCAAAGTGGTGCATCTCGCGCGTGCGGATCTGCACCTCCAGAGCGCGGCCATCGTCGCCGATCACCACCGTGTGCAGCGACATGTAGCCGTTAGCCTTCGGACGCGAGATGTAGTCGTCAAACTCCTTCGGGATCGGCTGCCACATGTGGTGGACGAAACCGAGCACCGTGTAGCAATCCTTGATGTCGTCGACGATGACACGGAAGGCCCGCACGTCGTACAGATCGGCAAAGTCGAGTTCCTTGCCGCGCATCTTTTTCCAGATGCTGTAGATGTGCTTGGGCCGGCCGCTTACCTCCGCCTGAATGCCGGCATCGTGCAACGTCTTTTGCAGTTGCGCGATGGCCTGGCCGATGAACTTCTCGCGCTCGATGCGCTTTTCATCCAGCAGGCGGGCAATGCGCTTGTAGGTATCGGGATCATCAAAGCGGAAGCCGAGATCTTCAAGCTCCCATTTGAGCTGCCAGATGCCCAGGCGGTTAGCGAGCGGCGCGTAGATATCCAGCGTTTCACGCGCCATGCCTTCCGGCGCCGGGCGTTTCGTCTGCGCGAGCCAGCGCAGCGACTGCAACCGCGACGCCAGCCGGATCAACACCACGCGAATGTCTTGCGCGAACGCGAGCAACATCTTGCGCAATGCCTCGACTTGCGCGCGGCGCGCTTCGGCCTCGTTCTTGCGCGTGATGCTGGCATCGGTCGGGCTGACGAGGCCGGCAATCGCGCCAATGCGCAAGAGTTGCCGCACGTCGTGCACGAGCTTGACAACCTCGGCACCGAATGCAGGCTCGAGCGCCTTTTCGTTGTCCATTGCCAGCGAGGGCAACAGAAACAGCGCAGCCGCCTGCAACGACGGCGTATCGACACGCAGCCCTTCAAGGATGGCGATCGTGCCGCGCGCGTGCGACTCCAGCGGCTCGCCGGTCAGCGTGACGCTGTCCGCGGCATTGGCCGCAAGATATTCGATCGCTCGTGCGACCTGCTCTGCCGCCGATCCGGGCCCCTCGGCCGGCCGTTCGGTCTTGTTCTCCATGATGCGTCCTGCTTGCGTCTCGCCTGTTGGGCGACGGGCTCAGTTCTTCTGCGCGGCCGTCACGACGATTTCGATGCGGTACTTCGGATTGGCCAGCGCAGCCTCAACGGTGGCGCGTGGCGGCGAGTTCTTGGAATCGGCGGCAACCCACTGGTCCCACACCTTGTTCATCTCGCCAATCTCGCCAATGTCTTTCAGGAAGATCTGGCACATCAGGATGCGCGTCTTGTCGCTGTTGTTGGCGGCCAGCACGCGATCGATGATGGCGAGCACTTCTGCCGTCTGCTCGGCAATGCCGGCGTCGAGCGTGATTTCAGGCACCTGCCCTGCCACGTAGACGACACCGTTGTAGACGGCTGCGTCGGAATAGCGATGTTCGACGTTGTAACGCTTCAGTTCAGTGCTCATCTTGCAAATCGAATGGGGTCGGACAACCGGTCATTGACCGAGAAAGAACTTGCGGGCGATCGCCACCTGATCCGGCTGGATGAAGGTCGGCGCATGGCCCACATCGGGAATTTCCACCGTATTCACATGCTGGCCGCGCTGCATCATGGCTTCGACGGTCTCGCGCGTCAGCAAATCGGAATGCGCGCCGCGCACAACCAACACCTCGCCAGGAATCGCCTCGAACAGTTTCCACAGTGTGGCTTCGCCGGCGGCGATCATCTCAGGCGTGGTGTTCTTGAACGGCTCGGCCAGGCGCGGATCGTAATGCAGGATCCACTCGCCGCCCTGGGGCTTCAGGATCGCGGCATTCAGTTCACGCCATTGCTCCGGCGTGTGGGGGCCGAATGAAGCGCTGATCGTCTTGAGGTACGCCAGCCCTTCATCGAAGGTCTTGAAGCGAACGTTCAGACCGAGGTAAGCACCGATGCGCGTCAACGACGACTCCGTCACGCGCGGGCCCACATCGTTGAGCAGCAGCTTGCGAATCGGCGATTTCGGCAGGCCTGCCAAACCGATGCCGATCAGGCCACCCATCGAGGTACCGAACCAGTCGACAGACTCCGCATTTGCGCGAGCGAGCAGCGTGACCATGTCCGACGCGTATTGCGGTAGCACATAGCCCTTCGGATCGGCCAGCCAATCGGAGCGTCCGCGGCCGACCACATCGGGACAGATGACGCGATAGTCATTGCACAGCGCCTGCGCCAGTACGTCGAAATCGCGCCCCGTGCGCGAGAGGCCATGCACGCAAACCAGCACACGCGGATTCTGTGCATCGCCCCACTCGTGATACGCCATCCGGTGCAAGCCGGACGGGCTCAGGCACTGCACGAAGGCAAGGCGCGGCGAAACTGGCATGAACAACTCCTGCACGTGAATGACGGAGACAGCGAAGCCTGATTGTACGCGGGCCCGCGAGCATGCGGCGGTGCAGCAGGCGCCCACGCCGATCAAAAACAAAAAAGCCTCGCCGGAGCGAGGCTTTTTCTGAGGCAGATCGGCTTACTGCGCGACCCAGCCACCATCCATGTTCCACGCCACGCCGCGCACCTGCTCCGCCGCATCGCTGCACAGGAAGACCGCCAGCGCGCCGAGCTGATCGGGCGTAACGAACTCGCCCGAAGGCTGCTTTTCCATGAGCAGATCCTTCTTCGCTTCGAGCGCGGACAGACCGTCCTTCTCGGCGCGCGCATCGATCTGCTTCTGCACCAGCGGCGTCAGCACCCAGCCCGGGCAGATCGCGTTGGACGTGATGCCCGTCTGCGCGGTCTCCAGCGCCACCGATTTGGTGAAACCGACGATACCGTGCTTGGCCGCCACGTAGGCCGATTTCTGCGCCGATGCCACCAGCCCATGCGCCGAAGCGATGTTGATGATGCGGCCCCAGTTTTTGCGCTTCATGCCCGGCACGGCAAGCCGCGTCGTATGGAAAGCCGAGGTGAGGTTGATGGCGATGATGGCGTCCCAGCGTTCGGTCGGGAAATCTTCGACGTTGGCCACGTATTGGATGCCGGCGTTGTTGACGAGGATGTCCACGCCGCCGAACTCCGCGTCGGCATAGGCGAACATTGCCTCGATCTCGGCCGGCTTGCTCATGTCGGCGCCGTGGTATCCGATACGGATGGCATTCTTGCCTGCCGCCGCGATCTGCGCCTTGGGCGCTTCCACATCGCCAAAGCCGTTCATGATGATGTTGGCGCCCTGCGCGGCCAGCGAGCAGGCGATACCCAGACCGATCCCGCTGGTCGAGCCCGTGACGAGGGCGGTTTTTCCTTGCAGCATGCGTGTCTCCGGAGGTCAGCGATTACAGCAGGTTGACGCCAGTCTTGGCCTGGATCTCCTCGCGCGAAACGCCCGGCGCGGTTTCAACCAACTTCAGGCCCTGCTCGGTCACGTCGATCACGCCGAGGTCCGTGATGATGCGATCGACCACGCCCACGCCCGTCAGCGGCAGCGTGCACTTGGGCAGCAACTTCAGGTCTTCGGTGCCGTCCTTCTTCTTGGCGGTATGTTCCATCAGCACGATCACACGCTTGACGCCGGCCACGAGGTCCATTGCGCCGCCCATGCCCTTGACCATCTTGCCGGGGATCATCCAGTTGGCCAGATCGCCCGTCTCGCTCACCTGCATCGCGCCGAGAATCGACAGGTTGATCTTGCCGCCGCGAATCATCGCAAAGCTCTGATCGCTGCCGAAGATGGCGCTACCGGGAAGCGTGGTCACCGTCTGCTTGCCCGCGTTGATCAGGTCGGCGTCCACTTCGTCTTCTGTGGGGAACGGGCCGATGCCGAGCATGCCGTTTTCGCTCTGCAGCCAGACTTCCTTGTCGCCGGTGTGGTTGGCAACCAGCGTCGGGATGCCGATGCCGAGGTTGACGTAGAAGCCGTCTTGCAACTCCTGGGCAGCGCGCGCCGCCATTTGGTCTTGTGTCCAGGCCATGTCGGTCTCCTTAGTTGGCTGCTCGGATGGTGCGCTTTTCGATGCGCTTCTCGGGCGTGGCATTGAGCACGATGCGGTGCACGTAGATGCCCGGCAGATGAATGTCGTCCGGAGCCAAATCGCCCACTTCGACGATCTCTTCGACTTCGACGATGCAGATCTTGCCGGCGGTGGCCGCAGCCGGATTGAAGTTGCGTGCGGTCAGGTTGAAACGCAGGTTGCCGGACTTGTCAGCCACCTGCGCCTTCACCAGAGCCACGTCGGGCACCAGCGAACGCTCCATGACGTACGTCTCGCCGTCAAACTCGCGCAGCTCCTTGCCCTCGGCTACCAGCGTGCCGACGCCGGTCTTGGTGAAGAATGCCGGGATGCCGGCGCCGCCCGCGCGCAGTTTTTCGGCCAGCGTGCCTTGCGGCGTGAATTCCAGCTCGAGTTCACCAGCCAGGTACTGGCGCTCGAACTCCTTGTTCTCGCCCACATAGGACGAAATCATTTTCTTGATCTGGCGGGTTTCCAGCAGCAGGCCCAGGCCAAAGCCGTCAACGCCCGCGTTGTTGGAGATGCATGTCAGGCCCTTGACGCCCGAATCGCGCAGCGCGGCAATCAGCGCTTCGGGAATGCCGCACAGGCCGAAACCGCCCACGGCGATGGTCTGGCCGTCCTTGACGACGCCCGCGAGCGCCTCGCTGGCGCTGGCGAAGATTTTGTTCATGCGTGCTCCTTCCTTGGTGGTCCAACGAATCCGGCAGGGTTTTGACCGATCACACAGTTGGGGTTTGTGCGATGCAGCGCCGGAAAATAGTAACGATACAATCTGGCGAGAATACGCAAGCGTCGCGCGACGCAGCAATACGTACGAATACATATGCCCGCCCTCGACTACCAAACTGCGTTCCAGCTTGCCCCCGTTGGCATGGTGATGTCCCGCGAGCGGGTCATGCTCGACGTCAATGACGAAGCCGCACGCATCTTCGGCCACGCACGCACGACGATGATCGGGCAGTCGTTCGAGCTGCTTTATCCGACGCACGATGAATACGAGCGCACCGGCGCACGCATCATCCCCGTCATGAATGCGCGCGGGAGCTATTCGGACGAACGCATCATGAAACGCGCCAATGGCGAGCTGTTCTGGTGCCACGTCACAGGCCGGGCGCTGGACCGCGCCAAACCGCTGGGCGAAGGCATCTGGACGTTCGAAGATCTGTCTGCGCATCGCCCCGTTACCGCAGCGCTCACGCCGCGCGAACGCGACATCGCTGCGCAACTGGTCGAGGGCAAGACCAGCAAGCAAATCGGCAAGCAGTTGGAGATCAGCCCGCGCACGGTGGAAATCTACCGCGCGCGGTTGATGAAGAAGTACGCCGCCAACACCTCGCTCGAACTTGTGCAGCGGCTGATGGGGCACTAAGCCCCCAGAGCCTTACACCATGCCGTCGTCGGCGTTGATAACGGCACCGTTGATGAAGTCTGACTGATCCGACGCCAGCAGCAGGATCAGCCCATCCAGGTCTTCCGGCTTGCCGACGCGCTTGCGCGGCAGCATCTGCACCAGCTTCTGACCGGGTTCGGTTTCCCAGTGATGATGATTGATTTCGGTATCGATATAGCCCGGGCAGATCGCGTTGGTATTGATGCCGTAACGCCCCCACTCCAGCGCCATGGCCTTGGTCATGTGCACCACGGCCGCCTTGCTCATGCAATACACGCCAATCTGCGACAGCACTTTCAGCCCCGCCACCGATGCGATGTTGACGATGCGCGACTGCGGCAGTGGCGAGCCGTTCTTCTCGGCGCCCTTGGCCCGCGCAATCATGCGCTTGGCCGTTTCCTGTGCAACAAAGAAGGCGCCGCGCGTGTTGGTGTCGAATACGAAATCGAAGTCGTCGGGCGTCACGTCGACCATGCGCTGCGTGGTCGAAACCCCGGAATTGTTGACCAGGATGTCGATCGTGCCGGCTTCGGTTTCAGCGTGGGCGATGGCCGATCGGATGCTGTCGGGGTCAGTCACGTCCAGCCGGATGACGTGGGCGCTGCCGCCCTTGGATTCGATGTCAGCGCGCAGTTCTTTCAGGCGCTCGACACGGCGCGACGCCAGCACGACCTTTGCGCCGGCGGCTGCCAGCGTGTGGGCGAAACGCGCGCCCAGGCCGCTCGATGCGCCCGTGATCAGCGCGACCTTGCCTTCCAGATTGATCGATAAACCCATGATGCGTGTTCCCCGTGTGTTGGTTTGGCATGCGCCGGGCTGCTCCGAAGCAACACCGGCATGTGATTTGGGCGCAGCTTAGCAAAAAATCGAACGATCGTTCAGAAATTTCCCTTGCCGCATCCGGGCGTGTCCCGGACAATGCGGAAAATTCTAATGCAGCAATCCGTCATACCAATAAGCAAACGCCCTACAAGCGAAGAGACACTTATGAACCAGCAGCAGCTCCTCGAACAATACGGCCCGCGAGAATCCATGGAGTATGACGTCGTTGTCGTCGGCGGCGGCCCCGCCGGCCTGGCGACAGCGATTCGCATCAAGCAACTGGCTGCCGAGACGGGCAAGGATGTGTCCGTCGTCGTGCTGGAAAAGGGTTCCGAGCCGGGTGCACACATTCTGTCGGGTGCGGTGATGGACCCGCGCGCCATCAACGAACTCCTCCCGAACTGGAAGGCCGACGGCGCCCCACTCAACCAGGCGGTCACTGGCGACGACGTGCTCTTCCTGAGCGAGACCGACGCTAAGCGTACGCCCGACTGGCTCGTGCCGCGCAACTTCCACAATGACGGCTGCTACGTCGTCTCGCTATCGAACGTGGTCAAGTGGATGGCCACGCAGGCCGAAGCGCTGGGCGTGGAAATCTTCCCCGGTTTCGCTGCCGCAGAAGTGCTTTACGACGACAAGGGTGCAGTGCGCGGCGTGGCCACCGGCAACATGGGCATCGGCAAAGACGGTGAACCAACAGAGAACTTCCAGCTCGGCATGGAGTTGCTCGGCAAATACACCATCTTCGCGGAAGGCGCGCGTGGCCACCTCGGCCGCCAGTTGCTGGAGAAGTTCAAGCTCAACGCCGGCAAAGACCCGCAGACCTTCGCTATCGGCATCAAGGAACTCTGGGAGATCGACCCGGCCAAGGCCAAGCCCGGCCTCGTCGTGCACACTGCCGGCTGGCCGATGGAAGACGACACCTTTGGCGGCGGCTTCCTGTATCACCTGGAAGATAACAAGGTCACGCTCGGCTTCGTGATCGGGCTGGACTACAAGAACCCGTGGATGAGCCCGTTTGAAGAAATGCAGCGTTGGAAGGCCCACCCGGCCATCCGCGCGCACATCGAGGGCGGCAAGCGCATCGGCTACGGCGCACGCGCCATCAACAACGGCACGCCGCAAGCGCTGCCGAAAACGGTGTTCCCAGGTGGCGCGCTGGTGGGTTGCGACGCCGGTTACCTGAACGCGGCACGCATCAAGGGCAGCCACGCAGCCATCAAGAGCGGCATGATGTGCGGCGAAGCCGTGTTCGAAGCTGTGACGGCCGGCCGTTCCGCTGATGAGCTGTCTGCTTATCCTGCCGCCTTCGAGCAGAGCTGGCTGAAGGAAGAACTCGACCAGTCGCGCAACTTCAAGCTGTGGTTCAAGAAGAGCCCGACGCTGGGCAAGATCATGACCGGCATCGAGCAGTGGCTCCTGCCCAAGATTGGCGTCAGCAACCCGCCTTGGACCCTGCACGGCACGAAGTCGGACAACCAGTCGCTCAAGCCGGCATCGGAATGCCCGAAGATCGAGTATCCGAAGCCGGACGGCAAGATCACGTTCGATCGGCTGTCGTCGGTGTTCATCTCGAACACGAACCATGAAGAGAACCAGCCGGCCCACCTGACGCTGAAGGATCCGACCGTTCCGACGCGCATCAACCTGACGCAGTTTGCCGGCCCTGAGCAGCGCTACTGCCCGGCTGGCGTGTATGAGTTCGTCAAGAGCGATGAGGGTACCGAGCGCCTGCAGATCAACGCGCAGAACTGCGTGCACTGCAAGACCTGCGATATCAAAGACCCGACGCAGAACATCGTGTGGGTCACGCCGGAAGGCGGCGGCGGGCCGAACTACGTTGGCATGTAAGTATCGGGCGAGCGCCCAACAAAAAAGACGGCATGAAGCCGTCTTTTTTGTTGCCTGATCGAATCGATTCAGGAAGCTTTTGCCGCGATGGCCGGCGTCTGCACCGACACATCGCCGCATTGCGCGCGATGGCGCAGCGCGTGATCGATCAGCACGAGTGCCAACAGCGCCTCGGCGATTGGCGTAGCACGAATGCCAACGCACGGATCATGGCGGCCGAACGTCTCGACCACCGCAGGGTCACCTGCCTTGTCGATCGAACGGCGCGGCGTGCGAATGCTCGACGTCGGCTTGATCGCCAGCGACACGGAGATGTCCTGCCCTGTCGAAATCCCACCGAGGATGCCCCCGGCGTTGTTGCCGACGAAGCCCTCCGGCGTCAGTTCATCGCCATGCTCGGAGCCGCGCTGGCTGACTGCGTGGAAACCGGCGCCAATCTCAACGCCCTTCACCGCGTTCAGGCCCATCATCGCGTGTGCAATATCGGCATCCAGGCGATCAAACAGCGGTTCACCCCAGCCGACGGGCACACCCGTGGCCACCACCTCAATGCGCGCGCCGACGGAATCGCCGTCCTTGCGCAGTGCATCCATGTAGGTTTCCAGCTCGGGAACGATCTCGGCATTGGGCGCAAAGAACGGGTTGTTCGGCACCTCGTTCCAGTCCATGAACGGGATGTGAATATCGCCCAGCTGCGACATGAAGCCGTGGATTTCGACCCCGAACTTCTCACGCAGCCACTTCTTGGCGACGGCCCCTGCGGCCACCGTTGGCGCCGTCAATCGTGCGGAAGAACGGCCGCCACCGCGCGGGTCACGGACGCCGTATTTGTGCCAGTACGTGTAATCGGCATGGCCGGGACGGAAGGTCTCGGCGATGTTGCTGTAGTCCTTGCTGCGCTGATCGGTATTGCGGATCAGCAGGCAAATCGGGGTGCCTGTGGTCTTGCCTTCGTACACGCCGGAGAGGATCTCGACGAGGTCTTCTTCCTTGCGCTGCGTCACATGGCGCGAGGTGCCCGGCTTGCGCCGATCCAGATCGGGCTGGATATCTTCTGCCGACAGTGTCATGCCGGGCGGGCAGCCGTCGATGACAGCGCCAATGGCCGGGCCATGCGACTCGCCGAAGGTGGTGACGGAAAACAGCAGGCCCAGGGTATTGCCAGACATGATCGTGCTCAGGAAGGCGCCGCGACTACCGCGGCGCGAAACATCGGGAAAACGGTATTGTAAGGCCGATCTGCCGGCCGCCAGATCAGCTGCCGATACCCAGCAACTCGACCTCGAAGTTCAGCGTGGAATTGGGCGGAATCGTGCCGGGCACGCCGCGCTCGCCGTAAGCGGTGGCTGCTGGGCACGTCAGCTTGGCTTTGCCGCCCACCTGGATCTTCTGCACGCCTTCGGTCCAGCACGGAATCACGCGATTCAGCGGAAACGAGATCGGCTGCCCGCGCTTGTAGGAGCTGTCGAACTCGGTACCGTTGGTGAGCGTGCCGCGATAGTGCACCTTGACCGTGTCGCTGGCCTTGGGCGACGGGCCGGTGCCCTTGGTCAGCGTCTGGACGGTCACACCGGAGGGCAGCGTCTCGGATGCCGGCGATGCGGCTTGCGCGGTAACGGCAGCCAGGGCAAGCAACGAAGCGCACAGCAGCGGGGAAACGTGTTTCATGGCAGGTAACGGGAGAGTTGGAGGTCAGAGAAAGCATCACGGCCGATTGCGGGCCAACCGGCAGTGTATCGAAGTCCGGAGGCGGGCCAGGCGCTAGAGCCGCTCCCCGCGCAGCGCCAGCACGGCGGCCTGCATCGCTTCGGGCGAGACGGCATGCGCCGGCACCGGCGTGCCGATGCACAGCTCCAGCTTATTGAGGAAACCGCGACGGAACGGGCGCGACATCGCCGCCCCGCCCTTGCGGGAGAAAAAGCTGCCCCAGAGCCCGCGCAGCGCCATCGGCACCACCGGCACAGGTGTGCGCTCGATGATGCGGCGCATGCCTTCCTTGAACGGGTTCATCTCGCCCGTGGCGGTGATCTTGCCTTCAGGGAAGATGCAGACGACCTCGCCTTCCGCCAGTGCGGCCGCAATGGTGTCGTAGGCGCGCTTGAGCATCTCCGGGTCTTCGTGCAGCGGCGCGATCGGAATCGCCTTGACCGTGCGGAAGAACCACGACAGCACGGGCACCTTGAAGATGCGGTGGTCCATCACAAAGCGAACGGGCCGGCGCACGAATGCGCCCACCACCACGGCATCGACGAAGCTCACGTGGTTGCAGACCAACAGACATGGGCCTTCATCGGGAATCTGCTCGGAGCCGTCCACCTTCACGCGATAGACGGTATGGATTAGCAGCCACATCACAAAGCGGATCAGGAATTCCGGCACCAGCGTGTAGATGTAAATCGCCACCACGGCGTTGAGGATGCCGGTAACGAGGAACAACTGCGGGATCGTGAATCCGGCACGCGTGAGCACCATCGCCAGCACAGCTGAGGCGATCATGAACAGCGCGTTGAGGATGTTGTTGGCGGCAATGATGCGCGCCCGGTGCGTCGGTTCGCAGCGGCTCTGGATCAACGCGTACAACGGCACGCTGTAGAAGCCGCCAAACATTGCCAGCAGGAACAGGTCGGCCAGCACGCGCCAATGGCGGTGGTTCTGCAGGAAGCCGGAAATGCCCGTCAGCACGTCGTGCGCAACCAATGCCTCGGCGTGGGACGAAAAGTACAGATCTACTGCAAACACCGTCATCCCGATCGAGCCAAACGGCACCAGGCCGATTTCCACCCTGCGACCGGAGAGTTTTTCACACAGCACCGAGCCCAACCCGATGCCGACCGAAAACACGGCCAGCAGCAGCGTCACCACGTTCTGATCGCCGCCAAGCACGTTGCGCGCAAAGGCAAAGAACGACGTCAGGAACGTCGCGCCCACGAACCACAGCCACGAAATGCCCATCAGGCTCAGGAACACCGCGCGCTGGTTGCTCGCGAGCTTCAGGTTGCGCCAAGTCTCGGAGATGGGGTTCCAGTTGATACGCAAGTCCGGCTGCGACGCCGGCGACACCGGCACACCACGCGCCGTCAACCAACCGGCCACGGCAATGACAATACAGGCGACGCCAGTGAACATCGGGCCGATCAACTCGCCGTTGCGCGTGTAGTTGGCCAGCTCGCCACCGCCGATGGTGCCGATCAGGATGGCGACGAAGGTGCCCATTTCCACCAGCCCGTTGCCGCCCACCAGTTCCGTCGATTGCAGATGCTGGGGCAGATATGCGTACTTGACGGGCCCGAACAGCGTCGAGTGCACGCCCATCAGGAACGTGCACAGGTACAGCAGTTCAACGTGGCGCAGCGCAAAACCCGCGCAACCGATCGCCATGATGGCGATTTCCAACGTCTTGACCAGCCGGATCAGCCGCGCCTTGTCCATGCGATCGGCAATCTGTCCGCTCGTGGCCGACAGCAGCACAAACGGCGCAATGAAGATTGCAGAAATCAGGAACGCCGCCGAAGCCGGGTCCGCATTGCCGAACAGCGCGGCGTGGTATGTGACCAGCGAGGAAAACGCCACCTTGAAAACGTTGTCGTTCATCGCGCCCAGGAACTGGGTCCAGAAGAACGGTGCAAAACGACGCTGCTTCAGCAGGGAAAACTGGCTCGATTGGCTCATCGGCGGGCGGTTCTGGGTTCAACAAAAAACCCGCTCGCAACGGCGGGCGGGTTTCAGGAATGCGGTAAAGAGATCGCGCAGATCAGTCTTCGTTGGCTTTTTCTTCCGGCCAGTCGCGAATGTACGCCTTGAGCATCTTGTTTTCGAAACTTTGGTCTTCCAACACGGCCTTGGCCACGTCGTAGAAGGAAATCACGCCCATCAACGTGCGGCTGTCGAGCACCGGCAGGTAGCGCACATGGTGCTCCAGCATGATGCGACGGACTTCGTTGACCTCGGTTTCGGGCGTGCAGGTGACGGGATGATCGTCCATCACCTTGCGAATGGTCGTGCCCTCGCCCACGGAACCGTGGTTCTTGGCGACAACCTTGATGATTTCTCGGAAGGTCAGCATGCCGACCAGCTCGCCGTACTCCATGACCACGAGCGAGCCGATGTCTTTTTCCGCCATCGTCTGCACGGCCACCTGGAGCTTGGTTTCAGGTGCCACGGTGTAGAGCGTGTTGCCCTTTACGTGGAGGATGTCGCTGACTTTCATGTTGCGTCTCCCAGAGTTCGGGGTGCCGGTCTGCCGGGGGAGCGACCGCGCGCGGGTTGTGGTTATGGTTGTGATTCGATCCTAGCCCAAACCGGAGCGCTTCGACAAGCATGCAGCGCAGAAAAAACCTGTCAAAAACCGCGCCCGCTCGGCGTTTGCCCGGAATGCGCTGCAACAGGGAGCAGTGCTAGCATGCCGCGTCCAAACCCGCTCCCGCTCCCTTTCAGGGTGCTTGAATCCATGTCCAAAGCCCGCTTCGACACGCTGGCCCTGCATGCCGGTGCCGCGCCCGACCCGGCCACCGGCGCGCGCGCCACGCCCATTCACCTGAGCACGTCCTTTGTGTTCCGCGACAGCGAACATGCGGCGTCATTATTCAATATGGAACGCGCGGGGCACGTCTATTCGCGCATCTCCAACCCGACCGTTGCCGTGTTCGAGGAGCGCATGGCCGCGCTGGAAAACGGCGTAGGCGCCATCGCCACCGCCTCGGGCCAGGCGGCGCTGCATCTGGCCATCGTCACGCTGATGGGTGCCGGCTCGCATATCGTCGCGTCTTCGGCGCTGTATGGCGGCTCGCACAATCTGCTGCATTACACACTGCGCCGCTTCGGTATCGAGACGACCTTCGTCAAGCCCGGCGACATCGACGGCTGGCGCGCGGCCATCCGCCCGAACACGCGGCTGCTGTTTGGCGAGACGCTCGGCAACCCGGGGCTGGATGTGCTGGACATCCCAACCATTGCGTCGATTGCGCATGATGCGGGCGTGCCGCTGCTGGTCGATTCAACCTTCACCACGCCGTGGCTGCTGCAGCCGTTCGCGCATGGTGCAGACATCGTCTACCACTCGGCCACCAAGTTCCTGGGCGGGCACGGCACAACCATCGGCGGCGTGCTGGTGGACGGCGGCACGTTCGACTACGTAGCCGCAGGCAAGCATCCCGAGCTGACCGAGCCGTACGCGGGCTTCCACGACATGGTGTTTGCCGAGGAAAGCACCGTCGCGCCCTTCCTGCTGCGCGCGCGACGCGAAGGCCTGCGCGACTTCGGTGGCTGCATGAACCCGATGGCCGCATGGCAACTGCTGCAAGGCATCGAGACACTGCCGCTGCGCATGGCGCGGCATGTTGACAACGCCCGCCGGGTCGTCGCCTTCCTGGCGAGCCATCCGATGGTGGCGTCGGTCGCCTACCCCGAGCTGGAATCGCACCCCGATCACGCGCTGGCCAAGCGCCTGCTGCCGCGCGGCAGCGGTGCGGTGTTCAGCTTCGATCTGCGCGGCGACCGGCGTGCCGGCCAGCAGTTCATCGAGTCGCTCGGCCTGTTCTCGCACCTCGCCAACGTGGGCGATGCACGCTCGCTGGTCATCCATCCCGCATCGACGACACACTTCCGCATGGATGCCGACGCGTTGGCCGCAGCCGGTATCAGCGAAGGCACGATCCGTCTTTCAATTGGCCTGGAAGACGCTGACGACCTGATCGACGATCTCAAGCGCGGCCTGAAAGCCGCCGAGCGCGCGATGTCCGCCGCGCCGGGCAAAGCCGCCGCCAACGCACCGGGAGCCCGCTAATGGAATGGACCGTACAAGGCGAGCGCGCCTACGCCTACACCGGGGGCAAGCCGTTCAATGTCGAATTGCCGTGCGTCGTGTTCGTGCATGGCGCCCAGAACGATCATTCGGTCTGGGGGCTGCAGACGCGCTGGTTTGCGCACCACGGCTTCAGCGTATTGGCGGTGGATCTGCCCGGACACGGCCGCAGTGTCGGCGCCCCGTTGCAGACGGTGGAAGCCATGGCCGATTGGGTGATGGCGCTGGTGCAAGCGGCTGGCGTCACACAACCGGTCATCGTCATCGGCCACAGCATGGGCTCGTTGATTGCGCTGGAGTGCGCGTCACGGTACGCAAGTCGCGTGCGCCGCATCGCCCTCGTGGCGACGGCTTGGCCGATGAAGGTGTCGGATGCGCTGCTCGATGCGGCGCTCAACAACACGGCCGGCGCCATTGACATGGTGAATACGTGGTCGCATTCCAGCCTCGCAAACAAACCCTCGTCGCCCGGGCCGGGCTTCTGGATGCATGGCGGCAGCCAGCGGCTGATGGAACGGATAGCGCGCGGTGCCGAGGCGCCCGTCTTTCACACAGACTTTGCGGCCTGCAACGCTTATGCACGCGGCGCCGAAGCCATGGCGGCCGTGAAGTGCCCGTCACTCGTCATCGTGGGAGAGAAAGACCAGATGACCCCAGCGAAAGCTGGACGTCAGGTTGCAGCAGGATTGGCCGGCAGCCGCGTAGTCGGCCTGCCAGGCGGGCACGCGATCATGGGAGAATGCCCAGACGGCACACTCGACGCGCTGATCGCCTTTGCGCGCGAACGAGACCCGGTCGTCGCATAAGTCGCAGTCGCCTCCCGGAGACGCATCATGGCCACCACCGACACCCACAGCTTCGGCAGCTTCGCCGAGTTCTATCCGTATTACCTGAGCGAGCATCAAGACCGCACCTGCCGGCGCCTTCACTTTGCCGGTTCGACGGTGGCGCTGGTATGCCTGATCCTGCTGGTTTTCACGGGCAACCTGTGGTGGCTACTGGGGGCGGCCGTGAGTGGTTACGCGTTCGCGTGGGTCGGGCACTTCGGATTCGAGAAGAACCGGCCCGCCACGTTTCGCCATCCGTTTTACAGCCTGATGGGCGACTGGGTGATGTATCGCGACATCTGGACGGGCAAGATCCCGTTCTAAAACGTCAGGCGCTGGCGCTGGCAGCGGCCATTGCGGACGCCGCAGGTGCGGTAGCCGCCTGCGCTGCCGCCGCCACGCCGCGTTCGCCCGTCGTAAAAATGCTCTCCAACGTGGCATCGAGCGCAGGATTCTGCAGTTGGCTGACCAGCGCGCGCGTATCCCCCAGATGGCGTGCCAGCGCGGTGCGCGGCAAGCGCGGCAGACTCAACACCAGCCTTTCATAGAGCGGTCGCAGCGTGGTCGTGTGCGCATCGCACAGCAGCGCCCAATGGGCCTCACCTCGATCCTGCTGCAGCTTGCCGATCAAATGCAGCGCCTTCAGCTTGGTCAGCAGATCAGCCAGGTAATCGGCTTCCAGTTGCAGACGCCGGCCGATATCGCGCTCGGGCACCGTACGTGGCGCCTGTTCGCGGGCGCGATACAGCAGCAGCAGAACACCCAGCGCATCGAAGAACTCGCTGCCCGGAAACGTGCGCCGTTGCCAATAGCCCTGGCGGATGATCGGCAGTGTCGACGCAATGGTCGCGCCGAGCAACGTCACCAGCCAGCTCACGTAGATCCACGTCAGGAAGATCGGTAGCGTGGCAAACGCGCCGTAGACGGCTGTGTATGTGGGGATATGCGCGACGTAAGCGCCAAAGACACGCTTGGCAATTTCAAACGCCGCCGCAGCAATCAGCCCGGCAATGAAGGCATCGCGCCGTTCCACATTGGTGTTCGGCACGAACACGTACAGCATCGCAAACGCAATCGCCGAAAGCAGGATCGGGATCAGGCCCACGATCACACCCAGGCCGAACGGCAGCTTGTGCACATAACCCGCCGAGATCGACACGAGGTACGAACTGACCGACAGGCTTGCGCCAATCAGCACCGGCGCGAATGTCATCAGCGCCCAGAACACCAGAACGCGCTGCGCGAGCGGCCGCCGATGGCGCACACGCCAGATGGCGTTCAACGCGTTCTCGATGGTGAGCATGGTCATCACCGACGTCACGACCAAGCCGATCAGGCCCGCTGCTGTCAGCCCTTTGGCGTTGCTTGAGAACTGGTTGAGATACGTCAGGATCGGCCGGCTGATGCTGCCCGGCACGAGATTGCTGAACATGTAGCCCTCGATGTCCGCCCGGAAGCTCTTGAACATCGGAAATGCCGTGAACAGCGCAAAGGCCACCGTCAGAATGGGAACCAGCGACAGCACCGTCGTGAATGTCAGGCTGCTGGCCACTTGCGGTAGGTGGTCTTCACCGGCGCGGCGCAAGGCGTAACGCGCCAGCGCACGGAGCTTGGCGGCATTCCATTGACGAAGCGCACGGGTGGAAAAAAGCATGAAAAATGAGGCTGGAGGCGGGGTTGGGGGGCGCAACTATAATACCGCGACGCTCTCAACGCTTTGTTATGAAAGATATCCTGGTCTTGTACTACAGCCGTCACGGCAGCACACGCGCATTGGCCGAAGCCATTGCGCAAGGCATTGAAAGCGTCGACGGCGCCCAGGCGCGTGTGCGCACGGTGCCCGCCGTCTCCACCGTCTGCGAAGCCACGCAGCCCGACGTGCCAGACAGCGGCCCGCCCTACGTGGAAGTACGCGATCTGGAGGAATGCGTGGGCCTGGCGCTGGGTTCGCCCACGCGCTTTGGCAACATGGCTGCGCCGCTCAAGTACTTCCTGGATGGCACCACACCGCAATGGCTGGCGGGCGCGCTGGCCGGCAAGCCGGCATGCGTGTTCACCTCCACGGGTAGCATGCATGGCGGGCAGGAAACCACTCTGCTCTCGATGATGCTGCCGCTGCTGCACCATGGCATGGTCGTGCTCGGTCTGCCGTATCAGCACAGCGAACTGCTTTCCACTGATGCTGGCGGCACGCCATACGGGCCGTCACACGTCGCGCATCGCGGCGATACCGCACCGCTTACCGCCCACGAACGCACGCTCGCCACGGCCATGGGCCGGAGGCTAGCGCAGACTGCTCTGAAGCTCGCCGCATGACTCCCGCCGACAACGTCGTCACCGAATCCCGGGCACTGGCTGTGCTGAGTGCCGGCAGCCTCATCGCGTTGATCGTCCTATGCGCCGCGTGGGAGTTGTGGCTTGCGCCCGTGCGCCCGGGCGGCTCGTGGCTGGCGCTGAAGGCGCTGCTGCTGGCGTGGCCGCTGCCAGGCGTGCTGCGCAAGAACCGCTACACGATGCAATGGGCGTCGATGTTCATCTTGCTCTTCTTTACCGAAGGCATCGTGCGGGCGACATCGGACGTTGGGCTTTCGCGCTCGCTGGCATGGGGCGAGGTGGCGCTCAGCGTGGTGTTCTTCACCGCAACCATCTTCTATCTGCGCCCGTTCAAGCGCGCCGCAAAAGCCCGCGCCGGCCACAGCGCCTGACCCGCCATGACTCACGATGCCTTCCTGCAAGCCTGCGTTGATGCCATCGGCGCAACACACGTTCTAACCGCGCCGGAAGACCAAGCGCCCTACCTTACCGATTGGCGCAAGCGTTTCTCGGGGCGCGCACGCGCAGTGTTGCGCCCGGCCAGCCCCGACGAGGTGGCAGCGCTCGTGCGCCTGTGCGGCGAATACGACGTGCCCATCGTCCCGCAAGGCGGCAACACCGGCCTGTGTGGCGGCGCCACGCCCGACATGGAAGGCAACGCGGTGGTGATCTCGTTGCAGCGCATGCAGCGCGTGCGCGCCGTCGACCCGATCAACAACACCATCACCGTGGATGCCGGCTGCATCCTGGCAAACGTGCAGCAAGCTGCCGCCGATGCAGACCGCCTCTTCCCCCTCAGCCTGGCGGCCGAAGGCAGTTGCACGATCGGTGGCAATCTGGCAACCAACGCGGGCGGCACCGCCGTCCTGCGCTACGGCAATGCGCGCGAGTTGTGTCTGGGCATCGAAGCGGTCCTGCCCAACGGCGAACTCTGGAACGGCCTGCGCGGCCTGCGCAAGGACAACACAGGCTATGACCTGCGTGACCTGCTGATCGGCGCGGAAGGCACGCTCGGCATCATCACCGGGGCGATGCTGAAGCTGTTTCCGCAACCGCGCGCCAGGGTGACGGCGCTGGCGGCGCTGCAATCGCCGCGGCAGGCGTTGGAGTTTCTATCGCTGACGCAAGGCCATGCAGGGACGCTGCTGACGGGCTTCGAGCTGATGTCGGCGTTTTGCCTGGAGCTGGTGCGCAAGCATTACCCGCAACTGCGCGCGCCATTTACGCAGGCATATCCGCAATACGTGCTGCTGGAATTGTCCGATCTAGAAAGCGAAGCGCACGCGCGCACGCTGTTCGAATCGCTGATGGAAGAGGCGCTTGCGCGCGGCGTGATCGACGATGCGGCAGTGGCGGAATCAGTGGCCCAGTCGCGCGACTTCTGGAGCCTGCGCGAACATATTCCGCTGGCGCAGGCAGATGAAGGCAAGAACATCAAGCACGATATTGGCGTGCCCATCTCGCGCATTGCCGACTTCATTGACGTGACCGATCGCGCGCTGGCTGCAGCCTATCCCAGCATCCGCATGGTGACGTTCGGCCACCTGGGTGACGGCAACCTGCACTACAACGTATCGCCGCCGGAAGGCCATGCGCACGACGCGTTCCTGGCCAATCAGGACGGCATCAACCGCATCGTGCACGACAGCGTGCATGCGCATGGCGGCTCAATTTCGGCCGAACACGGCATTGGCCAACTCAAGCGCGAAGACAACGCGCGTTACAAGAGTCCTGTTGAACTGGCAGCCATGCGCGCGATCAAGCAGGCGCTGGACCCGCGCGGCCTGATGAATCCGGGGAAAGTGTTGTAAGGCGATCCGGCGTTGCTTCAGCCGAACAGCTTCAGCGTGTAGTTCGCCACCGCAAAGAGAACCGTCGCGGCCAGCAGCCACAACAGCATGCGCGGTACGCCGCTGGGCGGCAGACGATGATCATTGACGCTGGAACGATCGCCGATGCGCCCGCTCTGGGCGCTACGGATGTAAGTGCTACGTGACGACCCTGCCGGGCGTCGTGCATGACGTGTGCTCATTGTGGTTTCCTCCCTGCCCCATGGCTAGCGCCTCGCCCCGGCTCCCTGCAGCCATGGCGAAACACAGCAGCCCCATGGATCGCTCCACGGCTGCCCAAACAAGACTCCCTCTTTTCCCGTCTGGTCCGAACCGAAAAGGCTTCGTCACGCCCGTTTGGCGTGCGTAGGCACGGTGTTCCGCGTCATTGCGCGGAATTTCGAATGAAACGTTATTGTTGTGTGGCACTACCCGACGCCACGAAATGTATCAAAAATCCCCCCAATTGGGGGGTACGTATTTTAGGTATCACCTTTTGGATGATGCGCAGGAACGACGCTTGCGGGCTCGATAAGGGCAAACCCGGAACTCGACCCATGTATGGAGGCAGCCCATGCCCGCTTTGCCCGATCTGACCAAGCGCGCCCACAT
>NZ_JBGLYZ010000025.1:0-80660 GCF_047304345.1 Ralstonia sp. Ralssp135
GCGCCAGACCGCCGGGCGCGGTCGCCAAGGCCGCCCGTGGGGTGGCGACCACGGCCTGACCTTCTCCATCGCCTGCGCCTTTGCGGGCGAGCCCGCGCAGCTCGGCGGCCTGAGCCTGGCCGTGGGTGTGGCCGTGGCCGATGCCGTGGCTGGGTACGCGGAAGCCCGGGGCGGGAGCGGACAGGCGCTCGCACTGAAATGGCCCAACGATGTGCAAATTGCCGGGCGCAAGCTGGCCGGCATCCTGGTCGAGACCGTGCGGACAGAGCCGGGCCGGACCTGGGCCGTCATCGGCATCGGCCTGAACCTGGAACGGCCGCGCGTGCTGGAAAGCACGCTGGGCCGCGGCTTGTCGGGCGTGGAAGAACTGGTGGATGCGCCGGAACCGAACGCCGTGTTCTCGGCGCTGCTCACGTCGCTGGGTGAACACCTGCAGCGCTTCGGCGCACAGGGCTTGGCGCCGTTCGTTGCGCCGTTTGCCGCCCGCGATGCCTTTGCCGGCGAGCGGGTGCGCCTGTGGCAGGACGGCACCATGGTGCTCGAAGGCGTGGCGCATGGCATCGATGCACAAGGCCGCCTGGCGATTGAATCGGGCGGACGTGTGCAGTGGATCCACAGCGGCGAGGTTTCCTTGCGCAGCGCAGAGGCAGAACAGCCATGACGCGCCTGAAGGTCTCTGCCGCGCACGCCGCCCCCGCCCGTCCGCTATTGCTGATCGATGCGGGAAATACACGCATCAAGTGGGCGTGGATTGCCGGTGGTGCCGATGCCGAACTCGCCCTGCCCGAAGAACCGGGCGGCACGCCCTGGCAGCATGCCGGCGCCCGCGCGCATGATCGATTGGCTGAACTGGTGGAAGACTGGCGCGATTGCCACGCCGCCGGCGTCGCCCCACCCGAGGTGTGGATCAGCGCGGTGGCTGGCCCGGCACTGCGAGATGCACTCACCGCGCGCATCGCCCGCGTGTTCGACGGGGCACGCGTGCGCATTGCGGCATCGGAAGATGCCACCGCCGGCCTGCGCAACGGGTATCGCGACCCAACGCAGCTTGGCACTGATCGGTGGGTTGGCGCGGTCGGCGCACGCCACTTGTGGCCCGACACGGCCCTGCTGCTCGTGACGGCAGGCACCGCCACGACCCTCGACATCGTCACGCCCGATGGCCTGTTTGCCGGCGGCCTGATCCTGCCCGGGCTCACGTTGATGATGCGCGCGCTGTCACGCAACACAGCGCAGTTGCCCGAAGTCGATGTCAGCTACCTCAGTGCAGGCGACGTCATCGCGCCGCCCTGGGCCGACAATACGCAGGACGCCATCGCGCTGGGCTGCGTTATCGCCCAGGCGGGCGCAATTGCACAGACCTGGATGGCACTACAGAAGCAATGCCCCGGCCCGGCACGCTGCGTGCTGAGCGGCGGAGCACGCGCCGCACTGGGGCCGCATCTGCGCATGCCGTTCCAGATGCACGATAATCTCGTGCTGCTCGGCCTTCAGGTGCTGGCGCGCGCGAGCCGGGAAGGCGCCGCGACGTTGGCGTAGCCTCGGTCGGCCGGGCTGCAGTTTTCGTCTGACGTCTTACCGTTGTTGCTGCTGTGTTTCTGCATTCCGAGCCACCGTCCGAATCCACGTCCGTTCGCACCATGACGCTTCGCCTCGCCCTGCTGCTCCTGCTGCTCGTCAATGGCGTTCTGCTCGCGGCCAATACCGGCGTATTCGGGCCCGAAGTGTCCAAGGCCTGGTTCGAGAGCGAGCGCGAGCCCGATCGCATGCGCCGCCAGATCCGCACCGACGAGATCCGTATTCTCGAACCGGCACCCGCTTCCGCACCGGCCACCGCCGTACCCAAATCGGCGCCGGACTCGCCGCCGTCGGCTTCCTCGCCCGCCGCATCGGGCCCGCAGGCGAACATCGAGCGTACGGCTCTGACCACCGCCGACAGCGGCGGCAGTTGCACCGAACTCGGCGGCCTGACCGAAGCACAAGCCACGCGCGGCATCGATCAGCTCAAGCAACTGGCGGGCGTGCAGGTTGAGCGCATCACGCGTCAGGAAGACAACCGCTGGTGGGTCCATATGCCGGCTCGCGACACGCGCGACGACGCCGATCGCAAGGTGGCAGAACTCAAGCGCCGCAACGTGGCGGATTCAGCCATCGTGCAGGAAGGCAATACGTTTGTGGTATCGCTTGGCCTGTTCCGCGACAAGGAGCGCGCGCAACAGCGTCTGGATGAACTGCGCGCCAAGGACGTGCGCACCGCCGTGGTCACGCAAACGCGTCGGCTCGGCGCGCAGACCTCGCTACGCGTGAGCACCACCGCCGATGCGGCTTCGGGCGTCGCAGCCCAACTGGCCGTGCTGAAGAAAACGCTGGGAGCCGAAGACCTGCACGCTTGCGCGGCGGTCACGGCATCGCGCTAAGCGTTCAGGACGACGCGCGCACGCGCTTGAGCAGCGCCGTCGTCGAGCGGTCATGCTCGAACGGAATCGCCAGGGCCGTACCGCCCCAGCTGCGCACGACACGCGTTTCTTCCAGCGCATCGATGTCATAGTCGCCGCCCTTGACGTAGATGTCGGGACGCACGCGCTGGATGAGTTCGACCGGGGTGCGCTCGGCAAACAACACCACCAGACTCACCGCTTCCAGCGCAGCCAGCACGGCCAGGCGATCGTCCTGCGTGTTGAGCGGGCGGTCGTCACCCTTGCCCAGCATCCGTACCGAGGCGTCGGTGTTCACGCCCACCACCAGCGAAGCGCCCAGTGCGCGCGCCTGCGCCAGATACGTGGCGTGTCCGCGATGCAGGATGTCGAACACGCCGTTGGTGAAGACCACTGGGCGCGGCAAGGCGCGCACGCGGGCCTCCACGTCGGCGGAGTCGCAGATCTTCTGTTCAAAGGCGGGCGCAGGCTGGCGAGCGGTCATGGCGAAAGCGAAATCGAGGTGGAAAACAAAACGGCCCATCGAATCGATGGGCCGCTCACTGCCAGTGGCAAGGATCAGGCGGCTTGTTCGGCCGAGCCGAGCAGACGTGCGTTGAGTTCCTTGCGGTAGCGGTTCAGGTCTTGCACGGTTTCGAAGGTACGCTCGAACAGCAGACCCATGTTGTGCAGGATGCGCTCGATGACCTTCTTTTCCCAGCCGGCGTCGAACTTGATCTGCTCGTCCAGCCAGTGCTCCAGCCAGTCCGGGTTCGGCAGGCGCGACTGCACCGTGTCTTGCGGGAACAACGCCTTGTTCACGTGCAGATTGGTCGGGTGAAGCGGCTTTTCGGTGCGGCGCGCCGAAGCCATCAGCACACCGATCTTGGCGAATGCGCTGCGCGCGCTGTCGCCAAACTGGCCCAGGTATTTCTTCATGTAGCGCAGGTAGGCGCCGCCGTGGCGGGCTTCGTCCTGCGACAGATGCTTGTAGATCGCCTTGATGACCGGCTCGGTGTGCCATTCAGAGGCACGGCGATACCAGTGGTTCAGGCGGATCTCGCCGCAGAAGTGCAGCATCAACGTTTCCAGCGGCGGGGCCGGATCGAACTCGAAGCGCACGTTGTGCAGCTCTTCTTCGGTCGGTACGAGCTCGGGGCGGAAGCGGCGCAGATATTCCATCAGCACCAGCGAGTGCTTCTGCTCTTCAAAGAACCACACGCTCATGAACGCCGAAAAATCGGAATCGTGGCGATTGTCACGCAGGAACATCTCGGTGGCAGGCAGGGCTGACCACTCGGTGATGGCATTCATCTTGATGGTCTGCGCTTGCGCGTCGGTCAACAGCGACGCATCGAACGTGTCCCACGGAATATCCTTTTCCATATTCCAGCGGACCGCTTCCAACGACTTGAACAATTCGGGATAGAGCATGGTAAGCCTTTGAATTTGCAGGCGGATTCTAGCAGACATGCTTGACCAACCCCCGATTTTCAGGGTTGCCGGAGCAAAGTTCTGTGTCTGCCCGTTTCCTCGTGACAACAGGCCTGCCGGCGCCACAACCGCAACGTGGCTTGGCGACCCCCTGACGCGCGATGCGGCCGCGCGTTGTCTCGCGGTACACCGCGATGTGATCGACAGCACGCTGGCCGTCGTCTTTTGTGTCGGACCGGGCACCGCCCGGCAAGGTTTCCAGTATAGGAAGCGCTGCAATTCGCGGGGCGAATGGCGCGCAACGCATACCGCACATTTCACCTGGTGCGACCCCGGGGCGTTATACCCTAGACTAAAGACAAACTCCGGCCCGTCGGCTGAGCGTCTGCTTTTGGAGATTCGCCATGTTGTTTTCCGCCACCGTTTCCGGGCGACGCCCGCGCCTGCAACTGCATGCGTCGGGGGTGCTGCGTCGACATCATCTACTGATGATCGCAATTGCGATTGCCATTGCGGTCATCGCATTGCTGCTGCCACGCACGGGGCACGCTGCCACTTCGAGTGCCGCAACCACTGCGCAAGCATCGGCCGCGCCAGGCGCCTGCCCTACCAGCCTGAACTTTCGCGTCAAGCGTTTGCAGGATGATGCGCCGCAAGACCTCTGCCAGTACGCCGGCCGCGTCGTGCTGGTAGTCAACACCGCCAGCTATTGCGGCTACACGCATCAGTACGAAGGGCTAGAAGCGCTGTACGCCAAGTACCGCGACAAGGGCCTGACGGTGCTGGGTTTTCCGTCGAACGACTTTCAACAGGAGCCCGGCAACAGCAAGCAGATCGCCGACTTTTGCTACAACACGTACGGCGTGAAATTCCCGATGTTCTCGAAGACGGCGGTGGTTGGCGCGGGTGCGTCGCCGCTGTATTCGTGGCTCGCAACGCAGACGGGCCAGCCGCCCAAGTGGAACTTTCACAAATATCTGCTGGACCGCACCGGCCGCGTGGCGGCGGTGTTCCCGAGCAGCGTCGAGCCGAGCGACCCAGCGCTCATCAAGCGCATTGATGCGCTGTTGGCTGAACCGTCGACGCACTCGTCGCGCTGATCAGGCTGCGCGCATCGTGTCCGGAATCGCGCCGTACAGGAACGCGGCCAGCTCGTCACGGCGGGCTTGTACATCGCGCTCGCCCAGGTCGATGAGTTCCTGCGTGAACTCGGGTTCAAAGAGCAGATAGCTTGCGAATGCCGCACCGCGCGCCTCGGTGCCGCCCAGCGGCTTGAGCAGCGCGCGCACCGTGCCCGGCAGGCGCTGGACGTGGCGCGAAGCAATCAGCTCGATGCGCTCGGACGGCGCCATCACCAGCACTTCGATCTTGCGCCAGCCGTCGCGCGCGTCGGCAATCTCGGGGTTGCGGGCCACCACTGCGTTGACGTGCTGCAGCCGTTCGATATCGGCCGAGAGCCCGTCGAGAAAGATGCTCGCCAGCGCCTGCCCCGCGATCTGGGCGAGCGACGGATAGCCGGACGCCGGCACCGTGTCGTACCAGCCCGGCTGCGAGCGCGACGCGGCGCCCACCACCAGAATGCGATTCGCGCCCAGATGAATGGCCGGGCTCAGTGGCGACATCTGGCGCATCGTGCCGTCGCCGAACCATTCGTCATTACCTTCGAGCGGCACCGGCTCGGCGGGGAAGATGAACGGGATGCTCGACGACGCGAGCATGTGCGACACGCCGATCTCGTCTGACACCGCAATCCGCTGCGACCGCCGCCACGGCAGCACTACGTGCGGCGATTGATAGAACGTGACGTGGCGCCCGGTGGTGTATGACAGCGCGGTGATGGCCAGCGCGCGCAGCGCTCCAGCCTCGAATGCGGCTTGCACCTGCTTCCCGTCGTGTTGCGATTCCAGCAGTTCGCGCAGCGGTGTGTTGTCGAACAGCGCGCGCGGCGTGCGGCCGGTCATCCAGCCGAACGCCAGGGCGGTCAGCCACCGGGCGCCGCTCGAGCCCACGCGGCCGACGTCCGTTCGATAGACACGATCGGCGTGCAGACTGCCCCAGAGCTGGGTGAGCGCCTCGGTGGCGAGCGTGAAATCCTGCGCACCGCGTGCGAGGCCCAGACTGTTGATCGCTCCCGCCGAGGTGCCGCAAATGACGTCGAACGGCGTGCGTGCCACACCCGGCGCATACTCCTGCGCCAACCCCGCGATGCCGCGCAGCACACCAACCTGATAGGCGGCCCGCGCGCCGCCGCCCATCATCAAGAGCGCAGTGCAGTCCGGCGACATCGATCAGGGCGTGTCGTTGGCGGGCTTGCGCGGCGCAGATTTCGCCGGCGCTTTCTTGGCAGCCGCTTTCTTGGTGGCTGGCTTGGCCGTGCTGCCCGCAGGCGTCTTGGTGGCCGGCTTCTGCGCCGGCTTGGCGGCAGCACGCTTGGGCTTGACCGGCACCGTCTTCTCTTCGATGTCTTCCGGCGCCGCATCCAACCCTTCCGCGCCCGGCGCACCGGCAAACCCGGGGAAGCCGCCTGGGAAGCCCGGCATCAGGTTCTGCGGCATCGGCATGGCGGCGGCAGCCGAACTGGCGATCTGGTTGAACTGCTGCTGCAGCATGTTCCACCACGGCGAGGGATCCAGCGCAGCCGCGGCGGCACGTGCAGCAGCTTGCGCCTGCGCAGCGGCCTGGGCCTGAGCATTTTCGGCGCGGGCTTCGGCTTGGTCGTCGTCCGTGTCTTCTTCCGCCTCGGCCTCGTCTTCGGGCGGCGGTTCGTCTTCGGCCGGCTTGGCTGTGGCGGCCGTGTGCGGCCACGCGGGCTTGGATTCTTCGTCAGTGGAAGTCGCACCCGGCGTCAGCCCGTCGAACGCCGACTTCATGGCATCTGGCGACAGCGCGGAGCCGAAGGTCTGCAAGGCCACCAGCGTGGCGCGCTGCACCTCCAGCCCTTGGATTGCCGTGCGCAGCAGGCTGGCGTTCAGTTGCAGCCAGCTCTCAACAGCGCGCAGGTCATGGATGCGCTTGTCGATTTCCTCGAGATCCATCGGCGGCGCGGCAAAGCTGGCCATGTTGGGCATGCCGCCACCGGCCATCCCGGCAAAGCCGCCGCCCCACAGCTTGCGCAGAAAATCGAAACCGCCTTCAGCGAAATTGGGCATCTGGGTGAACATGGTGTCTCCTACAAATCGGTCGGGGTCGGGCGTGCGGGCGTGTTTCCCATCAGGCGCCATCAAACGTGGGCGGACGCTTCTGGCGCAGGCTCGCAATGCCCTCACGCACGTCGGGGCCCGCAAAACCCATGAATTCAAGCGCCAGCGACGTATCAAAACTCGGGCCCGCCATGCGCAACCAGTTGTTCAGCGCGTACTTGGTCCAGCGGATGGCCGTCTGAGAACCTGCCGCCAAGCGCTCGGCGATTTCGAATGCGCGGTTGACGAGGTCCGCTTCGGGCACGGCCAGCGAGACCAGCCCAATGCGCTCGGCCTCCTCGCCCGTCATGGACTCGCACAGCAGCAGGTAATACTTGGCCTTGGCCATGCCGCACAACAGCGGCCAGACAATGGCCGCATGGTCGCCCGCTGCCACGCCCAGGCGGGTGTGGCCATCGACGATGCGGGCGTCCCTGGCGGCGATGGAAATATCGGCCAGCAATCCGGCGACCAGCCCTGCCCCCACGGCCGGGCCGTGCATGGCGCTGACAATGGGCTTGTCGCAGTTGATGACGTTGTAGACAAGGTCGCGTGCCTCGTGCCAGACGCGGGTGCGCACGTCGAAGTCTTCGGCCATCTGCTCGACGAGGTGCAGATCGCCGCCGGCCGAGAAGCCCTTGCCCTCGCCGCGGATGAGTGCGACGCGTACCGAGGGCTCGGCGGACACATCGCGCCAGATCTCCGCCAGCTCGCGGTGCAGGCCGGCATCGGCCGTGGACAGCTTGCGGTTGGCCGACTGCGCCGCGCCCATCACGATTTCAAGGATGGGGCCGTGCTGGACGAGCGTCAGCGCCTGGTAGCGGGCAAAGCGGGGAGCGAGCGAGGTCATGGCGTCGAAGGTAATGGATCAAGCATAGCGGATGAGACTGCGCGTGCAACGCGAGATGTGCGCCATCGTCACTTCGCGGTGTCGGCCAGCCGCCATTGGCCGCGGCGGATCTGCGCCATCACGCGGGCGCGCTGGTCGAGGCCCACGTGGTCTTCCGGGCTCATGTTGACCACGCCGGTGCTGGTGGGCAGGTCACGCACCTGCTCCAGCGCATCGCGCAGCGCCTCGCGAAAGGCCGGCGTGCCCGGCTTGGCCCGCTTGAGCGCCACCGGCACCGCACGCTGCAGCAGCAAGCCGATATCGCCCGTGTAGGCGGCAAAGATCGACACGCTGCCCTTGCCGAAGGCGGCCTCGTAGCGGCGCGCAAAATCCAGCGCCTGCTTCTTGGCGGGGTTGGTGTCGGGCAATTCGGCGGCGACCATCACGGGGCCGGTCGGCACGTAGGCGCCTTCGCAATCCTTGCCGCACAGCCTGACGAAATCGTTATTGGAAACGCCGTGGTTGAAGTAGATCTTGCCGGTGTAGCCGCGCTCGGCCAGCGCACGGGCCGGCAGCGCGGCGGGCGTGCCGGAGCCGCCAATCACCACCGCGTCGGGCTTGTTGGCCAGCAGATGCAGCACCTGCGCGGTCACGCTGTTGTCGGTGGGCGAAAAACGCTCGGTATCGGTGATGCGGATGTGCTTGAGCTCAGCAAAGCGCTGCACCTCCGCCAGGAAGGCCTCGCCCAGCGCATTGGCAAAACCGATGTAGGCGATGGTCTTCACGCCGTGCGCGGTGGCGTGCTCGGCAATGAGCGATGCCATGTGCGAATCCGAATGCGGCGTCTTGAAGATCCAGCGCCGCTTCGCATCCATCGGCTCGACCAACCTGGCGGATGAGGCCAGCGAGATCACGGGCGTCTTGCCCTCGGCCGCCGCGTCGATCATCGCCAGCGTATTCGGCGTCGTGGACGAACCCACGATCACGTCCACGTTGGACTCGCTCATCAGCTTGCGCGTGTTGGTGACAGCGCGCGTGGTGTCCGACGCATCGTCAAGCACGATCACGTCGACGCGCTCGCCGCCGATCTCGCGCGGCCACAGCGTGGTGGCGTTCTTCTCGGGCTGCCCCAGCGAGGCCTGCGGCCCAGTGGCCGACACCGTCACCCCGATGCGGATGTCCGCCAGCGCGGCGGAAGACAGCAAAGCCAAACCGACCAGTACGCCCGCATGTCGCCACTTCGGTCGCTGCATTGGGGGTCTCCTCCCGTGGTTTGGCAAAGAGCGTAGCGGTTTTGCGACGGTTTGGCGATGCGGAGTCGCCCAGGCTAGACAGGTTCAGGCAGCGAGCGCAGTGATGCCGGCACGCGGCAACGCATCCTCCACCAACGCGCGCATCGATTCGAGCACGGCCGATTGCGGCATCAACCCGAAGTTGTGCAGCGCCATCACGTGATCGACGCCCATGTCGGACAGCCGCGCGAGCTTCTCGGCCACCGCGTCGGGCGTGCCGAACAACGACAGGCCGCTGGTCAGGACATCGTCGTAGGTTTGGCGGCGCGCGTAGAGGCGCGTGGCGACGTACAGGTCGAACGCGTCGGCGGCCGTCGCGCGCACGGCGGCTTCGGTCGGGCCCACGTGCGTGTGCAGCGCGACGGCTGCCATGCCGCGCGTGTCGGCAATGCCCGCTTCGGCCAAACCGCGCCGGTAATCGTCCATCAACGTGCGGATGTCGTCGAAGCCGTCGACCGAGGCATACGGCACGAACAGCATGCGCCGCCCCTGCCGGCCAATGTGATACGCCGCCTCGCGCCGCAGGATCGCCACGTGGATCGGCACGCGGGCCTGCACCGGCAGCACGTTGAGGCGCACGTCGCGCAGCGTGTGGAACTGGCCCGCATGGTGCACGCGCTCGCCAGCGAGCAAGCGCTCGACGAGCATCAACGCTTCGTCAAAGCGCTCGCGCTTGATGGCGGGGTCGACGTCGTAGCCTTCGAACTCGTGCTTGAGGTAGCCGGAGCCCACGCCCAGCGACAGCCGCCCGCCCGAGAGCGCATCGACCATCGCGTAGTTCTCGGCCACGGTGGCCGGATGGTGGAAGGTAAGGATCGAGATGGCCGTGCCCAGCCGCAGGCGTTGCGTCTGCGCGGCCAGATGCGAGAGAAAGACCGCCGGGTTGGGGACGGCCCCGTACTCGTGAAAATGATGCTCGGCCACCCAGAAGGTGTCGTAGCCGAGCGCTTCGGCATGGCGCGCCTGGGCGATGACGTCTGCGTAGAGTTGCGGCAGACTGCGAGGCCGGTCGGGGTAGTGGTCCTGCACGGAAAAGATCGACAGCTTCATGGCGTCTCCCGGGTTCGAGGTCTTTTCCAGCGCGCAGGGGCCGCCGCGCCGGTTGTATCTTTTTACGTAACGCGTATCTTATAAAGCGACACCCGAGACTTCAAGATGCCCATCGACGCTCCCCTGCCGCCGGATACATCGCCTGACGAATTGCCCGCAGACGACGCCGCGCCTGAACGCACCAGCGCTGGCATCCAGTCCGCCGAGATCGCGCTGACCGTGCTTTCGGCGATGGCGCATGCCGGTGGCGCACACGCCGTCTCTGAACTGGGCCGGCAGCTCGGCATGCCGCGCGCAAAGGTTCACCGCTACCTGGTGTCGCTGGAACGCATGGGTTTTGTGGAGAAGGATCCCGCCTCCGCCCGCTACCGGCTGGGCGCACAGGCATTGCAGGTCGGGCTGTCGGCGCTGTCCGACGTGGATTTCGTGCGCGAAGGCAGCAACCTGCTACCCAAGCTGGCCGAACGGCTGAACGAAAGCGTATTTCTGTCGATCTGGACCGCGCGCGGCCCCGTCATCGTGCGCTGGGAAGACAGCGGCCGGCCGGTGGCGGTCAACGTGCGGGTGGGCTCGGTCATGCCGCTGCTGAACTCCGCCACGGGCCAGGCGTGCGCCGCGTGGATGCCCGAAATCCAGATCGTCTCGCTCATCGACCGCGAACTGCGCGGCCCCGGCGCCGGCAAGGCCGGCCTGACCGACTGGCTGAACTGCCGCGCGCGCTGGCAGGCGGTGCGGCAGGAGGGCGTGGCGCGCATCGGCGGCACGTTGGTGCACGGCATCGATTCGGTGGCCGTGCCGGTGCTCGATTCACAAGGCAAGCTGGCGGGGGCGATCACGGCGCTGGGCTTGTCCAGCGTATTCGATTCGAGCCTGGAAGGGCCCGCCTCACGGCTGCTGCGCGAGGCCGGGCGGACGCTATCCCTGCGCCTGGGGTATCACGGGCAGGCGCTGACAACGGGTGCCGCGGCGCCAAAGCGGGGGCGCCGTCCGAAGACGGCACCCGAATCCGCTTAAGCCTTACGCTTGCGTGCCCGGCGCAACGACTTCCTGGTCGATCGCACCGAAAATCGACACGCCATTGGCGTCGAACATCTCGATCTTTACGGTGTCGCCGTAGCGCATGTATTCGGTGACGGGCGCGCCGGATTCGAGGGTTTCGAGCATGCGTTTCTCGGCGATGCACGCGTACCCCTTGCTGCGGTCCACGTTGGAGATCGTGCCCGAGCCGACGATGCTGCCCGCACGCACGTTGCGTGTCTTGCAGATATGCGCGATCAGCTGGCCAAAGTCGAACACCATGTCGGTGCCGCACTCGGGCTGGCCAACCTTCTTGTTATTCCAGCGCACCGTCATCGGCAAATGCACCTTGCGTTCGCGCCAGGCCCCGCCCAATTCATCGGGCGTGACGGCCACGGGTGAGAACGACGTGGCCGGCTTGCTCTGGAAGAAGCCGAAACCCTTGCTCAGCTCCGTCGGAATCAGATTGCGCAGCGACACATCGTTGGCCAGCACGATCAGGCGGATGCCCTCGGCAGCGGCGGCCGGCTCGGTGCCCATCGGCACGTCGCCGGTGATGACGGCCACCTCTGCCTCAAAATCGATGCCGAACGCTTCGCTGCGGCAGACGATGGGGTCATGCGCCCCAGCCAAGTCATCCGAGCCGCCCTGGTACATCAGCGGGTCGGTCCAGAACTCGGGGGGCATCTCGGCGCCGCGCGCCTTGCGCACCAGTTCAACGTGGTTCACATAGGCCGAGCCATCGGCCCATTGGTACGCGCGCGGCAGCGGCGCCATGCAGTTGCCGGCGTCAAACGCAAACGGGTGGCGCGCACGGCCCGCGTTGAGCTGGTCGTACAGATCCTGCAACTGCGGTGCATGGAAGGCCCAGTCGTCCAGCGCGCGCTGCAGCGTACCGGCGATGTGCGTGGCGAAGTGAGCGGTCTTCAGGTCGCGCGAGACCACGGCCAGCTGACCGTCGCGCGAGCCATCCTTGAGGGTGGCGAGTTTCATGTGCGTTGTATGAAAAAAGGCTGCGCGGATGGTACACCTTGCATCGGCTAAACTGGCCCGAACCGATCCATCACCCCTCACCATGTCACCGCTGCCCGCCGACACCGATCTCGACCTGGAGTCCGATGCCGATGGCGAGCTGGATGCGCCCGCGCGCTCGGGCATCCAGTCCATCGAAGTCGGCTTCCGGCTGCTGGAAGTGCTCACGCACACCGACGGCCCGATGATGCTGCGCGACCTGGCGCGTGCCGCGCCCATGAACCCCGCCAAGGCGCACCGTTATCTGGTGAGCTTTGCGCGCCTGGGGCTCGTCACGCAAACGCCCGAAGGCCGTTACGACCTGGGCCCGTTCGCGCTGGAAATGGGGTTGGTTAGCCTGAACCGGCAAGATCCGATGCGCCGCGCCCGGCCCGCAGCCGCCGCGCTGCGCGACGAGATCGATCACACCATCGGCCTGGCCGTCTGGGGCAACCAGGGCCCGGCCATCGTTCACTGGGAAGAAGCCAGTCATCCCGTAACGGTCAGCCTGCGCCTGGGCGACGTGATGCCGATGCTGAACTCGGCCACCGGCCGCGTGTTCGGCGCTTACTTGCCGCGTGCGCAAACGCGCTCGTTCATCCAGCGCGAACTCGACCGCATTACGGCAGCAGGGAATACCCCGAGCGCCGAGAACCCCGAGCTGCCGCAAACGCTCGAAGCCTACGACGCCATCTGCGCCGACGTGCGCCTGCATGGCGCCTCGCGCATCCACGGCGGCGTATTGCCGGGCATCAACGCGATGTCGCTGCCTGTGTTCGACGCCAACGGCCAATTGTGTCTCGTGCTGATCGCGTTGGGCGCACAAAGCACCTTCGACACCACTTGGAGCAGCCCGCTGGAGCGGCGCTTGCGGCTGGCCGCACAACAGCTTTCCGCCGATCTTGGATACGTTGCACCCATCGCCCCGCAATCCTGACGAACTGAATACCGACAGCATGCAACCCCGCAGGCGTCGCATCTATCGGCTTGGCCGGTTCGGGCTCGTGCTGCTGGCCGTGCTCGTGCTGCACGTCATTGCCGTCGTGTGGATCGCGCGCAGCCGTCAGGTGACGTGGCCGCCGGCGCCTGAGCAGATCATCCCCGCGCTGTTGCTGCATCCCGAGCCCGTGCAGCCGCCAACGCCCCCGGCTGCGCCCAAGCCCCGCCCGGCTCCGCCCCGTCCGCGTGCTCAGACCCCACCTGCGCCGACACCCACGTCGCCGGCGCCCGATCTGGCAAGCATGGATCCATCCGAATTCACCAGCGCTGGCGCTCAAGCCTCGGGCGATACCGGCGTGGTCAAGGATCTGAGCGGCGAAGGCCCGGGCGGGCCGCCTGCACCGCCGGGCGACGCATTCTCGCTGCCACCATCGACCACGCTGCGGTACGCCACTTACGTCAACGGCGTGCGCAACGAAGATGGCGTGATCCGCTGGGCCACCGATGGCAAAACTTACACGCTCGCCGTGGAAATTCCGTTGCCGCTCTTCTTCGGCAAACTCGCGTTTCGCAGCGCCGGCACCGTCGGCCCATATGGCCTGACACCCGCGCGCTACGAAGAAGTGCGCGGGCGCCGACAACCCGACGTGACGACGTTCCATTACGCTGTCGACCCCACACCGGCGTCCGGCGTGCAGGGCGCACCCACGGTCACTTTCACCCGCTCGCCGGCCGTGCTTCCGTTGCCCGAGGGCACGCAAGACCGCTTCAGCGTCTTCCTGCAATTGACCGGATTGGCCCGGGGCGGCCCCGCGCGCATTGCCAGCCCGGGCCTTACGCTGGAATTCCCGATCGCCGATACCGACAGCGTGGAAGTGGCCCGCGTCCAGCACGTCGGCGAGGAAACCATCGACACCCCGAACGGCACGATTCGTGCACAACACTTCATACGACTGCCGCGCCGTGCAGATGACAAACGGCGTGTAGAGATCTGGCTGTCTGCCGATCACGGTTGGCTCCCAGTACGCCTGCGCCAGACCGAGCCCAGCGGCATGCAATTCGATCTGGTCTACCAGTCCCAGGAAGGAGGCTGACATGGACGCCAACGCCCTCTCCAACTCCGGCACGGTGCGCGCCAACGGCATCGATATCCACTACCGTACCGACGGTGCAGATGGCCCATGGGTCGTGCTTGCGCACGCGCTGGGCGTGGACCACCAACTGTGGGACAACATCGCCCAACGCTTGGCCAGCCGCCACCGTGTGCTGCGCTATGACGCACGCGGCCATGGCAAGACCAGCGCGCCGCACGGCGCCTACACGCTGTTCCAATTAGCGGACGATGTGGCCGCCCTGCTTGATGCGCTGTCGATTGAACAGGCGCATTTCGTTGGCCTGTCGATGGGCGGCATGGTCGGGCAAATTTTGGGAGTGCGGCACCCGCAGCGACTGCTCTCGCTCACGCTGTGCGACACCGTGTGCTACACGCCGGTGTCAGCGCACGCCATGTGGGACGACCGCATCGGCCAAGTCGAAGCGCACGGCATGAGCGGCATTGTCGAACCCACGATACAGCGCTGGCTGACCACGCCGTTTCGCGAAGCCCATCCCGACGTGGTGGAACGCATTCGCGAGTTGCTGCGCGCCACGCCACCGCACGGCTATGTCGGTGCATGCCTGGCCATCAAGGCGCTCGACACACGCAGCTCGCTTGCGCGCATCGCTTGCCCAACGCTCGTCATGACCGGCGAACAAGACACCGGTGCGCCGGTGGAAGTAGCGCAGGAGATCGCCTCGCACATCCCCGACGCCCGTTTGAAAGTGATTCCCGACGCAGCACACTTGGCCCCTATCGAACAGGAGGAGGCCTTTCTCGCCGATCTGGATGAGTTCTTCGGGCACGCAGGATGCGGGAGCCAATGTGACACGCCATAAGGCCTGCTTGCCTTGTCGATAGTTGCAAGCGCCCCGCACACGGCCCGTCGTCTACCCGCCAAACGGCGGAAGGCCGGTTGCTTCTTTCGGTGCAGGAGCGGAAAGGTCTTGTTACGCGATCACAACGCACGTCACACATTTCGCCTCGCCTTCGCGAACTTTGTGACCGATCATTAAGCCCAAGGAGCAGATGGGGCAGAACGGTCAGGAGGCGGGAGTTGATCGGCCCTTGAAGTCGTGGTCGTGGGCCCCATCTACCCGGTGCAGCAGTAGAGCAGTCCCCACAACAGCAAGACGATTGACGCCTCGGAGGTGCACCATGCAAATGATCTACAACAGCGACAACTACTGTGTTGTTGAGTTCGGTGTAGACGGCCAACACGCCATGCTGGCAGCGGGTGGCTACGAGATCGTGGACAAGAACCTCAAACGTGAAATTTTCCTCGGCGGCGAGCTGGCCGAGCATTTCCGCGAGGATGTGAAAAAGCTGATCGCCAGCGAGCCCACCGTTGAAGAAGTCGACGACTTTCTCGGCAAATTCGACACGGTGATGACGCAGCCGGTGACGATGCACTGACCTACCGCGCGGGCAAGATCGCCCGCCAGACGGATCAACAAAAAACGCCCGGAGCATGGCGCTGCCGGGCGTTTTTTCATGTGTCGATCGGCTATCGGGTCGATAGCGCCCTTCTAGCATTGCTCCCACGGCAGGCCCGCATGACGCCAGCCGTTGAGCGTGTTGCGATGGCGCGTGCTGTCTAGGTCCCCCTCGAAGCCGTGGCGCACGACATAGACATCACGGAAACCCGCCTCTTCCAGTGCGTGCGCCGCAGCGGCTGAGCGATTGCCGCTCCGGCAGATCAGCACAATGGGACGCTCGACGCCATGGCCGGTCAGTTTGCGCACGGTCGGCACGAACTCGGGGTTCACCTCCCAATGCGGGCCGTCGTTCCATGAAACGTGATGGGCGCCGGCCGGATGACCCACGAACAGGTGTTCCATTTCACTGCGGCAGTCGACAAAAAGCGCGGCGGGCGTGCGTTCCAGGAAGGCGTGGGCGTCTGTGGGATCGAGCAGTTGCATAGCAGGCGGCAGGGCGGGCAAAGGGCGTGATGTGGATTATAGGAGCGCGATTGCCCACAACGGCGGCAAGTCATTGATGCGACTGGTAAAATTCACCTTTGGCCGCAAATTCTGAATATTTGACCGGCCGCAGCACCTCGGAGCCCCTCCCATGACCGCGCCCCTGCCCTACACCCGTGCCGCCAACCTGCCCGCGCTGCTGCGCGAGCGCATCCTGATACTGGACGGCGCGATGGGCACCATGATCCAGCGCTACAAGCTGACCGAGGCGCAATACCGCGGCGAGCGCTTTGCCGACCACCCGATCGACGTGAAGGGCAACAACGAGCTGCTGGTGCTCACGCGACCCGACGTCATCCGTGAAATCCACGAGCAATACCTAGCGGCCGGCGCCGACCTGATCGAAACCAATACCTTCGGTGCGACGACCATCGCGCAGGAAGACTACAAGATGGCAGAGCTGGCGTACGAGATGAACGTCGTGGCCGCCCGCCTGGCACGCGAGGCCTGCGATAAATACAGCACGCCGGACAAGCCCCGCTTCGTGGCGGGCGCCTTTGGGCCGACGCCCAAGACCGCCAGCATTTCGCCCGACGTGAACGACCCGGGCGCCCGCAACGTCAGCTTCGACCTGCTGCGCGACGCGTATTACGAGCAGGGCAAAGCGCTGCTCGAAGGCGGCGCGGACGTGTTCCTCGTCGAGACGATTTTCGACACGCTCAACGCCAAGGCGGCGCTGTTCGCCATTGATCAGCTTTTCGAAGACACCGGCGAGTGCGTGCCCGTGATGATCTCCGGCACCGTTACCGACGCCTCCGGCCGCATTCTCTCTGGCCAAACCGTGGAGGCCTTCTGGAACAGCCTGCGCCACGCCAAGCCGATCACCTTTGGCCTGAACTGCGCGCTGGGCGCCGCGCTGATGCGCCCGTACATTGCCGAGCTGGCGAAGATTTGCGACACGGCCGTCTCGTGCTACCCGAATGCCGGCTTGCCCAACCCGATGAGCGACACCGGTTTTGATGAGACGCCCGAGGTCACCTCCAGCCTGGTCGACGAGTTTGCATCGGCCGGCCTGGTGAACCTGGTGGGTGGTTGCTGCGGCACGACGCCAGAGCACATCAAGGCGATTGCCGAGCGCGTGGCGAATCGCAAGCCGCGCGCATGGCCCGGCCAGTACAAGGAAGCCGCTTGAGCTCGGGCATCACTCCCGCCATCGACATGACCGCACGCATCGACCGCACCATTCCCGTACTGGCCTCGCTGGACCTGCAGGAGTCGGCCCGCTTCTATACGGAGCGGCTTGGCTTCTCGCAGGAATTGATTGCAGGCGACTACCTGATCGTCAGCCGCGATGGCGCCGAGATCCATTTTTGGCTGTGCGACGACCGCCGCATTGCCGAGCACACGTCGTGCTACCTGCGTGTACCGAGCACGCAGGCCCTGTTTGAAGAATTCACCGCGCGCGGGCTGGAGCTCGCGCCGCCGGCGGTGCGCGCGTGGGGCATGAAAGAGCTCTACGTGATCGACCCGCACGGCAACCTGCTGAAGCTCGGCGAATACGCCGCCGCCTGACCGAACCCCGCACCATCATGACCGACCACTCCATGCGCCCCATGCGTCTTTCGGGCCTCGAACCGTTCAACATCGGCGAGGACACGCTGTTCGTCAACGTCGGCGAGCGCACCAACGTCACCGGGTCGAAGGCGTTCGCGCGCATGATCCTGAACAGCCAGTTCGACGAGGCGCTGGCCGTGGCGCGCCAGCAGGTCGAAAACGGCGCGCAGGTCATCGACATCAACATGGACGAGGCGATGCTCGATTCCAAGGCGGCGATGGTTCGCTTCCTGAACCTGATCGCCTCGGAGCCCGATATCGCGCGCGTGCCGATCATGATCGATTCGTCCAAATGGGACGTGATCGAGGCGGGTCTGAAATGCGTGCAGGGCAAGGCGATCGTCAACTCCATCTCGCTCAAGGAAGGCGAAGAACAGTTTGCGCACCATGCCAAGCTGATCAGGCGCTACGGCGCGGCCGCCGTGGTCATGGCTTTCGACGAACAAGGCCAGGCTGACACGTTCGAGCGCAAGACCCAAATCTGCAAACGCAGCTACGAGTTCCTGGTCAACAAGGTCGGCTTCGCCCCGGAAGACATCATCTTTGACCCGAACATCTTCGCGGTGGCCACCGGCATCGAAGAGCACAACAACTACGCGGTCGACTTCATCGAAGCGACGCGCTGGATCAAGCAGAACCTGCCGTACGCAAAGGTGAGCGGCGGCGTGTCGAACGTGTCGTTCTCGTTCCGCGGCAACGACGTGGTGCGCGAGGCGATCCACACCGTGTTCCTGTACTACGCGATTCAGGCGGGCATGGACATGGGCATCGTCAACGCCGGCCAGCTGGGTGTGTACGAGAACCTCGACCCCGAACTGCGCGACCGCGTGGAAGATGTGGTGCTCAACCGCCGCCCCGACGCCACCGACCGCCTGCTGGAGATTGCAGACCGCTACAAGGGTGGTGGCACCAAGCGTGAGGAGAACCTCGCCTGGCGCCAGGAGCCGGTGGAAAAGCGCCTGGCCCACGCGCTCGTGCATGGCATCAACGATTACGTGGTCGAAGACACCGAAGAAGTCCGCGCGAAAATCTTTGCTGCAGGCGGTCGCCCGATTCAGGTAATCGAAGGCCCGCTGATGGACGGCATGAACATCGTCGGCGACCTGTTTGGCGCCGGGAAAATGTTCCTGCCGCAGGTGGTGAAATCCGCCCGCGTCATGAAGCAGGCGGTGGCGCACCTGATTCCATTCATCGAAGAAGAAAAGCGCCAGATTGCAGCGGCCGGCGGCGACGTACGCTCGCGCGGCAAAATCGTCATCGCCACGGTCAAGGGCGATGTGCACGACATCGGCAAGAACATCGTCACCGTCGTGCTCCAGTGCAACAATTTTGAAGTCGTCAACATGGGCGTGATGGTGCCCTGCAACGAGATTCTGGCGAAGGCGAAGGTGGAAGGCGCGGACATCATCGGGCTGTCGGGCCTGATTACGCCGTCGCTGGAAGAGATGGCCTACGTGGCATCGGAAATGCAGCGCGACGAATACTTCCGCGTGAAGAAGATCCCGCTGCTGATCGGCGGCGCGACGACGAGCCGCGTGCACACCGCCGTGAAGATCGCCCCAAATTACGAAGGCCCGGTCGTCTATGTGCCGGACGCTTCGCGCTCAGTGAGCGTGGCCTCGAGCCTGCTGTCGGACGAAGGCGCCGCGCGCTACGTCGAAGAGCTGCATGCGGATTACGACCGCATCCGCACGCAGCACGCCAACAAGAAGGCCCAGCCGATGGTGTCGCTGGCCGCCGCGCGCGCCAACAAGACGAAGATCGACTGGTCGAACTACACGCCGCCCAAGCCCAAGTTCATCGGCCGCCGCGTGTTCCGCAACTACGACCTGAACGAACTCGCGCAGTACATCGACTGGGGCCCGTTCTTCCAGACGTGGGACCTGGCCGGCAAATTCCCGGACATCCTCAACGACGAAATCGTGGGTGAGTCAGCCCGTCGCGTGTTCTCCGACGGCAAGAGCATGCTCGCGCGGCTGATCGCCGGGCGCTGGCTCACGGCCAACGGCGTGATCGCGCTGCTGCCCGCCAACACCGTCAACGATGACGACATCGAGATCTACACCGACGAATCGCGCTCGGAAGTCGCGCTCACCTGGCGCAACATCCGCCAGCAAAGCGAGCGCCCGATCATCGATGGCGTGATGCGCCCGAACCGCTGCCTGGCGGATTTCATCGCGCCCAAGAGCACCGGCATTGCCGATTACATCGGTCTGTTTGCCGTGACGGGCGGCATTGGGGTGGAAAAGCGCGAGAAGCAGTTCGAAGCCGACAACGACGACTACAGCGCGATCATGCTCAAGGCCCTGGCCGATCGCTTTGCCGAAGCCTTTGCCGAATGCCTGCACGCCCGCGTGCGTCGCGACCTGTGGGGTTATGCGGCGGATGAAACGCTCGACAACGACGCGCTCATCCGCGAGGAGTACAAGGGGATCCGCCCCGCGCCCGGCTACCCGGCCTGCCCGGAGCACACGGTCAAGCGCGACATGTTCCGCGTGCTCGACGCGCAGGAGATCGGCATGAACCTGACCGAAGCGCTGGCGATGACGCCGGCTGCGTCCGTCTCGGGTTTCTACCTGTCGCACCCCGACAGCACGTACTTCACGCTGGGCAAGATCGGACAGGATCAAGTGGACGACATGATCGCCCGCAGCGGTGAAGACCGCGCGTTTGTGGAGCGCGCCCTCGCGCCGAATCTCTGATTCTGTGACAAGACGTTTAAGACATGGCGTGATCCACACTGTGTCTTACGTCCGCAAACCCTTACCGGCATTGGATTCGCCGGGGTTTCAAGAGGGGCGATCCTTACATTACAAAGGCTTACACCCCCTAACAGTCGTAACCGGAAGGGCTCCATAGACTGAACCCATTCACTCAACACACACAGAGTGATGCCGCGACGAATCCTTCGCGTGGCCGTTCAGAACGAAAGGAGTCTCTTCCATGAACAAGCTGCTGATCTCCCTGTCCGCTATCGCCATCGCTGCTGCTTCGGCTTACGCCAACGCGCAAACCCCGTCGGCCGGCGCATCGCTGCAAACCAACGGCACGGCTGTCGTGGCTCCGGCGCAAGGCAATACTGGCGCAGGCCTGAAGGCCGATGCGGGCGCCAAGCTGGACACCGAGTCCGCCAAGAGCCAACTGGACACCAAGGCGGAGCACGGCGCCAAGGCCGCGCACGAACACAAGGCCAAGGCGGAAGCCGGCATCGACAAGACCGCCAGCAAGGTCGGCAAGTCGGTCAGCAAGACGGAAAAGTCGGCAGAGAAGTCGGGCAAGGCTGCCAAGGCTGAGACCACTCCTGGCCTGAGCGCCGACGCCGGCGCAAACGCCACGGCCACTACCCAGACCAAGTAACACGTCACTACGCGGGATAGCTGGGCACGGCCCGGCGCCCCGCTAGCGACCCCGGGGCGGAACTCTTCCGCCCCGTTTTCTTTGGGCGCGCACGCCCAGGCACGTGGATTGCTCAGTGGCAGGCATCGACATGTTGCGATTCATGCACATTCCCGAGGTCTTTTATGGAAACGCTGACCACTCCCCCAGACCGCGCCAGCAAGAGGAGCCCCGTTTCGGCGCAACAGTCCGATACAATTGCTGTCGTATCGAACCAACAAGCGCAGCGCGCAGAGCCGGGCAGCCCGCCCAGCGCGCTCATAAGGAGCAGCATGATTCGCGTCCTGATTGCGGACGACCACGAGATCGTCCGTGCCGGCCTTCGACAGTTCCTGTCCGAAGAGCGGGACATCGAAGTCGCGGGGGAAGCGGCCAGCGGGGAAGAGGTGATGGAGCAACTCCGCACCGGCGCCTTTGACGTCGTGGTGCTCGACATTTCCATGCCCGATCGCAACGGCATCGACACCCTCAAGCTCGCTCGCCAGCGCCATCCCGATCTGCCGGTGCTGATCCTGTCGACTTTCCCGGAAGACCAGTACGCCATCAACCTGATTCGCGCGGGTGCATCGGGCTATCTGACCAAGGAAAGCGCGCCGGATGAGCTGGTGAAGGCCATTCGCACCGTGTCGCAAGGCCGTCGCTATGTGAGCCCGACGGTGGCCGAGCTGCTGATTGGCGGTCTGGAAAAGCCGACCGATCAACCCCTGCACCAGACACTTTCCAAGCGCGAATTCCAGATCTTCTGCAAGCTGGCGCGCGGGCAATCGGTATCGATCATCGCGGAAGAGCTGTTCCTTAGCGTCAAGACGGTGAGCACTTACCGCACGCGGATTCTGGAAAAGATGGGCATGAAATCCAATGCCGATCTGACGTATTACGCCATCAAAAACGGCTTGGTCGAGTAGCACCCGGTTGGGCGCCAAACCGCCTCGGCGCGCCGCAAACCCAACTGGCATGTAGGACAACGCCTGATACCACCTCGGCAACCCGCTGGCTAACATCAACCCATGCTGGATCAAGCCGTCACCCTCTCCACCCGTGGCCTGCGTGTCCTCCTGATCGAGGACTCCCCGGTGCTTCGCGGCATGGTGCTGGAATACCTCAAGGCCTCCGCGTTCGTAGCGACGGTCGAGTGGGCAGATACCGAAGACTTGGCGCTGGGCCTTCTCGGGCAAGGCAACTACGACGTCGTGATCGTCGACCTGCAATTGCGGCAGGGCAATGGCTTCAAGGTCCTCCAAACGTTGCGCGATCAAGCGTCGCCCAGCGTGCGCATCGTCTACACCAACCACGCGCAAGTGCCGACCTATCGGCAGCGCTGCTTTGAGGCAGGCGCCAACTATTTCTTCGACAAATCGCTCGAACTCGACAAGGTGTTCGAGGTGATCGAAGAGCGCGCCGGCGTCGGCCGCCCCCGCCAGCAGCCCGCGCAGCACTTTCACCCCTGAGATTCTTCGCGCCCGCCGCGTCGGCTGTCGTGGCGCGCGCCCAACGCCATTTCTCACCCCCAAGGAGCGTTCGATGAAGACCTTGTGTGCCGCACTTGCACTGACGTGTGTATTCCTGGCCGGCTGCAACACCATGGCCGGAGCCGGCAAGGACCTCCAGACCGGTGGTCAGAAGCTGGAGAACTCGGCCGACAACGCCAAGCAGAAGATGTAACGCCGTCAGCTACACCGGCATCAAAAACAAAAAGCCCCGCGATGGGGCTTTTTGTTTGGGCGTTGACATCACGCGGGGCGACTTAAACCGTCGCACCACCGTGGCCCGGCGCGGGCGCAATACCGCCAGTCAGCGCCTGCATGCCAGACGGCTCGTTGGCCGCACCTCGGTCGAATACGGCATCGGTGGGAGGCAGCTCAACGATGATCGTCACACCACCGCCTGGCATTGAATCGATGACGAGCGTGCCGCCCAGCGCAATGGCGCGCTGCTCCATCCCCAGCAGGCCGTGATGGCCGACCATGCGGCGCCGCTCGATATCGGCCGGGAAGCCACGGCCGTTGTCGCGCACGCGCAAACGCACGCCCTGGTCATCCACATCGAGCGCCACCGACACCGTGGTCGCATGCGCGTATTTCGATGCGTTGGTCAGCGATTCCTGCACGATGCGATACAGCGCGATGGCCGCATCGTCGGTCAGCTTGGGCATGTCGTCGGGCAGGCTCACTTCCGTATGCCAGCCGTTGCGCGTGCCGACGTCCTCCGTCAATTGCGAAAGCGCCTCCACCAAACCCAGGTTGAGCAAAATCGTCGGGCGCAGATCTTCGATCAGGCGGCGTTTGATCTGGATGCCCTGATCCACGTGGGCCATCACGCGCGTGATCTTTTCGCTCATGGCCGGCTCGTTGGCGTGAATGCGTGAACGCAGCCAGTGCAGGTCCATCTTGGTGGCGGTGAGGATGGCGCCCAGCTCGTCGTGCAGCTCGCGCGCGAGACGCGTCTTCTCGTCTTCGGTCACGCGCTGCAAGTGGGCGGCCAAGTCGGACAACTGCCGCGTGCGCTCACGCACCATGCGGTCGAGTTTCTGGCTTTCTTCCTCCGCCATGTCGCGCTCGCGCTCCGTCACGGCAAGACGCTTGGCGTGCTGCATGCCCAGCACCACCAGCAGGATGATGTTGACCGCCGTGATGAGCGCAATGCCGTAGCGCGACAGCGCCAGATCGCGCTCGGCGTGTTCTAGGCTGCGGGCCACGGTGGCGATCTCGCGCTGACGCAGCCGATCCAGACCCTGCCGCACCGCTTCCATCGATGCCTTGCCGAAATCGGTGCGCACCAGATCGAGCGCCACTTCCAGGTCGCGCTTGCCGTAAATCAGCGTGAGTTCCATCTCGGTAAGCTTGCGGCTCACCTGGAGCGCAGTCTCCGAGAACAGCTTGAGCGCGTCCGGATCGTTGGCGTAGTGATCACGAATTTCTGCCATCAACGCATGAATATGCGGAATGGCCTTGTTGTACGGATCGAGATATTCGTCCTTGCCCGTGAGCAGGAAACCGCGCTGCCCGGCCTCGGCGTTCACCAGCTCGGCAAGCAGTTCGTTGATGGCGGTTTCAGCCTGCTGCGACTGAATCACCTGCCGATAGCCCTGGCTCAGGCGGATGTTGCCCGTCTCCGAGGCAATCAGCACCCCGAGCGTCAGCAGAATGCCGCCGGCGAGCAGCAGAGTGGAGCGCAAGGATGACCGCATGGCATGCAGACCCATAGGAAACGCGTCAAACCGCCCGACGCGGCGCGCGTTGCGTTTGTGTTTTTTTGGCAATTCGGATGATACCGCGTGGGCGCCCCGGGCGACACTTCGGGCGCACCCCGGTCAGGCACGCGATGTGCGTGGAGTACGCCACAGGGCGCCGGCCTCACGCAATGTGCCGTTGCCCTGCATCCCCATCCATCCGAATCGGAGACGACAACATGCTGAAATGGGCACTCATCTTCGCCATCATTTCCCTGGTGGCCGGCGTGCTGGGCTTTACCGGCATTGCCGCAGGCGCGGCGAGTATCGCCAAGGTCCTGTTCTTCATCTTTGTGGTGTTGTTCGTGCTGTTTCTGGTGCTGGGCGTCACGGTCTTCAAGGCGGTCGATTAGCGCAGACAGCCCAGGCGCGAGCGCGGCCCGTGTCTTGCTATGCCATTGACATGCGGCCCGCTTTCGCAAGCGCCGAAATTGCACCCGAACCAACCGCGCCGCCCGTGTGTGTTTCCCGCGGCGCCACGATGAGGAGCTTCACCATGTCACTCTTTGCCAGCCAACGCGTCCGAAGCCGAATTGATGACGTCAATGATCGCGCGCACCGCGCCATGAACAGCGCCAGCGACGCCGTGGACCACGCCAGGTACGCCGCTCGCCCCGCCGTGGAAGACGTGCAAAGCCTGCTGCGCTCCCTTGAAAACGCCATCCATACACTGACCGACGAAGGCAGCACCGAAGCCCGGCGCGCCAGCCGCACGCTGCATGCGCGTGCCGACCAACTGCGCCAAGTCGCCAACGACCGCGCGCATCAAGCCCGCGAACGCATGGACTGGGCGCTCGATCGCACCGAAGAAACCATTACTGCTGCGCCATTCAAGTCAGTGGGTGTAGCCGTGGCGATTGGCGCGGCGATCGGGCTGGTTGTGGCGCTGGCCGGCGGCAGCAGCCGGCGCGACGCCAGCGAATAAACCCAACCCGCCAATCACCCCGCAGGAGCAAACACATGAGCCGGACCAACGTCGCCGCCCCCTCGGAAAGCGGCTTCCTCACTGACATCAAAACCTTGCGGGAACGTGCCCGCAAGCACATCGAGGAAGGCGCGGTGACCGAAGACTACAAAGCCGATCGGGAAACCGTGCTGCGGCTGCTGAACGAGGCGCTGGCCACGGAGCTGATCTGCGTGCTGCGCTACCGGCGCCATCACTTTATGGCCAAGGGCATCAACGCGGAGCCGATCGCCGCAGAATTCCTGGTGCACGCCAACGAGGAACAAGCGCACGCCGACAGCATCGCCACGCGCATCGTGCAACTGGGCGGCGAGCCCAACTTCAACCCGGAAGGCCTGTCCACGCGCAGCCATTCTGAATACGTGGAAGCCGACGGCTTGGTCGAGATGATCAGGGAGAACCTGGTTGCCGAGCGGATCGCGATCGACAGCTACCTTGAGATGATCCGCTACATCGGGGACCGAGACCCCACCACGCGGCGCGTGCTGGAACAGATTCTGGCCGTTGAGGAAGAACACGCGGACGAACTGTCCGACATGCTCCACGACCAATAACGCAAACGCAGCAGGACGAGACACCGGCCAACGCGCCAGCCCCCTCCCCCGCTCCCGGCCCGTGTGGCCGGATGCCCGGACCGCCCCGTTTGGCGGCCGGGCATTTTTTTTTGGCCTGCGCCCGAAACTCAGACGCCCCAGAGCACGCTGGACTTCTCGACCAGCGATTCTTCCAGCATGTGCAGCAGCGGATAGGCGCGCTGGCCGAGATGCGGCGGCTCTTCTTCGCCGTCTTCGTCCAGCTCGGGCGCCGAAAGTTCGGCCACCTTGATATGTGCCTGGTGCGTGTCATCCTTGATGGCGCGCTTGAGGCGATCGATGGCGTGGGGCATTTCTTCGGGCGTGATGACACCGCGCTCGCCCAGCGTCTTGCCGATCACGCCGAGCAGCACCATGGCGAGATCCTTCTGCATCGAGAATTTTTGCGAAGCGTGCGAAGTAAAGGTGATCATGATTTCTTGTTTCCCTTGGTTGGGTGGGGGAGCCGCAGATTGCCATGACTGGGGGCGGATACCTCTGAGACCACGGCTCACCTGATAAAATTTCGTACTTTTCCCCGAACAACGCAACTGGCGGCGCCAGAACTGGATTTCAATCCATTTCAGCACTGCCGGCGTCATGGTTTCTTTATGCTGCCCTCCCACAAACAGACGATCGCCCAATTGTTGTCCGACGCCGTCGGCTCCCTGCTGCCCGAGGGCCAAGCCCGACCGGAGATCGTCCTGGAGCGCCCCAAGCAGGCCGCGCACGGCGACATTGCCTGCAACGTCGCGCTGCAGCTCGCCAAGCCGCTAGGCACCAATCCGCGCGAGCTGGCCGGCAAGATCGCCGATGCCATCCGCGCCGATGCCCGCGGCCAACGCCTGGTGTCCGCCGTTGAGATCGCCGGCCCTGGCTTCATCAACCTGCGCCTGTCGGCCGCCGCGCGCGCCGACGTGATTGCCGCCGTCTTTGCCGAGGGCGACCGCTACGGCGCCGCCAATACACATGACGGCGCGCCCGTGCTGGTGGAATTCGTCTCGGCCAACCCGACCGGGCCGCTGCACGTCGGCCACGGCCGCCAAGCCGCGCTGGGCGATGCGCTGGCGAGCCTGCTCGACTGGCAAGGCCACAAGGTCCACCGCGAGTTCTACTACAACGACGCCGGCGTCCAGATCCACAATCTGGCCGTCTCCGTGCAGGCCCGCGCGCGCGGTTTCAAACCCGGTGACGCCAACTGGCCCGAAGCCGCCTACAACGGCGACTACATTGCCGACATCGCCGCCGATTACCTCGCCGGCAAGACCGTACGCGCCTCGGATGGCGAGCCCGTGACGGGCGAGCGCGATGTGGAAAACATCGAAGCCATCCGCCGCTTTGCCGTGACGTATCTGCGTAACGAGCAGGACATCGACCTGCAAGCCTTTGGCGTGAAGTTCGACCGCTATTACCTGGAATCGTCGCTCTACACCGAAGGCAAGGTGCAGCAGACGGTGGACACGCTCGTTGCTGCCGGCAAGACGTACGAGCAGGAAGGTGCGCTGTGGCTGCGCACCACCGACGACGGTGACGACAAGGACCGCGTCATGCGCAAGTCCGACGGCGCCTACACCTACTTCGTGCCCGACGTTGCGTACCACACGACCAAGTGGGGCCGCGGCTTCACGCAGGTCATCAACGTTCAGGGCAGCGACCACCACGGCACCATCGCCCGCGTGCGCGCCGGCCTGCAGGGCCTGAACATCGGCATCCCGAAGGGCTATCCGGATTACGTCCTGCACAAGATGGTCACGGTGATGAAGGACGGCGCCGAGGTCAAGATTTCCAAGCGCGCCGGCTCGTATGTGACCGTGCGCGACCTGATCGAATGGTCCAACGGGGATGCCGAGAGCGAAGCTGGCGTCGACACCATCCGCGCTTGTGTGGATGCCGGTGAGCCGAACTGGCCCGCGCGCTTCACGCGTGGCCGCGACGCCGTGCGCTTCTTCCTGCTGTCGCGCAAGGCCGATACCGAGTTCGTCTTCGACGTCGATCTGGCGCTCAAGCAAAGCGACGAGAACCCGGTGTACTACGTCCAGTACGCGCACGCGCGCATCTGCTCGGTGTTCGAACGCGCAGGCGTTGACCCTGCGTCGCTCACCAACGCCGATCTGGCTGCGGTGACGGGCCCGGACGTCAGCCCGCAGGCGACAGCCCTGGTGCAACGCCTGGCCGCATTCCCCGACATGTTGGCCGACGCCGCACGCGAACTGGCCCCGCACGCCGTAGCGTTCTACCTGCGCGACCTCGCGGGCGATTTCCACGCGTTCTACAACGCCGATCGCGTGCTGGTCGACGACGAGGCCGTCAAGCGTGCCCGTCTGGCGCTCCTGGCCGCCACGCGTCAGGTGCTGCGCAACGGGTTGGCGGTAATCGGCGTGTCCGCGCCGCAAAAGATGTAAATGCGCACGATTTGGCATCACACGGCGCTCTTATAATCGGGCGCTTCTAGAAGGATCGACATGGCACGCAATACGCAATCTTCCCGTGCCCGCTCGCAACGGGGCGGCACGTTTCTGGGTCTGGTGCTGGGCTTGATCGTCGGTTTGGCGATCGCCGTGGTGGTGGCGGTGTACATCACCAAGGCCCCGGTACCGTTCGTGTCTCGTGGCGGCGCGCAACCCAAGCCGAGCGAAGCGGGCAACGTGGTCAACACGCTTCCTGCGCCGGCACAACCCGCGCCGCAGGCCAGCGCCCCGCAGGCGGCGGACCCGAACGCGCCGCTGTGGAGCCGCGTGCCGGCCAAGCCGGTCGATCAGACCGCCGAGCAGAACAATCCGCCGCCGGGCATCACCATTCACCCGGCCCAACCGAGCTCGACCCCGCAGATGGCAAGCGCACCGGGCGCCAAGCCGCCCAAGCCGCCGGTCACTGCCTCGAACGAGAAGCCGGTGACGGACCCGATTGCCGAGATTGCTCGCCAGGATGCCGCCAAGACGGGGTATTTCCTGCAAGTTGGCGCTTACAAATCCTCCGAAGACGCTGAGCGCCAGAAGGGCAATCTGGCCATGCAAGGCTTTGAAGCCAAGGTGACGCAGCGCGAGGTGAACGGCGCCACCATGTATCGCGTGCGCCTGGGGCCGTTCAACTCGCTCGACGAGATGACCGCCGTGCGCAGCCGCCTGCAATCGACAGGCGTGGAATCTTCGGTCATCCGCTTCGCCCGCCAGTAACGTGCAGTCCGCGCAGCCCGCTTTGAACCCCGCGGGCTGTGATCGGTCAGAAACCTGAGATTCAGTTACGCTGACACCCGCGTCGAGCGGTTCGGCACTCGATTTCGCTGGTTTTTCCGTTACTTCGTCCAGTTCGTCGTCTAATCCGTCGTCCATTCACCATGAAAAAACTCGCTGCTTTCCTGATCGCCCTCACCACTGGCGCCGGCTTCCTGATGACCGCACCGGCCAATGCCGCGCCGATCGCCGGCAAGGAATACAAAGTGCTGCAAACGCCGCAGCCCGTGCCCGCAGGCAAGATCGAAGTGACGGAGTTCTTCTGGTACGGCTGCCCGCACTGCTACGACTTTGAAAACACCTGGACGGCGTGGGTCGCCAAGCAAGGCAAGGACGTGGTGATCAAGCGCGTGCCGGTGGCCTTCAATGCCAAGCTGGAGCCGCATACCCGCATCTATTACACGCTGGAGGCGCTGGGCAAGCTCGACGCCAAGGACGCCAGCGGCAAGACGCTGCATGACCGCGTGTTCGACCAGTTGCACAAGAACTACCGCTCGATGTCCGAACTGGATGACATCGCCAAGTTCATGGCCGCGAACGGCGTCGATGAGAAGCAGTTCCGCGACACCTACAACTCGTTCAGTGTGAACGCCAATACCAAACGCGCCGCGCAACTGGCCGATCAGTACAAGATCGAAGGCGTGCCGACCGTGGTCGTGCAGGGCAAGTACACCACCTCGCCGGCAGATGCAGGCAGCAACGTGGGCGCCGCCCAAACGCTCGACTACCTCGTCGACCAGGTGCGCAACCGCAAGATGTGACGGGTTGCCGCGTTTCCGGGCCTCTGCCCGGGCGTGACACCGCCATCGACGCCCGCCCCTGTGCGGGCGTTTTTTGTGCGTCGGCCTTCTTCACATCTTCACACCAACAGGACATCGACATGAGCGAGATCGTCTTCATTACGGGCGCTTCCAGCGGGATCGGGCAGGCACTGGCACGTCAGTACGCAGCGCAGGGCGCCAAGATCGGGCTGGTCGCACGACGTGTCGACGCGCTCCATGAGTTTGTGCAGACGCTGCCTGCCGGTATCCAGAGCCGCTGCCATTGCTACGCGGCCGACGTGCGTAGCGCTGATTCAATGCGCGACGTGGCCAACGCCTTTATCGCCACAGTTGGGCTGCCCGATGTGGTGATCGCCAACGCAGGCATCTCGGTCGGCACGGACTTGCGCGAACCCGGCGACCTGAAAGCCTTTGCCGTCGTAATGGACACCAACTGGATGGGCGTGCTCAACACGTTCCAGCCGTTCGTCGGGCCGATGCTGGCACGCGCCAAACCTGGGCAGCCTGGCGGCACGCTGGTCGGCATAGCGAGCGTGGCGGGCGTGCGCGGGCTGCCCGGTGCGGCGGCGTACAGCGCCTCCAAATCGGCGGTGATCAAGCTGATGGAGAGTCTGCGCGTGGAGTTCAGCCCGCTTGGCTTGCGCGTGGTGACGATCGCCCCCGGCTACATCCAGACGCCGATGACCGAACACAATCCGTATCCGATGCCCTTCCTGATGCCGGTGGACCGCTTCGCACAGAAAGCCGTGAATGCGATCCGTCGCGGCGTGCGCTTCACGGTGCTGCCATGGCCGATGGGCATCGTCGCCAAGCTGCTGCACGTGCTGCCGCGCGGGCTCTATGACTTTGCGTTTGCGCGCGCCGGGCGCAAACCCCGCAACCCCGAGATTTCGTCATGACTTACACCGATGCGGCTGGCATCGCGCACGCCCCTGTCGACACCACACCGCGCATCGCCAGCCTGGTCCCCTCGATTACCGATTTGCTGTTCTCGCTTGACCTGGGCGATCAACTGGTCGCCCGCACCGGCTTCTGCATCCACCCGCGCGAAGCGGTGCGCAACGTACCGAAGGTCGGCGGCACCAAGACCGTCAAACTCGACAAGTTGCGCGAACTGGCGCCCACGCACGTCATCGTCAACATTGACGAGAACACGCGCCCGACCGTCGACAAGCTGCGCGAATTCATCCCGCACATCATCGTCACGCATCCTTGCTCGCCGGAAGACAACCTCGCGCTATACCAACTGCTGGGCGGTATCTTTCGCCGCGAAGCGCAGGCGCAGAAGCTGTCGGATGCGCTCACGCAGGAGCTGGAGGCACTGCGCGGCCGCCACTTCCTGCCGCACCGCGTGCTGTACGCCATCTGGCAAGACCCGTGGATGACGGTATCGCGCGACACGTACATCTCGCGCATGCTCAAGCTCGTGAACTGCCATACGTGGCCGGACGATCCGGCGCCTGTGCAATGCGGCACCGACAAGAGCGGCGATTGCGCCCGCCCCAACCGGCCGGACACGCGCTACCCGACGTTCCGCTGGAGCGATGAGGTGGTGCGCAACATCGACTGCGTGCTGCTCTCCACCGAGCCTTACAGCTTTACCGAAGAGCATGTCGACGCGCTGGAAAAGCAGATCGGCAAACCGGTCTATCTCGTCGATGGCGAAATGGTGTCGTGGTACGGCAGCCGCGCAATCGACGGCGTGCGATACCTGGGGCAGTTTGCGAAGACCCTGCGTTAAGGTTGAATCATCAGGCCGCAGAAAAAAAAAGAACCCGCCGGTTGGCGGGTTTTTTGTTGGCCACAGCGATGCGTTATCGCTCGAACCCATAGTCGTACTCCACCTTTGCAATGCGCAGGTGGTACGACGCGTACCACTGCTCGCGCCCCAGCTTCTGCGCGGCAAGGTGGTCACTCTGGTTCTTCCACTCGCGAATGGCCTCCAGCGACGACCAATACGACACGGTGATGCCCGGTCGCCCCTGGTCGCCGGCCAGTTCATCGCGTACGGATTCGATGCCGAGGAACCCCGGCATACTGCGCCCCAACTCCACCATGCGGTCGGCCATGGCGCCGTAGCCGTTGTCGCCGTCGGTGCGCGTGGAGGAAAAAATCACCGCGTAATACGGCGCAGTCGGCGTTTGTGCGGGAAACGGCAGGACGACGGCGCTGTCGTCGAGAACGTCATGCTGGTCAGCCATGGTCGGCTCCGGTGGAAAGCGGGTTGCGCAGTTTATGCGGTTGCGTGGAATCGAACGATACCGTCCGCGCCAGATTCGCGCACCAGTTCGCCGCGATGCCACAGCGCATGCAGGTGGGCAAGCGCCTCGCCCATCGCGAAGGTCATCTGATGCACATCGAACTGGCGCTTGAAGATGACGTTGACGATGTCGCGAGCCGATTGCGGCGCGGCCTTGCACGCAGCCAACGTTTCGGCCAGCCGATCGGCATGGTGGTCGCGCAGTTGCTGGATGCGCGTATGCAACCCGCGGAACGGCCGTCCGTGCGACGGCAGGATCAGCACATTCGCAGGCAGCGGCTCGTACTTGCCCAGCGAATCCAGATACAGCGTGAGCGAATCCGCTTCGGGTTCCAGATCGAACACGCTCACGTTGGTGGAGATGCGCGGCAAGACCATGTCGCCGGAAATCAGCACGTTGGCATCTTCACTGTAAAGCGCGACGTGCTCGGGCGCGTGGCCGAAGCCTGTGATGACACGCCACTTGTGCTTGCCGATGGAAACGATATCGCCATCCATCAGGCGACGGTACTGGCTCGGCACGCCGGGCACGAGCGTGCTGTAGTAATCCTTGCGGTTGCGGATGCCTTCGATGGAGGTCGGGTCCGTCAAGCCGTGGCGCTCGAAATGGCGCGCGGCAAATTCACCGCCGGCGTTCGACGCGCCCGTGCCGCCCACCAGCATGCGTGCGAAGGCGTAGTCGCCCAGGCTCATCCACAGGCGCACGTTCCAGCGCTTTTCGTCGCCGCCTTCGCACAGCCAGTTCGAGAGGCCAACGTGGTCCGGATGGCAGTGCGTGACGAGCACGCGCAGCACCGGCAGGCCGTCGAGGTGGTTCGCGAAGATCGTTTCCCAGTACCCGCGAATTGCTTCGTGGTTGATGCCGCAATCGATGATCGTCCAGCCCTCCTGCCCGTCCTGTCGATCACGCAGCAGCCAGAGGTTGATGTGATCGAGCGCAAAGGGCAGCGGCATGCGCAGCCAGTAGACGCCGGGGGCGACTTCAAACCGCGTGCCGCCTTCGGGAAGCGTGTCGCCAAAGGGATAGTCGAGTTGGTGTTCGAGCGCGTTCATGGGGATGTGGTCTCGGTCGCCGCCTTTGGGTGCTTCGGGGCGGTCTTTGCGATTGCGGTTTGGCGTCATTGACGCTAACGTAAACGTCAATTTGCCGCCGGTCTTCCATCTTAAGCGAAAACTTAATGTCGCAGCCTGGCGTGCATGTGTCATCACACCTCTGTCGTTATTCCGTTCCCCGCCGTATGTCTGCCTCTACTCCGTCTGCCGCCGCTGCGCTCGCCGCCGATCTTGAATCGGGCGATGCCGGTGAGCTTGCCGACGCAAGCTTCACCATCACCGACCTCGCCCGCGAGTTCGACATCACGCCGCGCGCCATCCGTTTCTACGAAGACCAGGGCCTGCTGGCCCCGGATCGCCAAGGCCCCGGCGGGCGTCGCCGGGTGTATTCGGCCGGCGAGCGCACGCGCCTGAAGCTGACCCTGCGCGGCAAGCGGCTCGGTCTGTCGCTGGGCGAGATCAAGGAGATCCTGGATCTGTATGAGTCGCCGCGCGATACGGTGCCGCAACTGGAACGCTTCCTGGCGTCGCTGGCGCAACACCGTGCGGTGCTCACGCAGCAACTGGAAGATCTGAACGCGCAACTGGCCGAGATCGACCAGCATGAGCGCCAGTGCCGCCGCTTGCTGGAAGAGGCGCAGGCCGGAACGGGCAAGCCGCCCAAGCGACGCAAGGCCGCCTGATTCCGCAAATCTACGTAACGACCGGTCATTGACGTTTACGTAAACGTCAATACAATACGCAACACCTTGAAGCACCCTTCCGGCACCGGTGCGACCGCCACAAGCGGCGCACACCGCACAGCGCCGGACCCATTACTCAGAGACACCAGCGGCTTGAGCCGCGCCCAAGGAGACCACCATGATTGATCTGCCCGGCCTGAAATTCGACTTGGGCGAAGACATCGAGATGCTGCGTTCGGCCGTGCGCGATTGGGCGCAGGGCGAGCTGGCACCGCGTGCCGGCGAAATCGACCGCACCGACCAGTTCCCGATGGACGCGTGGCGCAAGATGGGTGAGTTGGGCGTGCTCGGCATCACGGTGGCCGAGGAGTACGGCGGCGCCAACATGGGCTACCTGGCGCACATGATCGCCATGGAAGAAATCAGCCGCGCCTCGGCGTCGGTTGGCCTGTCGTATGGCGCGCACTCGAACCTGTGCGTGAATCAGATCCACCGCAACGGCACGGCAGCTCAGAAGGCCAAGTACTTGCCCAAGCTTGTGTCTGGCGAATGGGTCGGTGCGCTGGCGATGAGCGAGCCGAATGCCGGCTCTGACGTCGTCAGCATGAAGCTGCGCGCGGAGCTGAAAGGCGACCGATACGTGCTCAACGGCACCAAGATGTGGATCACCAACGGCCCCGACTGCGACGTGCTGGTCGTCTACGCCAAGACCGAACCCGAACTGGGCGCGCGCGGCATGACGGCGTTCATCGTCGAAAAGGGCATGAAGGGCTTCTCGGTGGCGCAGAAGCTGGACAAGCTCGGCATGCGCGGCTCGCACACGGGCGAGCTGGTGTTCGAGAACGTGGAAGTGCCGGTGGAAAACATCCTCGGCCAGGAAAACGGTGGCACCAAGGTGCTGATGAGCGGCCTGGATTATGAGCGCGCCGTGCTCTCCGGCGGTCCGATCGGCATCATGCAGGCCTGCATGGACGTGGTCACGCCGTACATCCACGACCGCAAGCAGTTTGGCCAGAGCATTGGCGAATTCCAGCTCATCCAGGGCAAGATGGCCGACATGTACACCACGCTGCAGGCATGCCGCGCGTACTTGTACACGGTGGGCAAGAACCTCGACTCACTGGGCCGCGACCACGTGCGCCAGGTGCGCAAGGACTGCGCCGGCGTGATCCTCTACACCGCCGAGAAGGCCACATGGATGGCCGGCGAAGCCATCCAGATCCTGGGCGGCAATGGCTACATCAACGAATTCCCGGTCGGCCGCCTGTGGCGCGACGCCAAGCTGTACGAAATTGGCGCCGGCACGTCGGAAATCCGCCGCATGCTGATCGGCCGGGAGCTGTACGCAGAGACGATGTAACGGGCGGGAGCAGGCGGGCTGGTGGCACGGGGCCATCAGCCAAACGGATAAGGAGGCGCAACGGTTTCAGGACGCGAACACGGCACCGAAGACCCTACAATCTAGGTCTGCCTGGTTTGCTGGTTTCGCCGCTTCCCTGCCCCTCCCCGCGCACACGCCATGTCCCATTTCCCCAAGCTCCTCTCGTCGCAGATCGCCTTTGACGTTGCCCGCACGATGCTCGACGGCTTCGACAAGCACTATCGCTTGTTCCGGGAAGTCAGCGTACAGGCCAAGACTGCGTTCGAGACCGGGGACTGGGCCGGCCTGCAGCAACTGCAGCGCGACCGCATCGCCTACTACGACGAGCGCGTGCGCGAAGCGTCGGTCATCCTCGAAGACGAATACGACGCCGAGAACATCGACGACGAGATCTGGCGACAGATCAAGCTGCATTTCATCGGCCTGCTGACCAACCATCACCAGCCCGAGTGCGCCGAAACTTTCTTCAACTCGGTGTGTACGCGCATCCTGCATCGCTCGTACTTCAACAACGATTTCATCTTCGTGCGCCCGGCCATCTCGACGGAATACATCGAGAACGAAGAGTCGCCCACCAAGCCGACGTACCGCGCCTACTACCCAGGCACACGCGACGGCCTGGGCCCCTGCTTCGAGCGCATCGTCCACAACTTCCAGCTCAACGCGCCGTTTGAAGATCTCGAACGCGACATCGGCTACATCGTGCGCGCGGTGGGCGAGCATTTCGGCGACTTCCGCATCGCGCCGAATTTCCAGATCCATGTGCTGTCGTCGCTGTTCTTCCGCAACAAAGCGGCGTACATCATTGGCCGCGTGATCAACGGCGACAAGACGTTCCCGCTGGCCGTGCCAATCCTGCGCAATGCCGCGGGCCAGCTCTCGCTCGACACGGTGCTGCTGCAGCAAGAACAACTGCTGATCCTGTTCTCGTTCACGCACTCGTATTTCATGGTGGACATGGAGATTCCGTCTGCCTACGTGACCTTCCTGCGTGACCTGATGCCGCGCAAGCCGCGCGCCGAGATCTACACCTCGCTCGGCTTGCAGAAGCAGGGCAAGAACCTGTTCTATCGCGACTTCCTGCATCATCTGCAGCACTCGTCGGACAAGTTCATCATCGCGCCCGGCATCAAGGGCCTCGTGATGCTGGTGTTCACGCTGCCCTCGTACCCATACGTATTCAAGGTCATCAAGGACTACTTCCCGCCGCCGAAGGAAACCACGCGCGAGCTGATCAAGAGCAAGTACCAGCTTGTGAAGCGCCATGATCGCGTGGGGCGCATGGCCGATACGCTGGAGTATTCCGACGTGGCCTTCCCGCTCTCGCGCTTTGATGAGGACCTCATCAAGGAGTTGGAGAAGCACGCGCCCTCAATGGTCGAATACCAGCGCAGCGACGACGGCGGCGAAGAGATCGTCATCCGCCACGTCTACATCGAGCGCCGCATGACACCGCTGAACATCTGGCTGCACGAAGGCACCGATGCGCAAGTCGAACACGGCATCATCGAATACGGCAACGCCATCAAGGAACTCATCGCCGCGAACATCTTCCCGGGCGACATGCTGTACAAGAACTTTGGCGTGACGCGCCACGGCCGCGTGGTCTTCTACGACTACGACGAGATCGAATATCTCACCGACTGCAATGTCCGCACCGTTCCCCAGCCGCGCACCGAAGAAGAAGAGATGTCCGGCGAGGTCTGGTACAGCGTCGGCCCGCACGACATTTTTCCAGAGACATACCGCACGTTCCTGCTTGGCGACCCGCGCGTGCGCGAAGCCTTCCTCAAACACCACGCAGACTTCTTCGAAGCCTCCATGTGGCAGGGGTACAAGGAGCGCCTGCTCTCCGGGCAGATGCACGATTTCTACGCGTATGACGCAGCCGAACGCTTCGTCAATCGCTACGGCGCGAGCGCGCCCGACAACGCAGCCCAAGACAACACGACACTGCAGCGCGCCGCCGCTTAACCCTCTCAACACGACGGGAAACCATGCCACATCGCATCAAAGAGCTGTTCGAGAACAACCGGAAATGGGTCGAGCGCGTCCACGCTGAAGACCCGGATTTTTTCTCCAACCTGGCCAACCAGCAGAACCCGGAATACCTCTGGATCGGCTGCTCGGATTCGCGCGTGCCTGCCAACCAGATCATCGGTCTGCCGCCGGGCGAGGTGTTCGTCCACCGCAATATCGCCAACGTGGTGGTGCACTCAGACCTGAACTGCCTGTCGGTGCTGCAGTTTGCGGTGGAAGTGCTGAAGATCCGGCACATCACGGTGGTGGGCCACTACGGCTGTTCGGGTGTGAAGGCAGCGCTGACGAAGCAACGTTTCGGGCTGGCCGACAACTGGATTCGTCACGTACGTGACGTGGCCGAGCAACACGAGACGTATCTCGGCACGGTGGTCCGCGAGCAGGATCAGCACGACCGGCTGTGCGAGCTGAACGTGATTCACCAGGTCAACAACGTGTGCCTGACGACGATCGTGCAGGACGCTTGGGATCGCGGGCAGCCGCTGACCGTTCATGGCTGGATTTACGGCGTGAAGGACGGGATGTTGCGCAATCTGGGGATGGCGGCGAGCTCCAATGAGGAACTGCATGCTCAGCTTGGTGAGGCTTGGCTGAATTATGGGAAGGAAGGGAGTACGCCTAGTCCGGTGGGGTTCTGATTTTTTGTTTTGGATTTTTGGGTTGTGGTTCACCCCTGTTTCATCCCCTGCCGGGGCTGACTCACTTTCTTTGTCTTGCCAAAGAAAGTAAGCAAAGAAAGGCGCGCCCGAGATGGCGAAAGACTCCTTGAATTTATGTCGCAGGGAGGGAGGAGAGGCAAACTCGCTTCGCTCAAACAGCCTCCCCTCTTTTTCCTCCCTGCAACAGAAATTCAAGGCGCCATCTAGGGCATTAACGGCCACACCATCGCAGCACAAACGCAGTAGTAAGTACGCGGCAAGACGCGGGGCAAAGCAAACGGCAGCACAGCAACAAACAAGCGCCTGACAGGACATGCGCACCAACGGTTTGGCCGTTGACGTTCCTGCCCTTGATGGCGTCTTGAATTTTCGTAAGCGGGCGGAAGCAAGACGGGAAACTGTTTGAGCGCAGCGAGTTTTTCCCGTCTCCGCATGGTTACGAAAATTCAAGGAAGGGGTCGCCATCTTGGGCGCGCCTTTCTTTGCTTACTTTCTTTGGCAAGACAAAGAAAGTGAGTCGGCCCCGGCAGGGGACGAAACGCAGATGGACCACCAAGGCCCACGCAAAAAGCAAGAGACACACAAACCCTGCACCACAAGTGCAGAACCTGTCCCAAGCACAGTTCCAGGAGATTGCAGAAATGTCCGACCGCATCGTCATCGCCTCCGCCGCCCGTACCCCAATGGGCGCCTTCCAGGGCGAACTCGCCAGCCTCACTGCTCCGCAACTCGGCGCCGCTGCCATCCGCGCGGCAGTCGAGCGTGCGGGTTTGAAACCGGAACAGATTGAAGAAGTCATCATGGGCTGCGTCCTGCCTGCGGGGCAGGGGCAAGCACCGGCACGTCAGGCCGCATTGGGCGCGGGCCTGCCGCTGTCAGTCGGCTGCACCACGGTCAACAAGATGTGCGGTTCGGGCATGCGCGCCGCCATGAACGCGTACGACGCGCTGCTCGCAGGGTCGCTGGACGTTGTGGTTGCGGGCGGTATGGAAAGCATGACCAACGCGCCGTACCTGATCCCGAAAGGCCGCGGCGGCTACCGCATCGGCCACGGCATGATCTACGACCACATGATGCTCGACGGCCTGGAAGATGCCTACGACAAGGGCCGTGCAATGGGCACCTTCGGCGAGGACTGCGCCGAGAAATACGGCTTCACGCGCGAGGCCCAGGACCACTTCGCGATGACGTCCGTGCGCCGCGCGCAAGAGGCCACCGAATCCGGCGCGTTCCGCTGGGAGATCACGCCCGTTACGGTGTCGAGCAAAGCCGGCGACACCGTCATCGATACCGATGAAGGCCCGCGCCGCATCAAGGTCGACAAGATCCCCTCGCTCAAGCCTGCCTTCAAGAAAGACGGCACGGTGACGGCCGCGTCGTCTTCGTCGATCAACGATGGTGCGGCCGCGCTGGTGATGATGCGCGAGTCGACTGCCAAGCAACTCGGCATCACGCCGCTGGCGGTGATGCTGGGCCACACCACGCACGCGCAAGCGCCGGGCTGGTTCACCACGGCGCCGGTCACAGCCATCGACAAGCTGTTCAAGAAGCTCGACTGGAACTCGAGCAACGTTGACCTGTTCGAGATCAACGAGGCGTTTGCCGTGGTGCCGATGGCCGCCATGCACGACCTACACATCCCGCACGAAAAAGTGAACGTGAACGGCGGCGCGTGCGCGCTGGGCCATCCGATCGGCGCGTCGGGCGCGCGCTTGATCGCGACGCTGCTGGGCGCCCTGCAACACCGTGGCGGCAAGCGCGGCGTGGCAAGCCTGTGCATCGGTGGCGGTGAAGCCACGGCCGTCGGCATCGAACTCTACTAAGGCACGCGCATGACGAACGCAACGTCCCGCCGCACGCGCACCGCGCTCATCCTGGGCGCGTCGCGCGGCATCGGCCTGGAAACGGTCAAGCAATACCGTGCGGATGGCTGGCGCGTGATTGCCACCGTGCGCACGCAAGAAGCCGCGCAGGCGCTGCAGGCATTGGGCGCGGAAACGCACGTGCTTGATCTGACCGACGCCAATGCCGTTGCCGGCCTGGCATGGAAGCTGGACGGCGAAGCGCTGGACGTGGCGATCTACGTGGCGGGCATCTACGGCCCGCGCACGCAGGGCGCCACGCCCGTCAGCCAGGCGGATTTCGATGCCGTCATGCACACCAACGTGTGGGCGCCGATGGGCGTGCTGCCTGCGGTGCTGCCGATGGTGGAAGCCGGACGCAATGGCTTGGACGAAACCGGCGGCGTGCTCGCCGTCATCTCCAGCCGCATGGGCAGCATTGGGGACATGACAGGCAACGGAGGCTGGTTGTATCGCGCCAGTAAGGCGGCGGTGAATGCCGTGCTGCGCGGGGTGTCGATCGACGCCAAGAACGCCACGTGCCTGACCTTCCACCCCGGCTGGGTACAGACAGACATGGGCGGCGCAGGCGCGGCCATCTCGCCGCAGGAGAGCGTGGCCGGCATCCGCCGCGTCATTGCCGGTGCCACGCGCGCCGACAACGGCGGGTTCCGCAACTACGACGGCAGCGTCATTGAATGGTGAGGCCGGAACGATGCTGCTGACCCAAGAGCAAGAGATGATTCGCGACGCCATCCGCACGTTCGTGCGCGAGGCGATCGTGCCGCACGCAGCCGCATGGGACCGCGAAGCGACCTTCCCGAAAGACGTGCACCGCCAGCTGGGCGAGCTGGGCGCCTATGGCGTGGCCGTGCCCGAAGAACTGGGCGGTGCGGGGCTCGACTACCTGTCGCTGGCGTTGATTCTGGAAGAAATTGCTGCCGGCGACGGTGGCACCTCCACCGTCATCAGCGTGAACAACTGCCCCGTGTGCAGCATGCTGATGGCGTTTGCGAATGACGCGCAGAAGCAGCGGTGGCTCGTGCCGCTGGCGCGCGGCGAGATGCTGGGCGCGTTCTGCCTGACCGAGCCGCACGTCGGCTCCGATGCATCGGCGCTGCGCACCACGGCCGTGCGAGATGGCGACCACTGGGTCTTGAACGGCGTGAAGCAGTTCATCACCAGCGGCAAGCATGCCGACGTGGCGATCGTCATGGCCGTAACCGACAAGGCAGCAGGCAAGCGCGGCATCAGCGCGTTCCTGGTGCCAACCAACACGCCTGGCTACATCGTCGCGCGGCTCGAAGACAAGCTCGGCCAGCACTCGTCCGACACGGCGCAGATCGTGTTCGAAGACTGCAGCATCCCCGCCGATTGCCTGCTGGGCGAAGAAGGCGCGGGCTACAAAATGGCGCTGTCCGGGCTGGAAGGCGGGCGCATCGGCATTGCCGCGCAGAGCGTGGGCATGGCGCGTGCGGCTTTCGAAGCCGCGCTGGCGTATGCCAAGGAGCGCGAGAGCTTCGGCCAGCCGCTGTTCGCGCATCAGGCGGTGCAATTTCGCCTGGCCGAGATGGCCACGCGCGTGGATGTGGCGCGACAGATGGTCTGGCATGCCGCCAGCCTGAAAGACGCCGGGCTGCCGTGCCTGAAAGAGGCGGCCATGGCCAAGCTCAACGCCAGCGAGATGGCCGAGCGCGTCTGCTCCGATGCCATCCAGGTCTTTGGCGGTTACGGCTACGTCAGCGACTTCCCGGTGGAGCGTATCTACCGCGACGTGCGCGTGTGCCAGATCTACGAAGGCACGAGCGATATCCAGAAGATCTTGATCGCCCGCGCTCTGGCGTAGGCATTTTCGGGGAAGGCGCAGCACAACAGGGGAGCACATCATGAACGGGGCCATCGATTTCTACTTCGACTTCTCATCGCCGTACGGCTACTTCGCCAGCACGCGCGTGGAAGAACTCGCCCAGCGGTACAACCGGGCGACGGCATGGCACCCGATCCTGCTGGGGGTTGTGTTCAAGACCACCGGTGGCTCCCCGCTGCCGCAGGTGCCGCTCAAGGGCGATTACGCTTGGCGCGACTTCGAGCGCACCGCACGCTTCAACGACATCGAATACCGCAAGCCGACGCACTTCCCGCTGCCCACGCAATACGCAGCGCGCGCCACGCTGTGGGTGCATGACCACCACGGCGGCGACCGCGCCATCGACTTTGCGCGTGCGCTTTACCGCGCGCTGTTCGTGGACGACATCAACATCGGCGAACCGGCGGAGGTAATGAAGATTGCCGACGCCATGGGCATCGACGGTGCTGCGCTCAACGCCGGCGCAAGCAGCCAGCAGATCAAGGATCAGCTCAAGGCCGAAATCGACCTGGCCATGTCGCGCGGCGTGTTCGGCTCGCCCTACGTGATCGTCGACGGCGAAGCATTCTGGGGCTTCGACCGCTTTGACCAGATTGAAGCGTTGCTGCGCGACGGACGCATATAAGACGACATCCACGAAGGCGGCGGATGTACCAGCCGCCGCCGACGAACCCTTTACGAAGAACGCATGACCGCAGTGACCTCCTCTGTTTCGAACCACCCGCGCTTTGACGCGATCCTCTTCGATTGCGACGGCGTGCTGGTCGACAGCGAACCGCTCGTCAACCGCCTGATCTGGGAGATGCTGACCGAGCTTGGCATCAGCATCAGCCCGGAAGATTCCATCAAGCGCTTCCTCGGCAAGGCCATCCGCGAAGAACTGGATGCGATTGCCGAGATGCGTGGCGAACCGCTGCCGCCGAACTGGCTGTCCACCTTCCACGCGCGCCGCAACGCGCTGCTCGAAGCCGAGGTGGAAGCCGTGCCGCATATCGCGCACGCCATCGATGTGCTCTCCAGGCTGGGCCTGCCGATGGCGGTGGCCTCGGGCGCCGATCGCACGAAGGTTGAACTGCAGCTCAATCGCACCGGGCTGATCGAGCACTTCCAGCCCACGCACGTGCGCATCTTCTCGGCGACCGAAGTCGCGCGCAGCAAGCCCGCACCCGATGTGTATCTGCTGGCCGCCAGCAGCCTGGGGGTCTCGCCGTCGCGTTGCCTGGTGATCGAAGACAGCCCCACGGGTGTCACCGCCGGGCACGCTGCCGGCATGACGGTGCTCGCGTACGCCGGCCGCAATGCGCCGGGCCCGCTGATCGCCGCCGGCGCCACCCGCACGTTCACCGACATGCGCGAACTGCCGGAGTTGCTGGCCTGATGCCTGCCGCACAAACCGGGCCCATCGGCCCAGCCGACGCTTGCCCTTGCGGCAACGGCGCCTATGCGCGCTGCTGCGGCCCTTTCCACGCGGGTGACGCCGTGCCGGCAACGGCCGAACAGCTCATGCGCTCGCGCTACAGCGCCTACGTGCTGGGCGACGCGGCGTACCTGCGCCGCACGTGGCATCCGTCCACCTGCCCTGCCGACCTGGAAACCAGTGAAGCAGAGGCCACCGCCACGCGCTGGCTCGGCCTGGACGTCAAGCGCCACACGCCGCTAGACGCCACGCACGCGACGGTGGAATTCGTCGCGCGCTACAAGGTGGGCGGCCGCGCGCATCGCCTGCATGAAACCAGCCGCTTCGTCCGCCTGGACGCCAGCGGCGTTGAATCCGCCGAAGGCCGTTGGCTGTACGTCGACGGCACCTTCCCTGACTGAACCGCACCGACCTTCTTGCACTGCTGCCATGCCGACGCTAGAGACCAAGCTGAACCCCCGCGCCGAAGACTTCAAGGCCAACGCCGATGCCATGCGCGCGCTCGTCGCCGACTTGCGCGACAAGGTTGCGCGCATCGCCCAGGGCGGCGGTGAAGACGCCCGCGCCAAGCACCTCGCCCGCGGCAAGCTGCTGCCGCGTGACCGCGTGCAGCAACTGCTCGACCCCGGCACGCCGTTCCTGGAGTTCTCTCAGATGGCGGCGTATGGCATGTACGACGACGCCGCGCCGGGCGCCGGCATCATCACCGGCATCGGCCGCATCTCGGGCCAGGAATGCGTGATCGTCTGCAACGACGCCACGGTCAAGGGCGGCACGTATTACCCGATGACGGTGAAGAAGCACCTGCGTGCACAGGAGATTGCCGAGCAGAACCACCTGCCCTGCGTCTACCTGGTCGATTCGGGCGGCGCCAACCTGCCGAACCAGGACGACGTGTTTCCTGATCGCGATCACTTCGGCCGCATCTTCTACAACCAGGCCAACCTTTCGTCGAAGGGCATTCCGCAGATCGCGGTGGTGATGGGCTCGTGCACCGCCGGCGGCGCCTATGTGCCGGCCATGAGCGACGAATCGATCATCGTGAAGGAACAGGGCACGATCTTCCTGGCGGGCCCGCCCCTGGTGAAGGCCGCCACGGGTGAAGTCGTCAGTGCCGAAGACCTTGGCGGAGCCGATGTGCACACGCGGCTGTCAGGCGTGGCGGATTACTTCGCCAACAACGATTCGCACGCGCTGGCGCAAGCCCGCAGCATCGTCGCGCACCTGAACCGCCGCAAGCCCGAGCAGGTCCAGATTCACGCGCCCATCGAGCCGCGCTACGCCGCCGAAGAACTCTACGGCGTGATCCCGACCGACACGCGCAAGCCGTTCGACGTGCGCGAAGTCATTGCCCGCATCGTCGACGATTCTGCGTTTGACGAATTCAAGGCGCGCTACGGCACCACTCTGGTCTGCGGCTTTGCTCGCATCTGGGGCTACCCGGTCGGCATCATCGCCAACAACGGCATCCTTTTTTCAGAGGCTGCCCTCAAGGGCGCGCACTTCATCGAGCTGTGCTGCCAGCGCAAGATTCCACTGGTGTTCCTGCAGAACATCACCGGCTTCATGGTCGGCCGCAAGTACGAGAACGAAGGCATCGCCAAGAACGGCGCGAAGATGGTGACGGCGGTGGCCACGGCGCAAGTGCCGAAGTTCACGGTCATCATCGGCGGCTCGTTTGGCGCGGGCAACTACGGCATGTGCGGTCGGGCGTATTCGCCGCGCTTCCTGTGGATGTGGCCGAACGCGCGCATCTCGGTGATGGGCGGCGAACAGGCCGCAAGCGTGCTCGCCACCGTGCGCCGCGACGGCATCGAAGCCAAGGGCGGCCAATGGAGCGCGGATGAAGAAGCCGCGTTCAAGGCACCGATCCGCGACCAGTACGAGCGCCAGGGCCATCCGTACTACGCCAGCGCGCGCCTGTGGGACGACGGCGTGATCGACCCGGCCGACACACGCAGCGTGCTGGGCCTCGGCCTGTCGGCCAGCCTGAACGCGCCGATCGGCGACATGAACTTCGGCGTGTTCCGCATGTAAGCGGCCGTCCATCGACCAGGGAATTTGCAGTGAACAGCATCACCGCGCGAACGTGGCGCAGCGCCTGGGCAGCCGTCGGCTGCGCGCTGCTGCTTGCGGCCGCGCATGCGAGCGAGACCACGCCGTCCGGCATCAGCGAGACCATCGTGGAGGTGCCCAAGTCTGCGGGCATCTTCACGCTCAAGCTGGAGACGACCGTCTACAAGCCGGCCGGCGACGGGCCGTTTCCGCTCATCGTGCTCAACCATGGCAAGGCGCGTGGCAAGGCGGCATTCCAAGCGCGTGCCCGTTACAGCGAGCAGGCTGCGGCGCTGGTCGCACGCGGCTACGTGGTGGCCATTCCGATGCGGCAGGGGTTTTCCAAATCCGGCGGCGCGTACATCGGCAGCGGCTGCAACGTCGAAGCCAACGGCATCATCCAGGCCGAAGACGTGGTGGCCGCCCTCGACTACATGACCGCGCAGCCGTACGTGGACCGCAACCGCATCGTCGTCATGGGCCAGTCGCATGGCGGCCTGACCACGCTGGCCTTCGGCACCATCGCCTACCCCGGCGTGCGTGGGCTGGTGAACTTTGCCGGCGGCCTGCGCAACGACACCTGCGTCGACTGGGAAGGCAACCTCGTGCGCGCCTTCGAGACGTACGGCCGCCAGTCACGCTACCCATCGCTCTGGTTTTACGGCGACAACGACAGCTACTGGCCCAAGCCGATGCCCGACAGAATGTTCGCTGCCTACACCAGTGCCGGCGGCAAAGGCCGGCTGGTGGATTTCGGCAACTTCAAGAGCGACTCGCACGGCATGTTTGCAAGCCATGCAGGGCTCGCCATCTGGCTGCCGCAGGTGGATGCCTTCCTGCGCGAGCTCGGCCTGCCGGCAGGCCCGGTGCAAGCGGCGATGCCGGGCAGCAACGCTGAAGCCTCCGGCGCAGACGACCCCAAGTCCGACACCAACAAGGACCCCGAATGAACGCTTTCGAGACCCTCGCCTTCGCGCAGCACGGCGCCGTCGCCACGCTCACGCTGAATCGGCCCGACGTGCGTAACGCCTTCAACGAAACGGTCATCGCCGAACTGACCGGCGCGTTTCGCGCGCTGGCCAATGAGCCGAGCGTGCGCGCCATCGTCCTGTCCGGCAACGGCCCTGCGTTCTGCGCGGGTGCCGACCTGAACTGGATGAAGAAGATGGCCGGCTACTCGGATGACGAGAACCGCGCCGACGCGCTGCGCCTGGCCGAAATGCTGCGCGCCATCTACACCTGCCCCCAGCCAGTCATTGCGCGCGTGCAGGGCGACACGTATGCCGGCGGCGTCGGCCTAGTCGCCGCGTGCGACATCGTCGTTGCCGTCGACACGGCCAACTTCTGCCTGTCGGAAGCAAAGCTCGGCTTGATTCCGGCCACCATCAGCCCGTATGTGATTCGCGCCCTGGGCGAGCAGGCGTCGCGCCGCTACTTCATCACCGCAGAACGCTTTTCGGCTGCCGAAGCGCATCGCCTTGGCCTCGTGCATGAACTGGTGAACGCGGATGCCCTCGACGCCAAGGTGACCGACATCACCGCCGCGCTCGTCGCCAACAGTCCGAACGCCGTGCGCGAGAGCAAGCGGCTCGTGCGCGAGGTATCTGGTGCTGCGGTCAACGACGCACTGCTGGCCGACACCGCTGAACGCATCGCCGCCATCCGCGCTTCGGAAGAAGGCCGCGAAGGCGTGCAAAGTTTTCTGGGTAAGCGCAAGCCGAACTGGCTGCTGCCGGCCTGATCCGCATAACAACGAAACCACGCATCACTTGAAGGAAGTCCTCATGCAATCCACTCCGCTCAACTTCGTTCCGAACGCCGCCAAGGCGCCCGTCACGCCGGGCCAAGCGCCCGACGCGCGCTGGAGCCGCGAAGCCATCGAAGCGCTGTTCGCGCTGCCGTTCAACGACCTGCTGTTCCAGGCGCAGCAGGTGCACCGCGCCAACTTTGATGCGAATGCGGTGCAACTCTCGACGCTGCTGTCCATCAAGACCGGCGGCTGCCCCGAAGATTGCTCGTACTGCCCGCAATCGGCCCGCTACGACACGGGTGTCGAGGCGGAAAAGCTGATGCCGATCGACGCCGTGCTCGAAGCCGCATCGCGCGCAAAGCAGAACGGTGCGAGCCGCTTCTGCATGGGCGCAGCCTGGCGCAATCCGAAACCGCATCAGCTCGATGCCGTGGCCGACATGGTGCGCGGCGTGAAGGCGATGGGGCTGGAAACGTGCGTAACGCTGGGCATGCTCAAGCAGGAACAGGCCGCGCAACTGAAGGACGCTGGCCTGGATTACTACAACCACAACCTCGACACCGCGCCCGAGTTCTACGGCGAGATCATCACCACGCGCACGTACCAGGACCGGCTCGACACGCTCGAGCATGTGCGTGACGCCGGTATCAACGTGTGCTGCGGCGGCATCGTCGGGCTGGGGGAATCGGTGCACGAGCGTGCGGGCCTGATCGCAGAATTGGCGAACATGGAACCATATCCGGACTCGGTGCCCATCAACAACCTCGTGAAGGTGGAAGGCACGCCGCTGGCGGGCAACGAAGAACTGGACCCGTTCGATTTCGTGCGCACGATTGCTGTGGCGCGCATCACGATGCCCAAGGCGATGGTGCGGCTCTCCGCTGGCCGTGAGGCGATGGACGATGCGCTGCAGGCGCTGTGCTTCATGGCGGGCGCCAACTCGATCTTCTATGGCGAGAAGCTGCTGACGACGGACAACCCGGAGGCGGATGCAGATCGGAAGCTGCTGGCGCGGTTGGGGATGCGGGTGGAGGTGCAGGATCACATGCACCATGAATCGCATGCGGGGTCGCAGTCTTCGCATTGCCATATCGACATTACGCCTGCCGACTGATTGGTTTGTTTTGGGGATGGTTTGTTGTTGGAGGTCCATCCCTTGTTTCATCCCCTGCCGGGGCTGACTCACTTTCTTTGTCTTGCCAAAGAAAGTAAGCAAAGAAAGGCGCGCCCGAGATGGCGGAAGACTCCTTGAATTTATGTCGCAGAGAGGGAGAGGAGGCAAACTCGCTTCGCTCAAACAGCCTCCTCTCTTTTTCCTCTCTGCAACAGAAATTCAAGGCGCCATCTAGGGCTCCAACGGCCACACCATCGCAGCACAAACGCAGTGGTGGGTACGCGGCAAGACGCGGAGCGAAGCAAACGGCAACAAGCAAGAAGCAAGAAGCAAGAAGCAACAAGCAACAAGCAACAAGCAACAAGCAACAAGCAACAAGCAAGAGCCTGACAGAGCATGCACACCAACGGTCTGGCCGTTGACGTTCCTGCCCTAGATGGCGCCTTGAATTTGTGTAAGCGGGCGGAACAAAGACGGGGAACTGTCTGAGCGCAGCGAGTTTTCCCCGTCTCCGCCCGGTTACACAAATTCAAGGAAGGGGTCGCCATCTCGGGCGCGCCTTTCTTTGCTTACTTCCTTGGCAAGACAAAGAAAGTGAGTCAGCCCCGGCAGGGGATGAAACAAGGGATGCACCACAAGTGCAAAAGATGCAGACAGAAAGCACCGGAGACACACACCAATGATCACCAAGCTCCTCATCGCCAACCGAGGCGAAATCGCCTGCCGAGTCGCCGCCACCTGCCGCAAGCTTGGCATCCGCACAGTCGCCGTCTATTCCGATGCCGACGCCAATGCCCGCCACGTTGCGGCCTGCGACGAAGCCATCCACATCGGTGAGCCCGCCGCCCGCGACAGCTACCTGCGCGCCGACCGCATCCTCGAAGCCGCGCGCGCCACCGGCGCCCAGGCCGTCCACCCCGGCTATGGCTTCCTCTCGGAAAACGAAGCCTTCGCCAAGGCCTGCGCAGACGCCGGCATCATCTTCGTCGGCCCGCCAGCCTCGGCCATCGAAGCCATGGGCAGCAAAAGCGCGGCCAAGGCGTTGATGGAAAAGGCGGGCGTGCCGCTCGTCCCTGGCTACCACGGCGACAACCAGGACGCCGCATTCCTGCGCACGCAGGCTGATCGCATCGGCTACCCCGTGCTCATCAAGGCGAGTGCGGGCGGCGGTGGCAAGGGCATGCGCGTGGTGGAATCGAGCGATGCGTTTGAGGCCTCGCTGGCCTCCGTCAAGCGCGAAGCCTCCTCCAGCTTTGGCGATGACCGCGTGCTGATCGAGAAGTACCTCACGCGCCCGCGCCACATTGAAATCCAGGTGTTTGCCGACAGCTTCGGCGGCGCCGTCTATCTGTTCGAGCGCGACTGCTCGGTGCAGCGCCGCCACCAGAAGGTGCTGGAAGAAGCCCCCGCCCCCGGCATGACGCTGGACCGTCGCCGCGCGATGGGCGAAGCCGCCGTGGCGGCGGCGCGCGCCGTGGGCTACGTGGGTGCCGGCACGGTCGAGTTCATCGTCGACGAAGACGGCACGTTCTACTTCATGGAGATGAACACGCGCCTGCAGGTCGAGCACCCGGTCACCGAAATGATCACGGGTGAAGACCTCGTCGAATGGCAATTGCGCGTGGCCTCCGGCGAGCCGCTGCCGCGCGCGCAGGACGAACTGCACATCCACGGCCACGCGCTGGAAGCACGTATCTACGCAGAGAACCCCGAGCGCGATTTCCTGCCGTCCATCGGCACGCTGAAGGTGCTGCGCACGCCGGCGGCGGTGGAATTTGCCGTGGGCGCGCAGGCCAATGGCGAGCCCGCCGCCGTGCGCATCGACGCGGGCGTGCGCGAAGGCGATGCCATCAGCCCTTACTACGATCCGATGATCGCCAAGCTCATCGTCTGGGGCCGTGACCGTGAAGAGGCGCTCGCGCGCATGCTGCAGGCGCTGGGCGGCTTCCACCTGGTGGGGCTGTCGTCCAACGTGGCCTTCCTGCGCCGCCTGGTCGCATCGAAGCCGTTCGCGACCGCCGATCTGGATACCGGCCTGATCGCGCGCAATCACGACGCGCTGTTCCCGGCAGCCCCGGCGGTGCCGCAAGACGCCATCGCCCTGGCCGTGGCTGCGCTGCTTGCCCGCGAGGCACGCAGCCTGCGCACGGACACACGCGATCCGCATTCGCCGTGGGCGCGTGGCAGCGGCTGGCGTCTGAACGGCGCGGCTGAGCGCACGCTGCGCTTCTCGCACGGTGATCAGGCCGTCGACGCCACGCTCGTCTACGGCCGCGACGGCTCGCGCCTGAAAGCAAACGGGCATGAAGCGCCCTTCACCTCGCAGCGCCACGCCGAGACCTTCACCATCGCGCTTGGCTCGCACAAGGCGACCGGCCAGGTGCATGTCGACGGCGACACGTTCCACGTCTTCACCGGCGGCGCGCACTGGACGCTGGAGCGCCACGACCCGCTCGCCCATGCCGGCGAAGCCGACGACGAAGGTGGCAAGCTGACCGCGCCGATGCCCGGCAAGGTCATCGCCGTGCTGGCCGCACCAGGGCAGACCGTCACCAAAGGCGCACCGCTCGTCGTGATGGAAGCCATGAAGATGGAACACACGCTCACCGCACCTGCCGACGGCGTCGTCGAATCCGTGCTCTACGGCGTGGGCGATCAGGTGACGGAAGGCGTGCAGCTGCTGGCGTTCAAGCCGGCGGAAGAAGCTTAAGGTGCCGAACGCAGCAAGAAGACCAAGTGCTGCCGTTGCTCTCGTGGGACACACCCAAAGGCTTGTCTCACGTTACGGCGGGGCGCATCAGGGATACGAAGACCGCGTTACGGCGATTGCGCCGGCAGCGCGATCGTATGACTCGCGAGCGCTAGACTGGGAAGGGAGTCGGCGTCCTGCTGACCCGTAAAGCGGACGCTCATTCTGACTGCTTTTCTTGTAGTGGTCTGGTATCGGAGAGCGGTGAGCAGCGCTCGAGTACCCTCCACGCCGCCCCGTAAGGCCAAAGCCTTCTGCGCGCAGCCGGCACAAGGTCCGAGCACGTCCCCAGATATTTCGTCTGACATGCATTGCATCATTTTCCGAATTCGCCGATAGCCTAGCCCCCTTGGGCAACGGCAAAGTGCCGCGGAAACTCGGAAGCATTCAAACGGAGACCTGCGGTGAAACTCAGTGCTAGCTGCCAAACAAACCCTAGTCAAAATCCGGCTGTATCCACATCTGATCAAAGGCGGCACAGCGGTTGCCTTTTCCTTTCGTTTGCGGGCCAGGCGTTCATCAAGGATTGGGAAAAGATTGTCCTGAAGTACTACGACGATGATTTTGACTACTGCACCGCAGGATGGGGGCATCTCGTCAAGGGCAAACGATCATGCCGCGACCTGGGCATTGCGGTAAACACGCCAATTTCCTTAGTCGAGGCGGAAAGATTCTTTAGGCTCGACGTCTCAAAGCATGAGGACGTCGTTCGTAGAGCGATTCGCGTTCCGCTGTACCAACACGAGTTTGACGCGCTGTGTTCACTGGCATTCAACGTTGGAGATATCGCAAAGGTTGCCCCGATGCTCTGTCACAAGATCAATACGAAGCGCTACGCTGAAGCGGCAAGGGAGCTCTTGGATATCACCAATCGAGGTATTCCTGGGCTAGTTAAGCGACGCCGACAGGAATATGACATGTACATCAGCAACCTCTATGACTCTACGCACTAAACCCATGCGTTTGGCGCATTCGATCATGTTGGTTGCACTGCTGGCGGTTGCTGGCGCAGCGCGCGCAGACTGCGTGAATCTGATTCATAGCGAACTCGGATACGAAGCAGACCCTCACCCTTCTTTCACATCTCCGGAGCAGGAAAAGGAATTTACGCGGACGCTCCAAGACCAAGCCGGTCTAGACCTTCTTGATGCAAGAGCCTTCTTCGCCTGCCTCAAGATCGCATCTAGGCGCGACGACAAAGACACACTCAGCCAACTGATTCGCTATCCATTACGGATAAACGGCCGAAAGACAGTCCGCACGCCTGCCGAGTTCAAGCGCGCGTACCCCACGATTTTCAACAGCAAGGTCAAACGCGCCATCAAGGCTCAGCAATTTGAAGACCTGTTCGTCAGCTACCGTGGCCTGATGGTCGGCGGCGGCGAAGTGTGGATCAGCGGCGTAGCAACCTCCTCCCCCGGCAAGACGCCAATCAAAATCATCGCGATCAACAATCGGTAAGCGGTGGGCGGCCGAAACCCTCAAACAGAAGGGCCGCCGCTACTCTCCCGCGTTTGCAGCACCCCTGCTACACTCCTTGACGTATACGTCAACTAGCACGCGGCGCCCCATGCACATCCAGATCTACACGCCCGACGGCAAGCCCCAACCCTGGCTCGACGGTTTTGCGCAGGCACTGCCTGAGGCGCGGCTGTCGGTGTGGGAGAAAGGTGCGGCGCAGGACGCTGATTACGCCGTGGTCTGGCAGCCGCCCGCCGACATGCTGCGTGATCGCCGCGACTTGCGCGCGGTGTTCAACCTCGGCGCGGGCGTCGATGCCATTCTCGGCCTGCGCGCGCAATCGCCCGATGCCATTCCGGAAGGCCTGCCGATCGTGCGCCTGGACGACGCCGGCATGGCCGCGCAGATGGGCGAGTACGTCACGCATGCGGTGCTGCGCTTCTTCCGCCGGCTTGATGAATACGAGCGCCAGCAGCAGGCCAAGATGTGGCGTTTCCTCAAGCCGTTCAACCGCGACGAGTTTGTCGTCGGCGTGCTGGGCCTGGGCGTGCTCGGCACGCACATCGCCAAGACGCTGGCGGGCTTCGGCTTTCCGCTGCGCGGCTGGAGCCGCTCTGCCAAGCACGTCGAGGGCGTCGATTGCCGCGCAGGCAGCGATGCCCTGCCCGGCTTCCTTGCCGGCACGCGCGTGCTGGTGAACGTACTGCCGCTGACCGCCGACACGGAAAACGTGATCGACGCAAAGCTGCTCGGTCAGCTCGCGCCGGGCGCGTTCGTTGTCAACGTGGCGCGCGGCAAGCATCTGGTGGAAGACGACCTGCTGGCCGCCGTGCGCAGCGGCCACATTGCCGGCGCCGCGCTCGACGTGTTCCGCACCGAACCGCTGCCCGCCGACCATCCTTTCTGGACCGAACCGCGCATCCACATCACGCCGCACATTTCGGCGCTGACGCTGCGTGAGGTCAGCATTGCCCAGATCGCGCGCAAGATCCGCGCGCTGGAAGCCGGCGAACCGATTGCCGGCATCGTCGATCTGCAACGAGGTTACTGAGATGAGCTACCCGCATTTCGTGAAAGTGGTCGAGGTCGGCCCGCGCGACGGTCTTCAGAACGAGAAGGCGCCGGTTTCCACCGACACCAAGGTCGAACTGGTGAACCGGCTGTCCGAGGCAGGCTTCGTGAACGTGGAAGCCGCGTCGTTCGTGTCGCCCAAGTGGGTGCCGGCCATGGCCGATGGCGCCGACGTGATGGCGCGCATCCAGCGCCGGCCGGGCACGCTGTATTCGGTGCTCACGCCCAACATGAAGGGTTTCGAAGGCGCTGCTGCAGCGGGCGCGGACGAGATCGTTATCTTCAGCGCCGCCAGCGAGGCCTTCGCGCAGAAGAACATCAACTGCACGATCGCCGAATCGATCGAACGCTTTGTGCCGGTGGCCAAGGCCGCCAAGGATGCGGGCATTCGCGTGCGCGGGTCGATCTCGTGCTCGCTGGGCTGCCCGTATCAGGGCGAAGTGCCGGTGTCGTCGGTGGTGGACGTCATCAAGCGCATGGCCGACCTGGGCTGCGACGAGATCGACATTGCCGACACCATCGGCGTGGGCACCGCCGGGCAGGTGAAAACCGTAATGGAAGCCGCCGCTGCGACGTTCCCGATCGACCGCCTCTCGGGCCACTTCCATGACACGTACGGCCAGGCGCTGGCCAACATCCTCGCCAGCCTGGAAGTCGGCATCGCCATCTTCCACGCATCGGTGGCGGGGCTGGGCGGCTGCCCGTATGCCAAGGGCGCCACCGGCAACGTGGCCACCGAAGACGTGCTGTACCTGCTGCACGGCCTGGGTATCCGCACCGGCATCGACCTGGACAAGGTGGTGCTGGCGGGCGACTTCATCTCGCAAGCCATCGGCCGCCCCACCGCCTCGCGTGCGGGCCGCGCGCTGTTGCTCAAGCTGCAGGACCAGATCGCCCAGGCCTGCATCTGAAACCCCACCAGGAACAACGACGATGACCGCTACCGATACGAACGCTCCGCTGCCTGAATCCGCTCAACGCGTGGCCGACCACCTGCGCACGCTCGGCTACGAAAAAGCCATCGTGATGCTGCCGGCCACCGGAAAAACGTCGGCTGAAGCGGCTGCCGGGCTGGGCTGCTCGGTGGCGGAGATTGCCAAGTCGATTATCTTCCGTCGCGCGGAAGACGATGTGCCGGTGCTGGTCATCGCCAGCGGCACCAATCGTGTCGACGAGGCAAAGGTTTCCGCGCACGTGGGCGCACTGGCCAAGGCCGATGCGAAGTTCGTACGCGAGAAGACCGGTTACGCCATCGGTGGCGTGTGTCCGGTGGGGCATGCCGTCAAGCCCGTGATGCTGCTCGACCGTGACCTGTTCCAATACGACAGCGTGTGGGCCGCAGCCGGCCACCCGCACGCCGTGTTCAACCTGACGCCCGCGGAACTCGAGGCCATGACGGGCGCGCCTGTGGCCGACATCGCCCAGCGCGACTGATCGAACACACATGGACGCCTGCACCCGCGCGCAACTGAAGCTCTCGCTCGGCAAGCTGCGCAATAGCCGCGCGCAGGCCGAGCACGCCCGGCCAGTGTCGTCGCCGTGCATCAGCGTGTGCAAGATGGATGAGGCGCACGGCCTGTGCATCGGCTGCATGCGCACCATCGACGAAATTGCCGCCTGGTCGACCATGAACGACACCGCTCGCCTGACCGTGTGGAAAACCTTGCCCGAGCGCGCCTGCGCCTGGCTCAACGACACGCCCTGCGCCTGAGCGCCCATCACCATGGCCGAACACGACATCGTCACCTTGCCTGATTCGATGCGCGTGTTCGAGCGCGGTTGGCTGTCGTCCAACAACGTCCTTTTCTTCGATGACGAAGCGCATGGCGGCTGCGCGCTGGTGGACACCGGCTACCTCACGCACGCCCCGCAAACCGTGGCGCTTGTGCAGCACGCCCTGCAAGGCAGGCCACTGCGGCGTCTGCTGAACACGCACCTGCACTCCGACCACTGCGGCGGCAATGCTGCGCTGCAGGCCATCTACGGCAGTCACACGCGTGTGCCTGCGGCGCAGATCGACGACGTGCGCCGTTGGGATACCGACGCCCTCAGCTACGGCCCCACCGGCCAGGAATGCGCACGCTTCACGTTGCCCGATCGCGATGCCGACGCAGGCCTGGCCGACGGCATGACGGCACGGCTAGGCGGCCTCGACTGGCAAGTCATCAGTGCACCTGGGCATGACCCGCACGCGGTCATCCTCTTCAACCCCGATACGCGCGTGCTGATCTCTGCCGATGCGTTGTGGGAGCGCGGCTTTGGCGTGATCTTTCCCGAGCTTGAGGGCGAAAGCGGCTTTGCCGAGCAGCAGGCCATTCTTGAGCGCATCGCGCAGCTCGACGCGCGCGTGGTGATTCCCGGACACGGCCGGCCGTTCACCGACGTCAACGCCGCGATTGATGCATCGCTGGGGCGGCTTGCGTATCTGCGGGCAGACCCGGAACGCAACGCGCTGCACGCCATTCGCGTGCTGGTGAAGTTCAAGCTGCTGGAGCAGCAGGCGCTGTCGCACGACGCGCTGTTTGCGTGGTTCACGCAGACCACGCTGATGCCGCGCTTGCAGGCGCGCTTCTTCGCAAAGCAATCGATGGAAACGTTGGTGGATGCCGCGATCGCGGCGCTGGTCAAGGCAGGCGCCGCCACGGTCGAACACGGCCGCATCCTGAACCGCGATTGACATGCCGCGCGGTGGCGATGCCCCGCTACAATGCAGCGACGCCTCTTCTCTTCGCCTGGGCATGCCGAAACCCGCCACATCCAATCCGCCCGAGTCCGCCACTGAAGCAGAAGCGCCGCGCCGCAAGCGCGGCCGCCCCGCGCAGGATGCCAACGAGGGATTGCGCCGCGCGTTGATCGAGCAATCGGCCAGGCTATTCCGCGAGAAGGGCTACGGCAACACCACGGTGCGCGACATTGCCGCCGCCACGGGCGTCCATGCGGGCAGTTGGTTCTACCACTTCAAAACCAAGCAGGACATCCTGCAAGCCGTGATCGAACACGGCTTGACTGTGGCGCTGGCGGATATCGAAGCCATCGATATCGACGACCTGCCGCCGCGCGAGGCGATGCGCCAACTCGTGCGCGCGCACCTCTACACGATCCTTGCGCCCCACCAGGATTTCATTCCGGTGATGCTGTATGAGTGGCGCTCGCTTGATGCGCATGCGCAAGAGCGCATCATCGCGCTCAAGGACCGTTACGAAGACATCTGGACGCGCGTGATCGACCGCCTGCGTGCCTCCGGCGAATGGGCACACCCGACGCCTGTCGACCGCCTGCTGATGTTCGGCGCGCTCAACTGGACAGCGCAGTGGTATCAGGCAGGCGCGGGCATCAGCATTGACGCGCTGGCCGACCAGGCGGTGCTGTTCATCCTGCGCACGCCGCCCCAGCCGGCGGCTTAGCACTCCTAGCGCGCGTCGCCTTCGAACAGTGCCTGGTTGGCGCTGCGCAGCACGTGCTTCTGGATCTTGCCGGTCGCCGTCATGGGCAGCTTGTCGACCACGGCGATGTACTTAGGCACCTCAAAGCTACCGAGATGCTCTCTGCAATGCGCCTGCAGCGCGGCAGCATCGGCTTGTGCGTCGGGCTTGAGGCAGACGAACGCTGCCACCGCTTCCACCCAGTGCACATGCGGCAAGCCGACCACCGCGGCGTTCGCCACGGCCGGGTGCCGCAGCAACACTTCTTCCACCTTGACCGAGGGCACGTTCTCACCGCCGGTCTTGATCATGTCCTTGATGCGGTCCTTGAACTGGAGCTGGCCGTCGGCATCCCACATGCCGAGATCGCCCGTGTGGTGCCAGCCGAAGCGGCGTGCGTTGGCTGTGGCCTGCGGGTCCTTGTAGTAGCCAAGCATGACGTTGGGGCCGCGATGCACGATCTCGCCCAATTGGTTCGGGCCGAGCAGATTGCCTTGATCGTCCATGATCGCCGCCTCGTTCACCATGCAGGGCTGGCCCCAGTAGTTTCCGGTGCGCTGCAGTTGCTGGTCGGGCGCGAAGTACATCGTCATCGGGAAGATTTCGGTCTGGCCGGAGCCGAGCGCAAAGTTCGGACACACCTCGGCAATCAGCCGTTCGAGCAGCGGCTTGGCCATCGGCGCCATCGCATACAGGCATAGGCGCAGGCTGGAGAGATCCCGCTGCGCACGCAGCGGATGGTGCAGCAGCGCGGCATACATGAGCGGCAGGCCGAACAGTTGCGTGATGCGCTCATTGGCAATCGCGTCGAGCAGCGCCGTCGGATCAAAGCCGCGCTGTACGACGAGCGTGGCGCCCACCATCATCGCGGACGCGGCGGTCGCAAACTGCGCGCAGTGGAACATCGGCAGCAGGCACGAGAACACGTCGGTCTCGTTCAGATTCAGGCCGGCGATGTTGGACATCAACGCGGCATGCACCGAGCGGTGCGAGTGCATTGCGCCCTTCGGCCGGCCGGTCGTGCCGCTGGTGTACATGATGAGCGCGAGATCGCGATCGTCGATCACCACGTCGGGCAGCGTATCGGCGTGGCCTTGCAGCGCTTGCTCCACGGTTTGCGGGCCATCGGCAACCTGTGCGCCGAAGCATTGGTGCGCGGGTAAAGCAAGCGCCGACAGCGTGTCACGCAGCGCCGGGTACAGCGCCGCGTCGATCACCACGTGCCGCGCCTCGGCATGTTCGAGGATATAGCGCACATCGTCCGAGCCGAGCATCGCGTTGATCGGCACCCACACCAGCCCCGCCTTGAGAATGCCGTACGCGGCCACCAGAAACTGCGCCGAGTTGCCACACACCATCGCCACCTTGTCGCCGGGCGTGAGGCCGCTTGCAAGCAGCGCGTGCGAATAGCGATTGCTGTCTGCGTTGAGTTCGCCATGCGTCATGCGACGCGGGCCATCGACCAGCGCGACCTTCGCGCCGAACTTGCGTGCACTGCGATGCAACGTATCGCCCAGCGTCACCCGGTTCAGCAGGTTGGCTTCAAGCGTGGTGTCTGGCGTGGCTTCGGACATGGGACGTCTCCTATGGACTGCATTGACCGCATGAACTGCACGACGAAACGATGGATCAGGACGGCAGTGCAGCCGTCAGGCCGCGGCAATCTCCATCAGCAACCCGCCGGGCGCAACCTGTGCACCGACTTGGGTGAATAACCCTTTCACCTCGCCTGCGAGCGGCGCGGCAATGCTGTGTTCCATCTTCATCGCCTCGACCACCAGCAGCACCTGACCGGCGCAGACCGCCTCGCCTTGCACCACGTGCACGGCAACCACGCGGCCGTTCATCGGGGCGCTGATCCGGCCGCTGCCGGCTGGTGCGCCGTCACGCTCTGCCTTGGTGTATGTGGCGTCGATGGCGATGTGCTCGACGCCATTCAGCACGAAGTGGCATGCGTCGCCGGTGAAGGCGTAGTCGACCGCGTGGAGCGTGTCGCCCAGCGCAAGCGTGACGCGGTCATTGGCCGCTGACACAAGGGCCACCTGAGTGGCACCGCCGTCCCAAGTCAACTCCCATCGCTGCGCACCGAGCGCACGCACACGCATCTCGATGGCCTCGCCATCAAGCAAGAAGCGGCACAGCGTGGGATACGTGCGGCTGCTGGCCCAGCCGTGCAGTTCTGCGGGATAGCGGCGTGCGGTGTCCTGGCACAGGTGCGTGAGCAGCACGGCAGCCGCTTGGCAAACCGCTGCATCAGGTACGGCCGCATGACGCATCGCCGCGGGGAAATGCCGGTCGATGAACGCGGTCGACACATCGCCGGAAAGGAACGCCGGATGCGCCACGCAATCGCGTAGAAACGCCCGGTTGGTCGGCAGACCCAGCAGCAGGCAATCGTCCAAGGCGTGCGCAAGACGTCGGCATGCATCGGCGCGGTCGGTGCCGTGCGCCACGATCTTGGCAAGCATCGAATCGTAGTACGGCGAGACGACGAGCCCGTCGGCCAATGCATGGTCCGTGCGGACATCCTGCGGCGCACGCCATCGGGCAACAGTGCCGCTTTGCGGCAGGAAATCCTGCTGCGGGTCTTCTGCGCACAGGCGCACTTCGATGGCGTGCCCGCCCTGCGCGCGACGTGCATCGATGGCGTCTTGCGCGAGCGGCAACGGCTCGCCAAGCGCCACACGCAGCTGCCACTCGACCAGATCGACGCCGATCACCGCTTCGGTCACCGCATGCTCCACCTGCAGGCGCGTGTTCATCTCCATGAAGTAAAACGCGCCGTCCGGGGCGAGCAGAAACTCCAGCGTGCCCGCACCCACATAGCCGATCGCGCGCGCCGCCGCCACCGACACCGCGCCCATGCGCGCACGCAACTCGGGCGATACGGCAGGCGATGGCGATTCTTCAATCACCTTCTGATGCCGGCGCTGCACCGAGCAATCACGCTCGCCGAGGTGAACCACGTTGCCATGCGTATCGGCAAACACCTGAATCTCGATATGACGCGGCTCGACGATGGCCTTCTCCAGGATCAACTCGCCCGAGGCAAATGCGTTCTCTGCTTCGGAACGCGCAGACTGCAGCGCCGCCGCAAAATCCTCTGCACCGTCCACGCGGCGCATGCCGCGCCCACCGCCGCCAGCGGCCGCCTTGATCATCACCGGGTAGCCAATGCGTGCGGCTTCCTGCGCCATGCGCTCAGCGGATTGATCTTCGCCCTGATAACCCGGCACGCACGGTACGCCAGCGGCTTCCATCAGGCGCTTGGCGCCGGCCTTGTTGCCCATTGCGCGGATGGCATCCGCAGGCGGCCCGATGAAGACGAGGCCCGCGTCTGCGCAGGCATTGGCAAAGGCGTCGCTCTCCGCAAGGAAGCCGTAGCCGGGGTGTATAGCCTGCGCGCCCGACTTGCGCGCGGCCTCCAGCAATGCCGCAATGTTCAGATAAGACGCTTGCGATTGCGATGCACCAATCGGCAACGCAAGATCAGCCGCGCGGCAGTGCGGGGCATCGCGGTCAGCCTCGGAATACACGGCAATGGTGCGCATGCCAAGGCGGCGCGCCGTGCGCATGATGCGCAGTGCGATCTCGCCCCGGTTGGCGATGAGGATCGAGCGGAATGCGGCATGCGAGGCGGTCATCGCTCAGCCCTTCTTGCCCGGCAGCGTGTTCATGTATTTGCAGATGATGCCGAGCATCACCTCGTCCGCGCCACCGCCAATCGAGCCCAGACGCCCATCGCGGTAATAGCGCGAGACCGGGTTTTCCCACGTGAAACCCATGCCGCCCCAGAACTGCAGGCAGGCATCGGGCACGATGCGCGCAAGGCGCCCGGCCTTGAGCTTGGCCATCGATGCCAGCTCCGTCACGTCCTGCCCCTGGATGTACAGATCGCACGCGCGATACGTGAGCGCGCGCAGCGCTTCCACCTCTGTCTTCAGCTCGGCCAGCTTGAAGTGCACCCACTGGTTGTCGAGCAGGCTGGCGCCAAACAGCTTGCGCTCGCGCGCGTACTCGGCCGTGGTCTCGATGCACATCGTCATCGTCGCCAGGCTGCTGGCCGCGGCCCACAGGCGCTCTTCCTGGAATTGCAGCATCTGGTACGTGAAGCCCTTGCCTTCCTCGCCGATGCGGTAACGCTGCGGCACGCGCACGTCGTCAAAATAGATGAGACCGGTGTCCGACGAGTTCATGCCGATCTTGCGGATCTTCTTGCCGACTGACACGCCCTTCGTATTCATCGGCACGATGATGAGCGATTTGTTCCGGTGGGCGGGGTCGTCCGACGTGTTGGCCAGCAGGCACATCCAGTCGGCCTGCAGGCTGTTGGTGATCCACATCTTGCTGCCGTTGATGATGTAGTCGTCGCCGTCCTTGCGGGCGGTGGTCTTGATGCTCGCCACATCGGAGCCGGCGCTCGGCTCCGACACGCCCACGCACGCCACGGCATCGCCGCTGATGGCTGGGGCCAGGAACTGCGCGCGCAGCGCGTCCGAGCCGAAGCGTGCAAGCGCGGGCGTTGCCATGTCGGTCTGCACGCCAATCGCCATCGGCACACCGCCGCAGTGGATGTGGCCAAGCGTCTCGGCCATCGCCATCGCATATGAATAGTCGAGGCCCAGGCCGCCAAACTCGGTCGGCTTGGCGATGCCGAGAAAGCCAAGCTCGCCCATCTTCTTGAAGAGCTGCTTAGCGGGGAACATCTCCGCTGCTTCCCATTCATCGACGTACGGGTTGATATCGCTGTCGATGAAGCGTTTCAGGTTGCGCTGCAGTTCCTGATGCTCGTGGGTGAAGTGCATGGTGTCTCGTTCCGGTTGTCCTGGGCTGTTCGTGTATGGGTTCGGGGTGGCTACGGGCGTGCAACCCCAAACTGGATCGGATGCAGGGTGCGGCGGCGCGCTTCGTCGCAGACTCCAAGCACGCAGGCGAGCACCTTGCGCGTGTCGCGCGGGTCGATCACGCCGTCGTCCAGCAATCGGCCCGAAATGGTGAACGCGTCGGACTGCCGCTCGAACGTGTCGATCACCTTGGCGCGCATCGCTTCAATGGCTTCATGGTCGACGGTTTGCGTCTTGCGTTGCATGCTCGCGGCCATGACCGTCGCCATCGTGCCGGCGGCCTGCTCAGCGCCCATCACGGCCGTCTTGGCGTTGGGCCAGCTGAAGCAGAAATCCGGAAAGAAACCGCGCCCCGACATGCCGTAGTTGCCCGCGCCAAACGACGCACCGCAATGCAAGGTGATACGCGGCACGGTGGCGTTGGCCATGGCCTGGATCATCTTGGAGCCGTGCTTGATCATGCCGGCCTGCTCCGACGCCTTGCCGACGATGAAGCCGGTGGTGTTTTGCAGATACAGCAGCGGCGTATCGGACTGGCAGCACGCCTGAATGAAATGCACCACCTTGGTGGCGCCCGCCGGGTCCAGCGGCCCGTTGTTCGTGATGACGCCGACGCGCATGCCGCAGATTGCCGCGTGCCCAGTGATCGTCGCGGGGCCGTAGTCTGGTTTGAACTCCAGAAAATCCGATCCATCGGCAATGCGGGCGATCACCTCGCGCATGTCGAGCGGTTTGCGGTGATCGGTCAGCGCAATGCCGAGCAATTCCTCCGCATCAAAGCGCGGCAGCACGTAGGGCCGATCCGCGGCCGGTACATTGCGGTTCCAGTCGAGCGCAGCCACAAGTTCGCGTGCGATGCGCAGTGCATCGGCATCGTCTTCGGCCAGGTATTCGGCCAGGCCCGACGTGCTGGCATGCATCTGTGCGCCGCCCAGTTCTTCTTCGGTGGCGATCTCACCCGTGGCCGCTTTCAGCAGCGGCGGACCGGCGAGAAAGGCACGCGCGCGATCTCGCACCATCACCACGTAGTCCGACAGGCCGGGCATGTATGCGCCGCCCGCCGTGCTCGACCCGTGCACCACGCTGATCACCGGAATGCCCGCCGCCGACAGCCGTGCGAGCCAATAGAAACCGCTGCCACCATGGATGAAAGTCTCCACGCGATACGTCAGCAGGTTGGCGCCGGCCGATTCGACGAGATGGATGAACGGCAGCTTCTGCTCCAACGCAATAGCCTGGGCGCGCTGGAACTTCTCGATGCCCATCGGCTGCACGGCGCCTGCGTCGATGCCCGCATCGTCAACGATGATCATCGCGCGCACGCCGCTCACCCAGCCGATGCCTGCGATGAAGCCGCCGCCAGGAATCGAGCGCGCCGGGTCTGTGTGGTCGAGGCAAAAGCCCGCCAACGTGGACAGCTCCAGAAACGGCGCACCGGCGTCGAGCAAGCGACCAAGCCGGTCACGCGGCAGCAGTTGCCCGCGCTGCTCGAAGCGCGCGCGAGAAGCTTCGGACTTGTCGCGTGTGCGGTCTTCCAGCGTGCGCAGCCGGCCGACAAGTTCCATGAGCGCGGCGTGGTTCTGCCGGTACGCGTCGCTCTGCGGCACGATGCGCGATTCAAGCGCCGGCATTGCGGCCCTCCTCGCTTTGCAGCACCTTGGGAGTCACGGCCAGGTGGAAGCCGTTGAACGGCTCGGCGCCATGACGCGGTGCCGGCATGGGCGACCCGGGCCGCACGTTCGGGCGGCCGCCATCCACGCGCAGCGTCGTGCCAGTGATGAACGCCGCGGCTTCCGAAAGCAAATACACGATGGCCGACGACACCTCCGCCTCGGTGGCAAAGCGCCCAAGCGGCACGGTCGAAGGCATGCTGCGGATGGTCTCGGCCATCCACGGCGGATACGCGTCCATGCCCGACGACGCCACGTAGCCGGGCGCCACCGCGTTCACGCGTACGCCGTACTGAGCCCACTCGAACGCGGCCGTCTCCATAAAGTTGACCATGCCCGCGCGCGCTGCGCCGGAGTGGCCCATGTTCGGCATGCCACCCCACATGTCGGCGACGATGTTGACGATCGCGCCGCCGTGCTGCTGCATCGCCTGGTTCAGGCACTCGCGCGCCATCAGGAAACCGCCGGTCAGGTTCGTCTGCACCACCGCTTCCCAGCCCTTGGCAGAGATGTCCTTGAGCGGCGCCGGAAACTGGCCGCCGGCATTGTTGACCAGCGCATCGATGCGGCCGTGCTCACCGTAGATTTGCGCAACGGTGGCTTGCGCAGCGGCCTCGTCGCGGATATTGCAAACGTAGGTGTGCGCGGTGCCGCCGGCTTCGACAATCTCCGTGCGCACGGCGGCAAGCTTCTCTGCATTGCGCCCCACCAACGCGACCGCCGCCCCCAGCGACGCCAACTCATGCGCCGTGCACCGGCCGATGCCGCTGCCGCCACCCGTCACCACGGCCACTTGCCCCTGAAACAGCCCCGGTCGAAAGACTGAGCGATACATGGTTCTCTCCCTGAATGCGCGCGTTAGGCCCTTAGGCCCAGCCGAGCTGACGCGCGGCAAGATCGCTGAGGATTTCCTCGGCGCCGCCGCCGATCATGTAGACCTTCACTTCACGATAGATGCGCTCCGACTTCGTGCCGCGCATGAAACCCATGCCGCCAAGCAGTTGCACGGCCGTGTCGGCGCAGAACTGCAGGCCTTGCGTGGCGAAGTTCTTCAGCATGCACAGTTGCGCGACCGGTGAATCGCCGGCCTGCATGCGGTGCATCAGGTCTTCAAGCAATGCGCGGGTGGCTTCGATGCGCGTGGCCATCGCCACCAGCTTCTGCCGCACGACTTGATGCTGCACGAGGCGCTTGCCGAACGTTTCGCGCTGCGTGGCCCATTCCACGGCTTCGGCCAGGCACGTGCGCGCCAAGCCGTAGGCTTGCATCGCCAGCGCCAAGCGTTCGTGGTTGAAGTTGCGCATCACCAGCTCGAAGCCGCGGTTTTCCACGCCGAGCAGGTTGCCGATGGGCACGCGGCAGTTGTCGAAATGCAGCTGCGCCGTGTCGGAGCACCACCAGCCCATTTTTTTGAGCGGCGTGCGCGTCAGGCCCGGCGTATCGCCCTCCACGAGCAGCACAGAAATGCCACCGGCCCCCGCGCCGCCCGTGCGCACGGCCACGGTGATGTAATCCGCGCGCATGCCGGAGGTGGTGAAGATCTTGCTGCCGTTGACGACGTAGTGATCGCCGTCGCGCACCGCACGGGTGGTGAGATTGGCAACGTCCGACCCGCCCGAAGGCTCGGTGATGGCGAGCGCGCTGATCTTCTCGCCCGACAGGATTTGCGGCAGCACACGCGCCTTCAGTTCTGCCGATCCTCCCGCCACGATGGGTGGCGCACCGATCGTGTGGCTGAACAGCGATGCGAGCAAGCCGCCGCTGGCCGCCCGCGTCAGCTCTTCGATCATCGCCAGTTCCAGAAACAAATCACCCGGCGTACCGCCGTGTTCCTCCGGAAAACCGATGCCGAGCAAGCCAAGGTCGGCCGCCTCGCGATACAGCGCACGCGGAAACGTCTCGGCCTCTTCCCATGCATCGATGTTTGGCATCACGGCCTTGTCGACAAAGCGGCGAACGGTCTCACGAAACGTATCGTGGTCGGCATCGAAACGGGCAGACGGCAGCAGGCCGGAGAGCATGATCGCCTCGTCAATCAAGGGTGGTCGGCCGGCACGCGCACCGGCATCGTCAGCAGCACCTGCGCCATGCCCTTGCCGAGCGGGTCGTTGCGCAGCGAGGCCATGCCGCCACCGCCCAACGCCTGTTCGCACACGAAGTTGAGCGCGTGAATGCCGGGCAAGTCGTATCGCGTGACGCGCCCCCTCACGACATGCGCGAGGTACGCCGCGACGGCGTCTTCCGTCAATTGCGCGCGCAGCAACGGCAGGTCTTCAGGCCGACGCGCGATGACGCCGATATTGGAGATGTCGCCCTTATCGCCGCTGCGGGCATAGGCGAGTTCGATGAGGGGAACTTCGCGCGTTGGGCCGGCCGGCAAGGCATCCGATGCAGCTGCCGCGGTGGATGCCTCGAGTGCGGCACCGCCCGTCGGCACGGCAATGTCGAAGCCATCCCCGCCCAGCAATGTCACGCGCGCCTGCACGCGCGCCTTGTCGATCAGGAAGGCGTATTGCTTGATGGCGGGCACCACGCTTGGCCGCCCACCTGCGCCCGTCGTGCCCGGCGCCCACGACGTACCCGCCGGCGCGATCTCGCGCGCGAACAACTCCAGCGCCTGCTTGCTCGGATGCGTCACCGCCAGCCACATCACCGATTCGAAACGGGGCACGTTCGGCTGGTGCGGCCCGAACAGATACGCCGAACCGAGCGTCTCGATATGCGTTGCGCTGTAATCCGGCAGACCAAGCTGGCGGAACAGACCGCGCGTGCGTTCCAGAATCGCCTCGGCCGTGCGGCGCGCCTTGCGATCGGCGTCAATGCCGACGATGGTGAGCTGGCCGGTCGCGCGGTAGCCCTCGGCATACGTTGCGCTCACCTTGTAATCGGGCGTGGGCGCAAGGCCGCGTGCGCCGCGCACTTCCACGCGATGCTCGCCTGCCTGCGCCATCGTCACCTGCGTGAAGTCGCACACCACATCGGGCAACACGTAGCGCGCCGGGTCGCCAATTTCGTAGAGCAGTTGTTCGCCCACGGTAGCGGGCGTCACCAGACCGCCCGTGCCGTCGGGCTTAGTGACAACGAAGCTGCCATCGGCCCGGCATTCGACGATGGGGTAACCGCTGTGCGCCCAGTCGGGCACCGCTTCCCAATCGGTATACAGGCCGCCGGCACCCTGGCAACCGCATTCAAGGATGTGCCCGGCGAGGCTGCCGGCGGCAAGGCGATCGTAATCATCGATTGCCCAGCCGAAGTGATGCATCAGCGCGCCAAGGGTGACGGCGCTGTCGACACATCGCCCTGTGATGACAACCTGCGCGCCCGCGTCGAGCGCCGCCTTGATCGGCAATGCGCCCAGGTACGCGTTGGCGCTCACCATCTTGTCGGGCAAGGGGCGACCGCTCTGCAGTTCGTGCACACCTTCGTCGCGCAGGGCGGGGAGCAGCGGCAAGACGTCGTCGCCTTCCACCACAGCAATGCGCACGCGCACGCCCAGCTCGTCGGCCAACGCCTGCAGCGCGGCGGCGCATCCGCGCGGATTCACGCCGCCCGCGTTGGCGATGATGCGGATGTTCTGCGCCAGCGCATCCTTGAGCACCGCGCGCATCGCCACGCTCACAAAGTCGGTGGCGTAACCCAACTCGGCGTTCTTCATGCGCGCGCTGGCCAGCAGCGACATGGTCAGCTCGGCCAGGTAATCGAAGACGAGGAAGTCGAGGCGGCCCGAGGCGACCAGCTGCATCGGGCCCGTAATGCTGTCGCCCCAGAAGCCGCTGGCGCCACCAATGGAAATGGTGTCCTTGCGCATGTCAGCGGCCCGTCCAGTTGGGGGTGCGCTTTTCACGAAAGGCGGCTTGCCCTTCCTGCGCATCTTCGGTCAGGGCGAACAGGCCGATCTGGCTTTCGGTGAACGCCATGGCTTGCTCGAAGCCGAGCGATTCAACCTGCTTGAGCGTGTACAGCCCGCGCCGGATGGCCGACGGCGATTTGTCCAGCAGCCGCGCAAGCAACGCATCGACCGCTCCATCAAGCGCTTCAGGCTCTGCGACTTCGTTAACGAGGCCCGCGGCGAGTGCGCGTTCTGCGCTCATCGGTTCGCCCGTCAGGCACAGCTCGTTCAGCACGCGGCGCGGCAACTGGTGCTGCAGCACGGCCAACACCTGGGCGGGGAACACGCCGACTTTTACCTCCGGCAAGCCGAACGTGGCGCTACGGCTGGCCACCGCCAGATCGCACATCGCCAGCAAGCCCATGCCGCCCGCCATGCACGCGCCATTCACGCGGGCAATGAGCGGCACGGTGCAGCGGCGTGCCTGGCGAAACAGATCCGCCAGGGCCTGATGCGGCTGGGAATAGTCGAAGCGAAAGGATTGGCCGGTTTGTAGATCGGCGCCGGCACAGAAGGCACGCGTGCCGGTGCCGGTCAACACCACGGCCCGCACGGAGGTGTCGCGGCTGGCGTCGGTCAACGCAGTTGTGAGCGCTTCGAGCACGGCGGCGTTGATCGCGTTGCGGCGGTCTTCGCGCTGAATGGTCAGCCACAGCGCCTGGCCGCGCCGCTCGATGAGGAGTTCCGGGTCCGTGCTCACGCGATGTTCGCCTCGAAAAGGGATTCGGTTGGACAACCTGCCCGGCAATACTAAATCATTTGCTTGAAAAAATGGAAGCGTTCGAGTGACATAGCTTTCAACAATTTTCTACAGCAGCGTCGCGGCGCTATAACCCCCTGATTTATATGACGAACCCTGTGCGTTCGTAAGGAATTCGCCAGCCGGTGCGTTGACTCGTTCACATGCAAACGATAACAATTCTCATTTGCAACACACGTGTAAGCAGAACTTTTGGGGAGGGGCAGCACGCCATGTACGCAGCACAGACGGAACGCAAGCGCACCGAACATTCGGTCGTGGGATATCTAACGGGCGCGATGAGCTTTGCCGTGGCTTCAGCGCCAGCGCTGGCCGACACAAAGAAGGACGCCGTATCGGCCACCCTGCCTGAGCAGACCGTGACCGGCAGCAGCGGCTTTAAGACGGATGCCGCGTCCGGCGGCAAATTCACCGCGCCGCTGCTCGATACACCCAAGTCCGTCACAGTCATTCCGGCTGAGGTGCTGCAGAACACCGGCTCCGTCACGCTCACCGAGGCGCTGCGCACGGTGCCGGGCATCGCGTTTGGCGCAGGCGAAGGCGGCAATCCGGTGGGCGATCGCCCGTTCATCCGCGGCTACGACGCGCAGGCCAGCACCTTCCTCGATGGGTTGCGCGACATCGGTGCGCAATCGCGCGAGATGTTCAACGTGGAATCGGTGGAAGTCATCAAGGGGCCGTCGGGTGCGTATGGAGGGCGCGGCGCGGCCGGCGGGGCAATCAACATCGTCACCAAGACGCCCAAGCTGGAGCACTTTACCGAGGGCACGCTGTCGGTCGGCAACGCGGCGTACAAACGTGTCACGGCTGACGGCAATTACCAGATCGGCGAGCACGCCGCCTTCCGCCTGAACGCGATGGCCCACGACGCCGCCGTTGCCGGCTGCGACGTGACGAGCTTGAGCCGCTGGGGCATTGCGCCGTCCATCGCCTTTGGGCTGGGCACGCCCACGCGCGCCACGCTGTCGTACTACCACCTGCAATCGAACGACACGCCCGACACCGGCATTCCGTACAACAACGGCACGTTCAACCGCCGCACCGATGGCCGCCCGCAACTGTTCGGCCCCGGAGACGGCGCGCCCGTGAATGTCGACCGGAGCGTCTATTACGGCTTGTCGCGCGACTTCCGCCGCGACCGCGCCGACATGGGCACGCTCTCTTTGGAGCACGATGTGTCGCGCGCGCTGAAGTTGCGCAGCACCACGCGCATCGCCCGCACAAGCCAGGACACCATCTGGACGCAGCCCGACGACAGCCAGGGCAACATCTATTACGGCATGGTCTGGCGCCGCACCAATTCGCGATATTCGGTGGCCAACACCGTCGCCAACCAGACCGAAGCGACTGGCAAGTTCGACACGGGCGGCCTCAAGCACAGCTATGCGGCGGGCCTGGAGTTCTCGCGCGAGCGCAGCCGCAATGACACATATGCTGTTGCCACCGGCAGCAACCGCTGCCCGAACGGCGTCGGCGCGGCCGGCGGCTACAACTGCACCGATCTCTTCAACCCGAACCCGAACGACCCTTGGGCGGGCAGCATCAGGCTCAACAACAATCCGGCCGAGACGACCGTGCGCACGCAATCGGCCTATGTGTTCGACACCATCGAGCTGTCGCCGCGCTGGCAGGTCAACGGCGGCCTGCGCTTCGACCGCTATTCGGCATCGGCCACCACGTCGGCGAATGCGCAGGGCGTGCGTTCAAGTTTTTCGCGTGACGACAACCTGCTGAACTACCAGCTCGGCCTCGTTTTCAAGCCTGCGCAGAACGGCAGCATCTACGTGGCGTACGGCACGTCTTCCACGCCGTCGGGCTCGGTGGCGGGCCAGGGTGCCGATACAAGCGCGCTGACGCCAGACCGCTCGGGCAATCGCGGCGACGTGCTTGCCCCGGAAAAGAACCGCGCCTACGAACTCGGTACCAAGTGGAACGTGCTCGACAGCAAGCTTGCGCTGACAGCCGCCGTCTTCCGCATTGAAACGACGAATGCGCGCATCGTGCAGCAGGACGGCACCGCCGCCATGGCCGGCAACAAGCGCGTCGACGGTTTCGAGCTGGGCTGGTCGGGCGCGCTGACCAACCGCTGGCAGGTATTCGGCGGATACACGTATCTGAAGAGCGAACTGCGCAACAACGGCGGCGCAGGCGCAGCCTTTGGCGGCACCAACGGTACGGCCTTCCCCAACACGCCGAAGAACAGCTTCAGCTTGTGGACGACGTATCAGCCGATGCCGAAACTCACGCTCGGCGGCGGCGCGTATTACGTCTCGAAGGTGTGGGGCAGCACCAACCCTGCCAACCCGAAGTGGGTGCCTGCGTATTGGCGCTTTGATGCCATGGCCGCGTACCGCATCGACAAGCACACCACCCTGCAGCTGAACGTGCAGAACGTGTTCGACAAGGTGTACTTCAACCAGGCGTATGCATCGCATTACGCATCGCTGGCACCGGGCCGCACGGCCATCCTGACGCTGGGCATCCGCTACTGATGCCAGCACACGCTGCAGCCGCCGCTACCGATGCGGCGGTGGCCGATGCCATCCACGCCGTGCTGACTGGCCCTGCTGAGCGCGCCGCACGCTGGCTGGCGGCTGCCGCCCGGCGCGGGCACACGGAAGCGCAGGCCATCTTCGGCCAATGGCTGCTCGATGGCCGCGGCGTCGAACGCAATCCGGCCGAAGCCTTGTTCTGGTTCAAGACGGCCGCGCTGTCAGGCCACGCCATGGCCGCCAACATGCTCGGTCGCTGCTACGAGCACGGCTGGGGCGCGCCCGCCTGCGACAAAACAGCTACGCACTGGTACGCGCGCGCCGCCGCTGCCGGCCTCGATTGGGGGCAGTACAACTACGCCACGAGCCTGCAGCTCGGACGCGGCATTCGGGCTGATCGCTCGCGCGCCTTCACCCTCTTCCGGGCTGCGGCCGCGCAGGGCCACGCCAAGTCGATCAACGTGCTCGGCGGCTTCTATGAAGACGGCTGGGAAGTCGAGACTGACACGGCGATGGCCCTGCGCTGCTACCTGCGCGCCGCAGAGGGCGGTGACTTCCGCGGTCAGTTCAATGCAGCGCGCCTGCTCGCACTCGCCAACCGCGCAGATGACGCGCTCGCCTGGATGCGCGCCGTGCCGCGCACCGCCACACCGGCCTTCCTCGCGAAGGCGCATGACTTTCTTGCCGGCCATCCCAATGCGCGCCTGCGCGTTCTGGCCACCGCGCTGGACACCGAACCATCATGCTGCTGAAGATTCCCAACGTCCTGAGCAAGGAACAGGTTGCGCAGTGCCGCGCCATCATCGATGCCGCCGAATGGGTGGACGGCAAGGTCACGGCCGGTGCGCAGTCGGGCCACGTGAAGCGCAACATGCAGTTGCCCGAGGGCTCGCGGGCCGCGCGTGAGGTCGGCACCTTCATCCAGGATGCGCTTTCGGCCAATACGCAATTCTTCTCCGCCGCGTTGCCGCTCAAGGTGTTCCCGCCGCTGTTCAATCGCTACGTGGGCGGGCAGACCTTCGGCAACCACGTCGACAACGCCGTGCGCCACCTGCGCGGCACGGATTTCCGCATCCGCAGCGACCTCTCCTGCACGCTGTTCCTGACCGAGCCCGAAGACTACGACGGGGGCGAACTCGTCATCGACGACACCTTCGGCGAACACCGCGTCAGGCTTGCGGCGGGCGACATGGTGCTCTACCCCAGCAGCAGCCTGCACCGCGTGACACCGGTGACACGCGGTGCGCGCGTGTGCTCGTTCTTCTGGCTGCAGAGCATGGTGCGCGGCGACGCCCATCGCACGCTGCTGTTCCAGATGGATACGGAATTGCAGCGGCTGATGGGATTGCTGGGGCAGGACGATCCGTCGGTCATCGCCTTGACGGGGACGTATCACAACCTGCTGCGCGAGTGGGCCGACGCCTAGGCGGCTGCCTCAGGCAAAGTACGCCCGCATCTCCTTGAGCAGCGCCTCCGGCGCCTCTTCCGGCACGTAATGCCCGCACGGCACGGTGCCACCGCTCACGTCGTCCGCCACGGCACTCCACAGTTCCAGCGGCTTGAAGCAGCGTTGGATCACGCCATGCTCACCCCACAGCACACGCAGCGGCACGCTCACGCGCTTGCCTGCGTCGCGGTCGGCGCGATCATGTTCGAGGTCGATGGTGGCGGCGGCGCGGTAGTCCTCGCACATGGCGTGCACGCACGCGGGCTCCCGCATGGCGGCGGCGTAGATCTCCATCGCTTCCGGGGCGAACGGTTCGAGCCCCGCGTGGCGCAGGCCCATCAGCTTGCCGATGTAGAAATCGGGCGTGGCGTTGATGAGCGTCTCGGGAAACGGTGCAGGCTGGATCAGGAAGAACCAATGCCAGTAGGCGGAGGCAAACGCCATATCGGTGTGCTCGTACATCGCCAGCGTGGGCGCGATGTCGAGCAGCATGGCGCGCTCGACGTGCAAGGGGTGATCGACACATAGGCGATGCGCCACGCGCGCCCCGCGATCATGCGCGCACAGCCGGAAGCGGCCGAAGCCGAGTGCGCGCATGACCTCCACCTGGTCCTGCGCCATGGTTCGCTTGCTGTATTCGGCGTGCCGGGCACTGCCGGCCGGTTTGGACGAGGCGCCATAGCCGCGCAGATCGGTCGCGACGACCGTGTAATCGTGCGCCAGCTCCTGCGCGACTTTGTGCCAGATCACATGGCTTTGCGGATGGCCATGCAGCAACAGCAGCGGCGGACCGCTGCCGCCGATCACCCCCGCGATCTCCACCCCGTTGACCATTTGGCGGAACGGACGAAAGCCGGGAAACAGCGCGGCGTCTGCAGCAGCGGTGGCGGCATCGATGGAAAGCGGCGTGGTCATGCAAGTCTCCGGTGATCAGTCTTGGGTGAAGTGATGCGTGGCGAATGCTCCGCATGCTAGCGCAGAGCGGGCACGGGCGTTGCGGGACCGTCCACTGCCGTTCCCTTCTTTCGATTTCCCCTGACAAGGAGTTCGCCATGACCCCATTGCATGACTTGCGTATTGCCATCCTCGTCGACGATTTGTTCGAGCAGGCTGAGCTGGCCAGCCCCAAGCAGGCGCTGGAAGCCGCCGGTGCCACGGTCAGCATCGTCGCGCCGAAAGGCCCAAGCGTGACGGGCTTGCACCACGCCACCAAGGGCGACACCTTCAAGGTGGACCTGACGCTGGATCAAGCCAAGGCTGACGACTTCAACGGCCTGGTGCTGCCCGGCGGGGTATTCAACGCCGATGCACTGCGCGTCGTGCCGGCCGCGCAGGCCTTTGTGAAAGCGTTCGAGCGGGCGCAAAAGCCGATCGCCGTGATCTGCCACGGGCCGTGGCTGATGGTGTCTGCGGGCCTGGTGCGCGGGCGCACGCTGACAAGCTGGCCGACGCTGCAGGACGACATCCGCAATGCCGGCGGCATGTGGGTAGACCGCGAAGTGGTGACCGACCGCAACTGGGTCAGCAGCCGCAAACCCGACGACCTGCCCGCCTTCAACCGCGCCTTCATTGAACTGCTGACGCAGCACGCCCATGTCTGAGCCCGGCGGGTAGACCGCGCACGGCGGGGTGCGGGATCGTTCCTATAATCAAACGACGTGTTCTGCCCCTGTCGTGCCGGTTTGCCCAACCAGGAGACGCCATGCCCGCCGCCAAGCACCTGCCGCCCATGCTGCAGCACCTGACGCTGCCCGTGATCGGTTCGCCGATGTTCATCGTCAGCTATCCGGAACTGGTGCTGGCGCAATGCAAGGCCGGCATCGTCGGGGCGTTTCCAGCGCTCAACGCGCGCCCGGCCGAGATGCTGGACGACTGGCTCACGCAGATGAACGAGGAGCTGGCGGCCTACCGCACCGCGCATCCGCACGAAGTGGTGGGACCGATCGCCGTCAATCAAATCGTGCACCACTCAAACGCGCGGCTGGAGCAGGACGTGGCCACCTGCGTCAAACACAAGGTGCCGATCTTCATCACCTCGCTGCGCGCGCCCGTCAAGGAGATCCTGGATGCCGTGCATGGCTACGGCGGCATCGTTCTGCACGACGTGATCAACTTGCGCCATGCCGAAAAGGCGCTGGAAGCCGGCGTCGACGGGCTGATTCTGGTGGCTGCGGGTGCGGGTGGGCATGCCGGCACGCTGTCGCCATTTGCGCTGGTGGGCGAGGTGCGGCGCATCTTCGACGGGCCGATCGCGCTGTCGGGCGCCATTGCCACAGGCGACGCCATCCTTGCCGCGCAGGCCATGGGTGCGGACCTCGCCTACATTGGCACGCGTTTTATCGCCAGCCAGGAGGCCCACGCGGCCGAAAGCTACAAGCAGGCCATCCTGCGCGCGGCCGCGTCGGACATCGTCTACACCAACCTCTTTACGGGCGTACACGGCAACTACATCCGCGAAAGCATCGAACTCGCGGGCCTGGACCCGGCCGCCCTGCCCGAGGCCGACAAATCGAAGATGAACTTTGGCGATGGCAGCTCGCGCGCCAAGGCCTGGAAAGACATCTGGGGCGCGGGGCAAGGGGTGGGGCAGATTGCCGATCTGCCGCCCGCCGCCGAAATCGTGGCGCGCATGAAGGCGGAATATGACGCGGCCAAGTTGCGTCTTGCGCTGCACCTGCGCCTCTAGACACCTGCCTGCGTCGCCCCCCTGCATGCATGCCCCACTGCACTTGAATTGACTTGCGCTGGCGGCGCTTCTACATTCCAAAGATTCAAGACACGACATGCGCGGAGCCATGGGATCGGCTACCGCGCAACCGTATGCGCAAGCATCCTTGGGGGGATGTTCGACAGGCGTCTGCTTTCCTGTTGCGCGCACCGACGACGACAAAAGGAGAACAAGATGACGCACTGCCCTGCGCCCGCGCGCCGGCTTACCAAGCTGGCGGCTGTGGCGCTGAGCGTGGCGGCCTCGGCGCTTACCCTGGGCCTGACCGGCTGCTCCATCCAGAACGCCGCGACCACGGCACCGATCGAGCAACGTCTGCCGCAACCGAACGAAGCGCTCGTGCGCTCGGCCTATGTCTACGCGTTTCCGTTGATGATGACCGACGCGTTGCTGCAGACCACGTCTGCGCTGGCGCCCGCCGGCACGTTCATGCACCAGCGCACGCTGGAAGATGAAGCCCTGCCCGCCGGCGTGCGCGCCCGCGTAGACGTACTCGCCAGCAGCGCTTTCATTGATTTGCATAACGGCCCGGTCGTCCTGAGCCTGCCCGACGCCGGCCGCCGACACCTCTGGGTGGCGCTGCACGACGGGTGGAACGACGTGTTCGAATCGCTCGGCAACCGCACCACCGGGGCGCGTGCCGCGCACTACGCCATCACGCCGCCGGGTTGGGAGGGCACGCTGCCCACGGGCGTCAAACAGATTGCCGCGCCGACCAGCCTCGTCTGGGTGGTGGCACGGACGCCGGTGGCCGGACCGCGCGACCTGACCGCCGCACGCCGCATACAGGACCGCTACCGCATCACCCCGCTGGAGGCCTTCGGCAAAACCACCCCGCGCGAGGCCGAAGCCGGGGCAAAGGTGAACACGGACAAGGCCACCGACCTCGACGTCAGCCTGGATGCCGCGCGCCGCCGTGTCACCGCGCTGGACGCCAACAGCTACTTCACGCGCTTTGCCGAGCTGCTCAAGGACAATCCGCCGCACGCAGCCGACTCCACGATGCTGCAATCGCTGCGTGATCTGGGCATCGTGCCTGGTGCGCCGTTCGACGCCAAAGCCGTGAGCGCCGCCAACCTGAAGGTGATGGAGGGTGGGGTGGCGGCCGCGCGCGAAACGCTGGCGCTGGCCGTCAAGCAACCGTCCGTCACGCAGAATGGCTGGTTCATCCCGCGCATGATCGGCGCCTACGGGCTGGATTACGCACAGCGCGCCATCGTGGCGTGGAACGGCGGCGGCACCGACCTGCCGCAGGACATGCTCATCGCCACCGCCACGACCGACGCCAACGGCATGGCGCTGGACAGCACGCACCGCTACGTCCTGCATTTCGAGCGCAACCAACTGCCGCCCGAGAATGCCGGCTGGGCCATCGCTGCCCTGTCCGCTGCCGGGCAGCCGCGCCGCGCGATCGAACGCCCGGGCCTGCGCAACGTGCTGAGCGAAGCTGATCGCCCGCGCCTGAACCGCGATGGCTCGCTCGACATCCTGATCCAGCGCGCACCGCCCAAGGGCATGCGCAACAATTGGCTGCCACCGCCCACCGGCTCGTTCCTGCTGCGTATGCAACTGACCTGGCCCAAGGAGGCGGCACTCGATGCATCGTGGCTGCCGCCCGCCGTACAGCGGCGGGACGCTGCAACCCAATAGCCAAGAGCGGCCGAGCGCGCGGTCAGGCCTCGGCCACCCGCACCACGAGCTTGCCGAAGTTGCGTCCTTCGAGCAGGCCGATGAACGCGGCCGGGGCGTTCTCCCCGCTCTCTCCAACGCGATGGCCCCCGCCGTCTGGACAAGGTACGACCCAGAGCGGGGCCAATCTGGCCGCACCTCAAATTCCAGTTTACTAGAGATTAATTTCCATTAAACTGGAAAATATGGACATTCACCAACGTATCGCCAACCGCCTGCGCGAACTGCGCGACGCCCAGGGGCTCTCGCTCGACGCGCTGGCAGAGCGCAGCCAGGTCAGCCGTTCAGCCATCTCCCTCATTGAACGCGGCCAGAGCAGCCCGACCGCAGCGGTGCTGGATCGGCTCAGCTCCGCGCTGGGCGTGACCCTTGCTTCGCTGTTCGAAGACAGTGCCGCGCCGGCCGTGGCGCCTTCGCCGGTATCACGCGCGGCAGATCAGCCGGAGTGGACCGACCCTGCCTCGGGCTACGTGCGCCGCAACCTGTCGCCGGCGGCGCGTTCGCCCCTGCAGCTCGTTGAGGTGCGCTTTCCGCCCGGCGAGCGCGTGGCCTATGACACCGGCGCGCGCGATGCCGAAATCCACCAGCAGGTGTGGGTGATCGAAGGTTCGATGGAAATGACCGTGGGCGACACACACTGGCGCCTCAATGCAGGCGACTGCCTGACCATGCGGCTGGACTGCCCGATCGTCTATCACAACCCCACGCGGCGGCCGGCCCGTTACCTCGTCGCGCTGACAACCGTGTCCGCTGCCCACTGGAGGCCTTGATGATCGACACCCTGACCATCCGGCGCGTCGGCGCCAACGAGGCAAGCGCGTGTGTGGATGCGTTGGCCGACGTGCTGATCGATTGCGTGGAAGGCGGCGCGTCAGTGAGCTTCATGTGGCCGTTGTCTCGCGACAAGGCGCAGGCGTTCTGGCGCAACGTTGCCGAAGGCGTGGCGTGCGGCGAGCGCGCCTTGTTGATTGCCGAGGATGAAGCGGGCGCCATCCACGGCACCGTACAACTGGTGCTCGCACAGCCGGAAAACCAGCCGCACCGCGCCGACGTTGCAAAGATGCTCGTGCACCGCCGCGCGCGTCGGAAGGGCGTGGCGCAGCGGTTGATGGCCGCCATCGAAGAGGAAGCGCGCGCCGAGGGCAAGACGGTGCTCGTGCTCGACACGGTGACGGGCGGCGATGCCGAGCGGCTATACGCACGCGCCGGCTGGCAGCGCGTGGGCGTGGTGCCCAACTACGCGCTGATGCCCGACGGTGCATTCTGCGGGACGACGTTCTTCTGCAAGCAGTTGAGCGCCGCCGATTAAATCGTCAACGTGCCGCGGCCGATTTCGATCACGCGGCCACCGACGTGGATCGTGCCGTCGGCATCCACACGCAGCGTGAGGTGGCAGGGTCGACCCACTGCAGCGCCCTGCTCGATGCGGTAGCTGGCGGGCAGCGCATGGCCCGTCGCGCGCAGCCAGCCGCCCAGGTTGGCGCACGCCGAACCGGTGCCCGGGTCTTCCCACAGGCCGGCGCCGTATTCGAAGAAGAAGCGCGAAACCACCGGATCGTTACTGCCAGGCGCGGGCATGGTGAAGACGTAGGCGTTACGCCCATCGTTGCGGCTGCGCGGCCAGGCATCGAAGGCTGACGGGTCGGGCCGGGCGCGCTCCACATCGGCGCGCGTCTTGACCGGCACCATCAGTTGCTCGATGCCTGCGTCAACCCACAGCGGCGGGCCCGCCAGCGCATCCGCATCCAGCCCAAGCATCTTGGCGATGGCCGGATCGGCTTCGCGCGTATCCAACGCCCCCGAGCGCGGCGGCACGAGCGACCACCCCTCGTCCTGCGCCGTCAGCGACACGATGCCCGACTGGCAACGCAGCGTCAGTTCATTGCCTGGGCCGTACAGTTCGCGCACCACCTGCGCGGTCCCAAGCGATGGGTGACCGGCAAACGGCATCTCGTAATCGGGTGTGAAGATGCGGAAACGCGCCGTGGCGCCATCCGTGTCATCGGGAAAAATGAACGTGATCTCGGACAGGTTGAACTGGCGTCCGATGGCCTGCATGGTGGCGTCGTCCAGGCCCCGCCCGTCTTCAAAGACGGCGAGCTGGTTGCCGCCGAACGTGGATTCGGCAAAGACGTTGAGCAGACGGAAGGCGTAGCGCGACATGATGGCGTCCGGAGTGTGGGGAAGAAAAAACGGTGTGGCGATACGTCATCATCGACGCATCCCCACACCGCCTCCATGCACACTTGCGGACAGTTCGCGCGAATCCGGCCTGACAGTTGGCGGACAGCGCGCATGCCGTGAAGAATCGCAGCTGACTTACTTGCGATAGTCGTACACGCCGCGGCCGGTCTTGCGGCCAAGGTAGCCGGCGGCCACCATTTCGCGCATCAGCATGGCCGGGCGGTACTTCGGGTCAGCAAACTCGGTGTACAGCACTTCCATCACGGCGAGCATGGTGTCCAGGCCGATCATGTCGGCCAGCGCCAGCGGCCCGATCGGGTGGTTGCAGCCGAGCTTCATGCCCTCGTCGATCTCCTCCGGCGAGGCCAACCCCTCGCCCAGCACGCAGAACGCCTCGTTGATCATCGGGCACAGGATGCGGTTGACGACAAAGCCCGGGCTGTTCTTGACCGTGATCGGCGTCTTGCCCAGTTGCTTGGCCAGCGCTTCCACCGCCGCATGCGTGGCGTCGCTCGTCTGCAGGCCGCGAATGACTTCCACCAGCGCCATCATCGGCACCGGGTTGAAGAAGTGCATGCCGATGAAGCGGCTCGCATCTTGCAGCACGGCGGCCAGCTTGGTGATCGAGATGGACGACGTATTCGACGCCACAATTGCGTGCGGCGCAGCCGCAGCTTCGAGCTGCTTGAGGATCTTCACCTTCAGGTCGAAGTTCTCGGTGGCGGCCTCGATGACGAGGTCGGCGCGCTTGAGATCGTCATAGCTGGTCGAACCGTGGATGCGTGCGAGCGCGGCAGCCTTGTCGGCTTCGGTCAACTTTTCCTTCTTGATGAGGCGGTCCAGACTGCCTGCCACCGTGGCAATGCCTTTCTGCACGGCGGCATCGCTGATGTCCACCATCACCACATCCAGCCCAACCACGGCGCACGCTTGCGCAATGCCGTTGCCCATTGTTCCGGCACCGACGATGCCGACGACTTGAATTGCCATGAACTGCTCCTCGTTTGGTATTGGAATGCGAGATGGAAATGAAACAGATTGCAAAGGATAAACGACGCGGCGATGCGCAGAAAAGCCTTGCCAACGCTCGCGTCACATTCCACCGGATCGCCGTATGATGGCCGGCGTCGCGCCGCTCTTTCAGCTCAGGCGCAAGGACGCTGGAAATGGACCGTTTTCTCAGTATTGAAGCCTTCGTGCGCGTGGCGGAAACGCGCAGCTTTGCCGAGGCCGCGCGCCAGCTGGGCGTGACCAACTCGGTGGTCACCAACCGCGTGCAGCAACTGGAGCGCTTTATTGAAGCGCCGCTGTTTCACCGCAGCACGCGGCACGTGCGTCTTTCCGAAGTGGGTGAAACCTACTACAAGCAATGCGCCGAAGCCGTCTGCATGCTGACGGACCTGACCGACCAGATGCGCGGCCTGCGCGCCACGCCCGCCGGCAAGCTGCGCATCCGCATGCTGCCCGGATACGCGCTCAGCCACTTTGCCGAGCCGCTGGCGAGGTTCGGTGCGCAGTACCCCGATATCCAGCTCGACGTGGTGGTGGACGACAGCGTGGTCGATCCGATTGCCGAGGGGTTCGACGTTGTGTTTCAGATCTTTCCGCCGATCAACGATTCGCTGATCGAGCGGCGCCTGTTCCCGCTGCGGCGCATGTTCTGCGCCACGCCCGCGTACATCGAGGAATACGGCATGCCTCAGCAGCCGGCCGATCTGCTGCAGCATTCGCTGGCGCTCTACTCCGGCTATCCGACTCGCAAGCGCTGGTTGTTCTCGCGCAACGGCGAGGCCGGCCCCGCGATGGACCTGCCTGAGCAGGTGCGCTCGAATTCCGTGCATCTGCTGCGCGACTACGCCCTCACCAGCGCCGGCATTGCCTGCCTGCCCACCCTCGTCATCAGCGACGATCTCGTCGCCGGCCGCCTCGTGCCGGTGCTGGCCGATTACGACCTGACACCGCTGCACTTCTCTGCCGTGTATCCGGCGACGCAGCGTCAGGCTGTCAAGGTCTGCGCACTGATCGATTGCCTCGCCAGCCACCACGCTGGCGAGCCGGCATGGGACACGCCTTTGCTCGAGCGCGGCTGGATCCGCTAACGGCCACGGCCCGCGCATCCCCCCCCCCCCGCGCCGGGGCCGGGGTGGCCCCGGAAGTTTGGGGG